>QHUC01000170.1 GCA_003221045.1 Gemmatimonadota bacterium | reverse complement strand
CGGCAACGCCGAGCGCCGGCGCATCATCATCGCGGACAGCGGGCGCATGGCGTACGCGGCGGGCGGGCGCGATCTCTTCCTGACGCTCCAGGACGGGGCGATCGAGGAAGTGAATCGGACGGATCCGTCCCAGTTCAACCGCACCTTCTTCCACACGAACCAGATGCGGGTGGTGGGGGTCAGCAACACCCTTCAGCGCACCGAGAACGACACCTACAAGAGCGATCGCGAGATGTCCACGTGCGAGATGCAGCTCGCCGCAGGCGATGCGCGCCGTGATGCCGCGCGCGCCGCGGACGACACCCGACTCGCGATCGAGAACGACCTGCGCCGGCTGGCGGGCCTGGCCCCGATCCTGCCCGCCCCGTCTACCCCGTACGCACCCGACACGGCGCCGGTCGGCCTGTACTGCCGCGCCCTACGGCGCCTCGGAACGTGGCTGCTGCCGCCAGCCGCGCGGGCTCAGGCGCCCCAACAGCCGACGTCCCGACCGCTGGCCCGGCCCGCGCCTCCACGTCCGAGCAACGTGCCGCCGCAATTTCCCAAGACCCCGCCACCGCCGTCTGCTGGACTGGCGCGCCAGCCCCAGCCTCAGCCACCGGCCGTCTATATCACGCCGGGCGCTGGCGTCGGCGAGGATCAACGCCTGCGCGCCGCGCTCGCGCGCGTGGCGACGTACGAGGTCGAGATCCAGAAGAAATACGCGATCGCCGCCGCGTGCCTCGTGTTCGCGCTGCTCGGCGCCCCGATCGCGCTTCGCTTCCAGCGGGGCGGCGTGGGGCTCGTGATCGGGTTGAGCGTCGTGGTGTTCGCCGTGTACTACATCGGGTTGATCGGTGGGGAAGAGCTTGGCAACCGGCTGATCGTCTCTCCGTTTTTCGCGATGTGGACGCCCAATCTCCTGTTCGCCGCGGTCGGCCTGGTGGGGCTGTGGCGGATCCGAAAGCCCGGGAATTCGCCGCACGGTGGGGACTGGAGCGACGTCGCGGACGCCGCGCGGGCGGTCATCCGCTGGCCCCGCTCCATGCTGGGCGTGCTGCAACGGGCAGTGGGTAGGGTGGGATGAAGACGCTCGACCGCTATCTGGCGCGCGAGTGGACCAAGGTGTTCCTGCTGGCCGCGCTCGGGTTTCCGTTTCTCGTCATGGTCATCGATCTCACGGACAAGTTGGATACGTACCTCGGCCGGGGAATCTCGAAGGGCGCGGTCGCCTACTCGTACATCTTTTATCTGCCGGAGACCATCTCCCTCGTCTTCCCGGTGGCGGTGCTCTTCGCAGTGGTGTTCACGGTGGGTACCCTGGGGCGCCACTCCGAGCTCACGGCGGCGAAGGCGTCCGGCATTTCGTTTCATCGCATCGTGCGGCCGCTGGTGCTCGCGTCGCTCGCGGCGGTGGTCCTCGATCTCGGGCTCACGGAGCTCGCCCCGGTCACCTCCGCACGGCGCGCCGAGCTGCTCGGGGAGAAGGCGCCGACCAACACGGGATCCCGGTTCAGCCCGTTCGTGTACCGCGCGGACGGGGGCTGGGTCTATTCGATCCGCTCGCTCGAGCTCAAGACCAACGGCGCGGAGATGCGTGATCCGATCATGGAGCGTGAGGGCACGGGCGAGGACTACCCGACGATTCTGGTCGCCGCGCAGCGCGCCACCTACGACACCGCGCGGACCACGCGCGGTTGGACGCTCACCAAGGGCGCCGTGCGCTACCTGCTCGGCCCGGGCCGGGAGCCGACGTTCCGCTTCGAGGGGCTCAGGACCAAGGCGCTGCGTGAGACGCCGACCGCCCTGCTGGCTCAGCCGAAGGCGCCCGACGAGATGCGCTACGCCGAGCTGGGGCGCTACATCGACGCGCTGGCGCGCTCCGGGTCGGACACCCGGAAGCTCCGCGTGGAGCGGGCGCTCAAGCTCTCCGTGCCGTTCGCGTGCATTATCGTCGCCCTCTTCGGCGCGCCGCTGGCGATCTCCACGCCGCAGAGCGGGACAGCGTGGGGCGTGGCGGTCTGCCTCGCCACCACGTTCGTGGATCTGCTCATGTTCCAGCTGTCCAAGGCGGTCGGCTCAGGCGGGGCGCTGCCGCCCGCGTTCGCTGCGTGGGTGCCGAATCTGCTCTTCGGCGCGGCGGGCGTGTGGCTGTGGCGAAAGGCGCGGACGTAGACAACAAAGGGCGGGAAGGGCGGCAAAAAGGGCGGCAAAAAGGGCGGCAAAGCGTCGCGCCTTGCCGCCCCGGGAGCTTACCAGTCGAGCATATAGCGCACGCCCAGCTGCATCCGCCAGACGCCGAGGATCGCCGGCTGCTGGGCAGTGGCCACCACCTTCTGAAACGAATGCGTGATCAACTGACCGCCCGGGGTCGCCAGCTTGTACGTCGGCGCGCCATTGGCGTCGACCCCGGTGGAGATCAGCGGTTGGAGGGTCACGAAGTCCTGAGACACGCCCCAGTTGTGGTCGAGCAAGTTGGTGACGTTCAGGATGTCGAGCCGGATCTGGAGCCGGTTCGGACGGCCCCCGATGCTCCGGCCGACGTCCTGGGAGATGCTCATGTCTGCCCGGTACACCATCGGAAGGAAGACGGCGTTGCGCTCCGCGTACGCGCCACGGCGCGTCCGCAGATATGGATCCTGATTAATGAAGGCGTCCCACGCGGCCGCTTGCTGCGCCGGCGTATAGACGGTACATGCGGGACACTTACCCACCGTGTCTGAGACGAAGTTCATCTCGCTCGTGTTGCGCGGGACGTAGATCAGATCGTTGCCGAAGGCGCCGTCGCCATTCATGTCGCCCGAGAACACATAGCTGCCGTTGCCCGCGCTGCGCCCGTCGAAGTACACGCTCACGCTCGTCGGACTGCCGCCAAAAAAGTCGTGAGTGTAAGCCACTGCCCCGAAGATCCGGGGACCCGGTGAAAACTGAGAGTACCCGGCCACGGGATTGTTTGGGTCGAGAGAGACGGCGTTCCCGGTCCACGAGCCGGACGCGATGGAACCCGCGTCCACCGTGTTCTTGCTCACGCCGTAGCTGTACCCCAGCTTCGCGAACAACCCGCTGCGGAACGCCTGCTCGACCGAAAACGACAGGTTCCAGGAGTACCCCTTGCCCTCGTTTGTGAGCACGACCGCGTTGCTGACGGCCGAGTAGATCCGGTTCGACGTCCAGCGCGGGCGGAAGTCGGGGCCGCCGAACACCGCCTGCGGCGCCGGAAGGTTGGCGTTGATGTACGCGATGCCGTTCACATCCTTGGAATAGAGGAACTCGGCCGTGCCCGTGAGCCCCCAGGGCAGGCGCTGGTCGACCGCGATGTTGCTGCGCCACAGCTGCGGGAACTTGAAGTTGGGGTCGGTGAGCGCGAGCTGGAAGCTCGACGCAGGCCCGCCCGTGACCGAGGTCGGCTTGTAGTGATCGGGGTCCGGGTTGAACGGGTAGTTGACCGTCGTGTCATGCTGTATGAACCCGGTGAGCACCCCGGTGTTGCCGATCTGGTTCGATATCCACACGTACGCGGGGCGGCCGGTGAAGATGCCGGTGCCGCCCCGGATCTGGGTGTTTTGCTCCCCGCGCAGATCGTAATTGAAGCCCAGGCGCGGCGAGATCAGCAGGTTGACTCCCGGGAGGCTCCCGCTGTTGTAGTGCACCGGTGCGCCGCTCGCGTCGCGGAACGTCATGGTGTCCGCTACTGGATTGTCGTATGCGGTATTGTCGAATTTGGGGGCGTCGATCCGTAACCCGCCGGTCAGCGTCAGATTTGGGATCGGCCGCCACTCGTCCTGCGCGTAGACGCCCGCATAGAGCACATCTAACGGCTGTACCGGCTCTGACTGCCCGGGGATGTTCGAGTACTCGACTTGGAAGCGGCGCAAGGTGACCGGGGACGTGATCCGAGACGGGGTGGCCAGGTAGCCGTTGGCGTCGGTGTAGAAGTCGGTGAGCGAATTGTACACGTAGACGCTCTGCGCGCCCGGGAAGAACACGTTCGTGGAGTGATACTTTTCGACGCTCACCCCGAACGTCAGCGAGTGCTTCGGGAGATAGATGCTGTAGTTGTCCTGGAACTGGTAATTGTGGTAGCGCAACTGGTTGTCAGGTGTGAACGGCTCGAAGCCGAACGTCGTGTAGTTCGTCCCACCCTGGAGAATCTCCACTAGGGGAAACCACGGCGGGCTGATGTTCTTGCGGCTCTCATCGCTCGTATTGTACCCGGCGATCACGCTGTTCGACATGTTGCTCCCGATCGACGAGTTCCACTCGCTCACCACGGAGCGGATGTTCTCCAGGATGGCGTAGTTCGAGTTCGCGAAGTTCAGGGAGTTCAAGCTGGTCCGGCGACTCCCGAAGCCCAACGAGCTGGAGTTCGATACGAGGATATCCGAGCTCGAGTTCAGCAGGTTGAAACGCAGGCTCAGCTTGTTCCGGTCGTTGACGTTGTAGTCCATCCGCGCCAGGAACCGTGTCGACGGAACCTTGAAGTTGTACCCCTGATACGGGCCGGTCGTGTAGTTGAAGTTGGTCTTCAAGTAGCTGCTGAGAGCGTCCAGGTCCGATGCGAGGACCCGCGTGACATTGCCGCCGGGGGTCTGCGTGCCGTCGTTGGCCAGAAATGTGGTTCCCGGCTGCGTCTGACCATCGTTCTCGAAGCTGCCGAAGAAGAACAGGCGGTTCCGAATAATCGGTCCGCCGAGAGCGATTCCGATGTCGTGGTACTTGAACGAGCCCGGATTGAAGGTGATTGGGCCTGCACTGGTGCCGACGAAGCTGTCGTTGCGCCCATTGTAAAACATCGAACCGCTGAACTCGTTGGTGCCGCTCTTCGTGACCATGTTGATGCCGGCGCCCACGAAATTGCCCTGGCGCACGTCGTACGGCGCCACGTTCACCTGGACCTGCTCGAGGGCGTCCAGCGAAATGGGCGCTACGCCGGTTCGGTCGCCGGGCTGCCCGGCCAGCCCGAACGAGTTGTTGAAGTACGAGCCGTCGATGGTCATGTTGTTGAGCCGGTTGTCCTGGCCGGCGAAGGAAAACCCGAAGGACTGAGGACTGTACTGGGGCGTGAGCCGGAGGAGGTCCTCGACCCGACGGCTGATGGTCGGCAGGTGCTCGATCTGTGCCGTGGAAATGGTCGTCGCGGCCCCGGTCCGCTCGGCACTGAACACCGGGCTGGTCGTGGTCGTGACCGTGACCGGCTCCAACTCCACACTCGCCTGCACCAGCGTGAACCGCAGATCGGCCGTCCCACCCAACGTCAACTCGATCTGGTCTTGCACCTCCCGCCGATAGCCCACGCGAGTAACACTCACGCGATACGGGCCGCCGACCCGCATGCCGGGGATGGTAAACCGGCCGTCCGCCCGCGTCACCGCAGCGTACGCAGTTCCTGACGGTGCATGTAGCGCGACCACGCGCGCACCCTCGAGGGGTGCGCCGGAGGAGTCGGTCACGACCCCGGCCACCGCTGCCGTCGTTACCCCCTGGGCGCCGAGTGCAGTCGCGCCCGCGAAAACTGCCGCGGCGAGAGCGCCGACCGACCAGACGAAGCGTTTCATCTTGAAGGACTCCCGAGAATCTGAGGGGACGTGTTAGGGCGGGTAAAACATGCCTGCGGTCGGAAACGACGTCAATCCGAGAACATGTCACACTCGCGTCACATCTGCCCTCGCGCCCGCGTCCGGGCCGATCCCGAACCAAACGCGACGAAGTACACCGG
>QHUC01000169.1 GCA_003221045.1 Gemmatimonadota bacterium | reverse complement strand
TCGAAGACTTGGAGTGCCTACTCGCCCAGATCGCGCAGCTACCGGCGGGTGCCGATCGCGAGGACGTGCAGTTGATCAATCAGGGATTGGAACAACGAAGCGTATTGCTGCGACTCCGGACGGCGAGCCCGTCCGGCCCAGGTGTCGCGCGCGCACAAGGAGCGCTGTGATGCAAGGCGTACAACTCGTAGTAGCGGCCGTCTTGGGACTCCAGCAGCCGATCGTTGTGCCCCCGGTCGCCCCAGCGCTGGCACTCGATGCGCTCCACGCCGGGGCATGGCAGGACGAGCAGGACCCGACCGACTCGCTCTGGCGGGCGGCGCGTCAGGCGTTCAACCGTGGCGATTACACGAGTGCCGCGAACCTGTACGGTGATCTGACGCGGCGCTATCCGAGCTCGACCCGAGCCGGGGATGCCCTCTACTGGGCCGCGTTCGCCCTGTACAAGAACGACGATCTCAACCAGGCGCGCAGCCTGCTCGTCACGCAGCAACGGCGGTACCCCAAGGCGGCCACCTTGCGTGACGGCAACGCGCTCCTCGCGCGTGTCCAGACCGCGCTAGCCAAGCAGGGCGACGAAGAGGCCGCACGCTGGCTCTCGATACAAGCGCAACCGCCCCAGCCGCCACAGGCCCCCCAGCCGCCGCAGCCACCGGAACCGCCGCAGCCGCCCGAGCCCCCGGAGGTCGGGCGCCACGTCGCCGGACAGGCCTGCCCCGACGAGGACGACGATGACGACGTGCGGATCGCGGCGCTCAACGGCCTGCTGCAAATGGACGCGACGAACGCACTGCCGATCCTCAAGAAGGTCCTCATGCGGCGCGACGCATGCTCTGCGGGGTTGCGCCGCAAGGCAGTGTTCATCGTGTCGCAAAAGCGCGGTGCCGAGACGGAAGACATCCTGCTCAACGCGGCCCGAAACGACCCCGACTCCGAGTGCCGACAGCAAGCGGTGTTCTGGCTGTCGCAGGTCGGCAGCGACCGGGCAGTGGCTGCCCTCGACTCGATCCTGCGGACCGCCACCGACCCCGAGCTTCAGGACAAGGCGATTTTCGCGCTTTCCCAGATCCGGCAGGGACGCGCCGGGGAGATCCTCCGGAATTACGCGGCCAACGATCGATCGCCCGACGAGGCGCGGGAGAAGGCGATCTTCTGGCTCGGCCAGCAGCGGTCGCCCGAGAACGCGGCGTTCCTGCGAGCCCTTTACACCAGGCTTACGGGCGAGGAGTTGAAGGAGAAGGTGATCTTCTCGCTCTCTCAGATGGGCGGGGACGATAACGGCCGCTGGCTCATGGAGATCGCCTTGAGCGACCGCGAGCCGGTCGAGATGCGCAAGAAGGCGTTGTTCTGGGCGGGCCAGACCGGCACAAACCTCGACCAGCTCGTAGGCCTCTACGACCGCATGCAGAACCAGGAGATGAAAGAGCAGCTGATCTTCGTCTATTCCCAGCGCCACGAGGCGGCGGCGCTCGACAAGCTGATCCGGATCGCGAAGACCGAGCGGGATACCGAGCTGCGTAAGAAGGCGGTTTTCTGGCTCGGACAATCGCACGATCCACGGGCGGTGCAGGCCCTGATGGAGATCATCAACCAATGAGTCGGCGGGTGGTGCTCGTCCTGATGGCCGGCACACGATCATGTTCGACGGCCGGTTCGAGGGCGATGAAGTCGAGTACGACTGCGAGCCCGGGCCGGTGCGCGTGTCGCTCACCGTGCGGAAAGGCGCGGTACAGTCACTCCGCACGTACGTGGGCGGGCGTTGGGCCATCCCGGTCGGGCCGGGCATCACGGACCTCGGCATGGTGTCGTCACGCGATGCAACCGAGTACCTGCTCGATCTGGCCCGCGGGACGGACGGGAGGGTGGGCGAGGACGCAATCCTTCCCGCGGTCCTCGCCGACTCGGTCACCGTATGGAAAACCCTTCTGCAACTCGCCCGGGACCAGCGCGTCCCCGGGCGAGCCCGTCGCCAAGCGGTGTTCTGGCTGGGTCAAGCCGCGGGCGATGCCGCTACGCGCGGACTCGCCGACCTCGTGGACGAAGGAGGCGTGGACCGCGAAGTGAAAGAGCAGGCCGTGTTCGCTCTGTCGCAACAGCGCGATGGCGACGCGGTCCCCGCCCTCATCCGCATCGCGCGGACCCACCCGGACCGGGAGGTCCGCCGCAAAGCCCTCTTCTGGCTCGGTCAATCCGACGACCCCCGTGCGCTCGCGCTATTCGAAGAGCTGTTGACCAAACCCTGACAGCCCGACGCCCCAGATCGGCGGGTCTCGGGGTATAGGAACCGCCCGACCGTCAGGGAGGTGGTCGCCTCGTGCTCCTGCTCGCCGCGGTGCTGCTCGCGCAGTCTCCCTCTTCGGCGGCGCTGACCCACGCCGGTGGGCACCCGGTACCCACGATCACCGCAGTGCGAGTCGAGCACCCACCGACGCTCGACGGCCGGCTCGACGACCCTGCGTGGCAACTGGCGCACCTCGCGCGCGGATTCCTCGAAACGGACCCCGACGAGGGAAAATCGCCGAGCGAATCGACGACCGTAATGATTCTGTACGACGACGCCGC
The DNA here is from genome assembly GCA_003221045.1 of Gemmatimonadota bacterium. Taxonomy (GTDB): domain Bacteria; phylum Gemmatimonadota; class Gemmatimonadetes; order Gemmatimonadales; family GWC2-71-9; genus AG41. The sequence goes on along the minus strand of QHUC01000169.1, from coordinate 10,036 downwards.
GATCTATGTCGGTGCGCGGCTGTACGACGCCGAGCCGTCGAAGATTTCCCGCCGCCTGGGCCGCCGGGACGACGACACCCAGAGCGACGTCTTCTACGTCGACTTTGACAGCTACCACGATCATCGCACGGCGTTCGAGTTCGCCGTCAACCCCGCCGGGGTGAAGCTGGATGACCTGTGCAGCAACGACTTCTTCATCGGGGACCGCTCCTGGGACCCGGTATGGGACGTCGCGACCGCGATCGACTCGCTCGGCTGGGTGGTGGAGATGCGGATCCCGTTCTCGCAGCTCCGGTTTCCGCAGGTACGCGACCAGGTGTGGGGCGTGAACTTCTTCCGATGGGTGTTCCGCAAGAATCAGTTCAGCCAATGGGCGTTCAAGCGTAAGACCGAGACTGGGTACGCCTCGCGCTTTGGTCACCTCCTGGGTTTGCACGACATTCCCGCGCCCAGGCGACTCGAGGTCCTTCCCTACACGCTCGGCCGGGGTACGTACGACAATCCCGGTGCCGGCAACCCATTCGACCACGGTCACAGCTACTTCGGTGGGGCCGGGCTCGACTTGAAGTACGGCCTCACCTCCAACCTCACACTCGACGCCGCCGTGAACCCAGACTTTGGGCAGGTGGAGTCGGACCCGGCGTTCGTGAACCTCACGACGGTGGAGCAGTTCCTGCAGGAGCGACGGCCGTTTTTCGTGGAGGGGGCAAGCATCTTCACCTTCGGCGGCACCGGCCCCTACATCCAATTCGGTAACACGCCGCAGTATTTCTACACGCGCCGCGTCGGCCGCGCCCCGTCGCTCGAGCCGGAGGCGCCGACGGACGGGTTCATGGACCTGCCGACCCATACCACCATTCTCGGGGCCGCGAAGCTGACGGGGAAGACGCCGAGCGGTTGGTCCGTGGGCGTGCTCGATGCCGTGACGGCGCGTGAGCAGGCGAGCTTCGCTGCAGGAGGTTCGGTCTGGCATGAGGACGTGGAGCCGTTGACGAACTACGTCGTCGCCCGGGTGCGGCGTGAGGTCGGGGGGCACACGGGGTACGGGTTCCTTGCCACCGCCGTCGATCGGCGCGATAACAGCACCCCGCTGGATTCTCTTCGGAGCGGCGGATATGTCGGAGCGGCGGACTTCTACCACCGCTGGGCGAACAATGAATACGCCATTTACGCCTCGGTTGGCGCGACCTACGTCACCGGCGACACGCTCGCCCTCCGGCTCGCTCAGGAGCAGTCCACACGGTACTACCAGCGGCCCGATGCGGCTTACTTGCGCCAGCGCTACGACCCCCGGCGCACGTCTCTGTCCGGACTGGGCGCCGATCTCTCCGTCAACAAGGAGGGCGGCAACGCCAACTGGGGGTTCGCACTCAGCACCACGTCACCCGGGTTCGAAGTAAACGACCTCGGCTTCCAGCGCCGCACCGATCGCGCTGCGGGCGATCTGTTCGTAGGGTACCGGTGGACGAAGCCGGGCCGAATGTTCCGGCAAGCGAGTATCGGGTTCGACCCGCTCGCGTTCGCCTGGAATTACGGAGGCGAGCGGATCCAGCTCGGTCGTGACGTCAACGTCTTCGGACAACTGCTGAATTACTGGAGCGGCAACTTCTTCGTCTATCAGCAGCAACAGGGGGTAGACGATCGGCTCACTCGGGGCGGGCCGGCGGCCCTGGCACCGGCCCAGTGGTCGGCGGGGGCGACCATCACGTCTGACACGCGTCAACCCGTGAACGGGACTTTGAACGCCCAGTATTTCCACGATGCCGGCGGCAGCTGGTCCATCACGGTAAGCCCCGTGATTAATGTGCGGCCGAGCGCCGCCGTGTCCCTTCAGTTCGGACCCAGCTATGTGAAGGGGTTCGGTGGAGCCCAGTATGTCACGACGCATGCCGACGCCGCTGCCACGACGACGTACGGGGCCCGCTACATCTTCGGTGAGCTAACCCAGCGGCAGCTCGACCTGACCACCCGACTCAACGTCACGTTCACGCCGACCGTGAGCTTTCAGCTGTACGTGCAACCATTCACGTTCTCCGGCCGTTACGCCACGTTCAAAGAGCTCGCGGCGCCCCACACCTACGCCTTCAGCGTCTACGGGCAGGGCACCAACCCACCGATCACGTACGACTCGGCGAGCGCGGTCTACACCGTCCACCCGGCGGGCCTCGGCTCCACGCAAGACACGATTCAATTCTCGAACCCCGACTCTCGCATCCGGTCGCTTCGCTCGAATGCCGTGTTGCGCTGGGAATACAGACCCGGATCCACCCTCTTCCTGGTGTGGTCGCAGTCACGCTTTACCAACGTGCTCGATCCGACGCTCGACCTCGGGCACTACGTCGCGCACGAGATCTTTCTCGACCCCCCCACCAACGTCCTGCTCGTCAAGCTGAACTACTGGCTGAGCCTCTAACCCCCTTCCTTCTTTCCGCTTCCCTTGTTGTCTTTCCCCCATGCCCTTCTGGAACTTGCGCCGCCGTTTCGTGGCGGCGGCCGCTGGCCTTATTGCGCTCGCCCTGGGCTGGGCCGCCGTCGTGGTGGCGGTGGCGCTCGCTGGGGCGCACGATCAGGCCACGACGTCGGCTCGGGCGACACGGTCAGCGAGTCGGAGGTGGGACGGCGCTACCTCTTGAAGGCCGGCCTCCCGGAGGGGGCGGTCGTCGCGCTGCCGGCCGGGACCAGTACGGCGGCGTCGCTCGAGGGTGTGGCCCACTGGTTCTCGGGCAAGGACAGCAGGCGCGTGCTCCTCGTGTCCGACGGGTTTCACATGCTGCGGCTTCAGATCATCGCGACCCACCTCGGCCTGGCGCCGTTCACGTCACCGGCGCCGAATTCACCGATCCGCTCGAATCCCCGACGCAATGCGGCGTACTACTTCGCCGAGGGCTTCAAGGTCCCTGTCACCTGGATCTTCAACCGTTAGAGGATCGTCATGCAGCTCGAGAGCCGACGGGTGTACACCGGCCGCGTGGTGCGGCTCGACGTCGACAACGTGCAGTTCCCCGACGGCTCCACGGGCCAGCTCGAGGTGATCCGGCACCCGGGCGCGTCCGCCATCGTGCCTTGTGTGTCCGACCCACGGGAAAAGGATCCCACGATCCTCCTGATCCGCCAGTACCGCTACGCCGCTGGAGGTTTCCTCTGGGAGATCCCGGCGGGCACCCTCGACGCCGGCGAGGATCCGGAGACGTGCGCACGGCGTGAGCTGCTGGAGGAGACCGGGGTCAGGGCGGCCCGGCTCGAGCGCCTCACTGCGATTTTTACGACGCCCGGCTTCACCGACGAAGTCATTCACTTGTACCTGGCGAGCGGTCTCGAGCAGGGGACACCGTTGCGTGAGCGCGACGAGTTCATCGAGGTCGTCCCCCAGGCTCTTTCGGCGGTCTTGGCGCGTATCAAGGCGGGCGAAGTCCGTGACGCAAAGAGCATTGTGGCTATCCTTTATATGGCTGCGTTCGTCCTCCGAGTGTAGCGGCACCCTGTCTCCCGCGGAGGACGCCGTGTCGTGCCGACTCCAGGAGCTTGTCAGGTCGAAGCCGTGCAACCACTGCGGGTTAACACGGGGCAGTGCGACGGGTACGGTTCGTGCCGTATCTATGTAGAGGGCCGACGCCGTGGTCTCGAACGCCGGAGCCGTTCATGCGAGCAACCCTGAACCAGAGGAGCCAGCCGGTCGCCACGCCGCGCGCTCTCGAGCGCCAGGCGCTGCACGACCTCGATGATGGCCGGCTCGTGTTCGAGCACCTGGCGGACGATCCCCAGGCCTTCGGCACGCTCGTGGACCGCTACCAGACCCGCCTGCTGAACTTCATCAACCGAACGATCGGGGATCGGGAGCGCGCGGAAGACCTGGTGCAGGAAGTCTTCATCCGGGTGTTCCGCCACCTCCACCGGTTCGATCAGACGAAGAAGTTCTCGACGTGGATCTATACGATCGCGTCGAACCTCGCGAAGAACGAGCTGCGCAATCGCAGCCGGAACCCGCTCGTGCTCTTTCAGACCATCAAGAAGCACTGGGAGGCCGACCACCGGCCGCTCCAGTTCGAGGACGCCACGGCTCGCCCGGACGATCTCTACCGCAAGCGCTATCTCAAGGAAGCGGTCGATCAGTGCGTGAGCCAATTGCCCACCCACCATCGGGCGGTGTTCGTCCTCCGGGAGCTCGAGGGAAAGAGCTATGCCGAAATCGCCGACATCACGGGGTGCAACCTTGGGACGGTCAAGAGTCGGCTGAACCGGGCCCGCAACAGCTTCGCCCAACTGATCGGTCCGGCCCGAGGAACCCCCCGTCTACCTCCGCGGTAGTAGATTGTCGCACCGATGACTTGCGCTGAGTTTCTCAAGCGATACACGGACGTTCGCGATGGGCTGATCACCGCCCCGCGCGAGCTGCGCCGCTTCGAGCGCCACCTCGTGCAGTGCCCGGCCTGCCGCCGCTACGACACGGCGGTGCGGCGCGGCGTGCTCGCGCTACAGGCGGCCGGGACCATCGAGCCCTCGCGCGATTTCCGGCGCCGGCTCGACGCCCGGCTCGAACGGGAGCGCCGCGCCATCGGCGCCGTGCCAACGGGCGCGGGTTTGGCGGCGGCGCTCTTCGTGGCCGCGGCTCTCGCACTCGTGGCGCTGGAAGGCGTACGGCGCACACCGGTTGCTCACGCCCCGGCGCTCCCCCCTGTCCCGTTCCCCAAGCCGGTCCTGCAGGCCGGAGTCCCGGTAGTCTCGTTCCAAGACCCGCGGGCCGGCGTGTTCGCCGCGAGCCCGGCGTCGGACGGCCCGACCCTCATCGAGCCCGCATCCGCTGGACGGTAGGCTTTCTCTCGACTCGGGGCCGGGGTAACTTCCGCCCCGTATGGGGGCGCTCACCTTCGACGCGCTGCTCCGGAGCCTGAAGCAGCGCGCGCCTGATCCCATTTACTATCTCCACGGCGAGGAGGACGTCCTGAAGGACGAAGCCGTTCGCGCCCTCCTCGAGCGCGCGGTCGAGTCTGGCTCCCGCGATTTCAACGTCGATCAGCGCACCGCCGCCGACCTGGATCCGGAGTCGTTTCACGCGCTCGTGAACACGCCGCCGATGCTCGCCCCAACGCGGGCCGTGGTGGTGCGAGGGCTCGAGCAGCTGCGCAAGAACGCCAAGGTTCGTGGGGAAATCCTCCGGTACCTCGAGGCTCCCAATCCCACTACCGTGCTCGTCTTGGTGCAGGGAGCCGGCGAGCCGCCCGACCCCGAGCTCACCCGGCGATCTACGGTCGTGTTCCTCGATACGCTTTCGCCGGCCGACCTCGAGCGGTGGATGACCGCGCGGGCACGGCAACTAGACCTCTCGCTCGAGCCGGAAGCCAGGGAGCTCCTGCTCGCAGCCGTCGGAACTGATTTGAGCGCCCTCGCCAGCGAGCTCGAGAAGCTCACGCCACTGGCCAGAGAGGCCGGACGGCCGGTGACCCGGGAGGAGGTGGCGGCCCTGGTCGGCGTGCGCCGCGGCGAGACGCTCCAGGACCTCGTTGACGCGGCGCTCGAGCGCCAGTTTGCGACGGCCGCGCGATTGGTCGAGCCGGTGCTCGAGCAGGCAGGCATGAACGGCGTGCGTATGGTGAGCGCACTCGGGAGCGCTCTGGTCGGGACGGCGCTCGCCCGCGCAGAGGTCGACCGGGGGACCCCGCGCGGTCGCCTCGAGTCGGTCCTACTCGGGCACCTGCGAAGCTCGCGCCCCTACGGGCTCGGGAGCTGGGAGCAGACGGCGGCACGGTGGGCCCGCTGGGCGGGGCTGTGGACCACGGCTGAGCTCGAGAACGCCTTGCGCCTGATACTCGACGCGGATCGGGCCCTCAAGACGACTACGCTGAGCGACGAGGCTGGAATCGTGGAGCAGCTCGTGCTGTCGTTCAGCGTCCTGGCGCGGGAGGCGGCGTGAGAGTCGGACCGTGGATCGCATTCGCGGGCTTGATCCTGTCCATCGGTCCTACGGTCCAACTGTCCGCCCAGAGCGACACCGTCCGCGCGGCCGCGCTGCGGATCGCCCAGACTCGACCCGATTCCGCGCGTGCGATGATCCGGCGGCTGGTGGCGAGACTGTCCCCACAGGATTCGCTCTACCCCGGTGCCCTGTTCACGGCAGGCCGCATCGCGGCGGACGCCACGACCGCTGCGACGAGCCTGCAGCGCGTAGTGGTGGAATACGGCCGCTCGGTGTGGGCCGACTCGGCGCTCGTGTTGCTCGCGCAGCTCTACTTCGCCCAGGGCGACCCCGCGGCCACGGTGCAGGCGGCGGAGCGGCTGCGGCTCGACTATCCCGATTCTCAGCTCAAGACCCGCGCCGATTTCTGGGGCGCGCGGGCGTATTTCGATCTGAAGGACGATGTGCACGGATGCGGCTTGATCAGGGAGGCGCTGGACGGTGCCGGCGCCGACGTGGAGTTCAGAAACCAGGTCGCTTTTTATGCCACACGCTGCTCGCCGCTCGGGAGCGGTTCGCCCACCCCTCCGCCCCCCGCGCCAGGCGACAGTCAAGCCAAACCGGCGACGTACGCAGTGCAGGTGCTCGCGGTGAAGAGCGCCGCCCAGGTCGACGAGATACTCACGCGCCTGAAGGTGATGGGGTTCGACGCTCGGGTGGTGCGGGACACGAGCGGCCTCTTCAAGGTCCGCGTCGGGCGGTATGCAACACACGATGAAGCGGTGCAGGCGCAAAAGCGGCTCAAGACACGAATCGGCGGGCAGCCGTTCGTGGTGGAGGAGTCGTGAGCCAGCGCGTCGAGAACGACACGCCCCTGATGCAGCAATACCGCAAGATCAAGGCGCGGTACCCGGATACCATCCTGTTCTTCCGCATGGGCGACTTCTACGAAATGTTCGAGGACGACGCCCGCGTGGCCGCCCGCGAGCTTGGACTTACCCTCACGGCCCGGAACAACGGGGGCGCCGCAGACGTGCCGCTCGCCGGCGTGCCGGTCAAGGCGGGCACTGAGTATCTGCGACGGCTGATCGGCCTGGGGCACCGCGTGGCGATCTGCGAGCAGGTCGAGGATCCCAAGCTCGCGAAGGGCATCGTGCGGCGGGAAGTGGTGGAGACCGTCACGCCCGGGAGCGTGCTGGCCGACGACTGGCTGGAGCGGGGCCGGAACAACTTTCTCCTCGCCCTCGACCCGCGGGGCGCGCAGGCAGGGCTGGCGGCGCTCGATCTCACGACCGGCGAGCTCTTGATCGAGACCGTCGCCCTGGACGATCTCACCGCGTCGTTGGCCCGCTACGAGGCCCTCGAAGTCGTGCTGCCCTCGGGCGCCGCGTGCGCGCCCCCGGGCGCCGTGCGGGTCGAGCGCGAGGCATGGGAGTTCGATCCGGAGCTCGCGCGTGAAGACCTGGCCCGTGCGTTCCGCCTGGCGTCGCTCGACGGGCTCGGGATCGAAGCGGGCGATCGCGCGGCCCTGGGCGCCGCCGGGGCACTGCTCCGGTACGCCCGGGAGCTCAAGCCCGGTGGCCTGCCACACGTCGCTCGTCCCCGCATCCTGCGGAGCGGCGACCTGTTGCCGCTCGACGAGATGACGCGACGCAACCTCGAGCTGGTGGAGCCACTCCGCCCCGGGGGCGGGTCCACGCTGCTCGAAGTGCTCGACCGCACGACGACTCCCATGGGGGCTCGCCTGCTGCGCCGGTGGTTGCTGGCGCCGCTCGTGGATCCGGCGACCATCAACACCCGGCTCGACGCGGTGGAGGTGCTCACGACCGACACACGCGGGCGCGAACGGTTGCGCGGGGCCCTGGACGGTGTCCGTGACCTGGAGCGCCTGGCGAGCCGTGCCGCCCTCGGGCGCGCCACGCCCCGGGAGCTGGGCACCTTGCGGGATTCGATCCTCAGGTTGCCGGACGTGCGCGGCGCGCTCGACGGTCTGGAAGACCGTAGCCACGCGGCGCCGCTCGAAGAAGCCGCGGATCGCTTCGATCTCCTCCAGGACTTGGGCGAGGAGCTGGCTCGCGCGCTGGTCGACCGTCCTCCGGCGCAGGCGGCGGACGGCGATGCGATCCGCGCCGCGTATGACCGCGAGCTCGACGATCTCAAGGACGCACGCGACGGCGGAAAACGGTACATCGCTGGGCTGCAGGCTCGCGAGCGCGAGCGCACCGGCATCTCGTCACTGAAGGTCGGATTCAACAAGGTCTTCGGGTACTACCTCGAGGTGACGAACGCGCACCGCGATCGGGTGCCGGCGGATTATGAGCGGCGCCAGACCCTGACTGGGGCGGAGCGGTTCGTGACCCCGGAGCTCAAGTCGTACGAAGCGAAGGTGCTGGGGGCCGAAGAGCGGATCATGGTGCGCGAAGCGGAGCTCGTCGACGCCCTTCGGGCCCGCGTGGCCGCGGCCATCGGCCGGACGCAGGGAACGGCCGGTGCGCTCGCGCGGCTCGACGTGTGGGGCGCGCTGGCCGACGTCGCCCATCGTGATGGCTACGTCCGGCCCGAGGTGAACGCGGGACTCGTCATCGACCTCGAGGCGAGCCGCCACCCCGTGGTCGAGCGCATGATGGCGCGCGAGGCTTTCATTCCGAACGACGTACGGCTGGACGAGGCCGCGCGCGTGATCGTGCTCACCGGGCCCAACATGGCCGGGAAGTCGACGCTGTTGCGGCAGGTCGGGCTAACCGTACTGCTCGCCCAGATGGGCTCGTTCGTGCCCGCGCGGCGGGCGGTGGTCGGGGTCGTCGATCGCCTGTTCACCCGGGTCGGGGCGTCGGACAACCTGGTGCGGGGCCAGTCGACGTTCATGGTCGAGATGAGCGAGACGAGCGCGATCCTCCATGGGGCCACGGCGCGGAGCCTCGTGCTGCTCGACGAGATCGGACGCGGGACATCCACGTACGACGGCGTCGCCATTGCCTGGGCGGTGACGGAATTTCTGCACAACACGATCGGCTGCAAGACGATCTTCGCAACCCACTATCATGAGCTCACGCAGCTCACCGAGGAACTCGCCCACGCGCGCAACTTCAACGTTGCCGTGCGTGAGGCCGGGGAGGAGATCGTGTTCCTGCACCGGCTCGAACCCGGCGGCGCCGACCGCTCCTACGGCATTCACGTCGGGCAACTGGCGGGGCTCCCGGCCCCGGTGGTGGAGCGGGCGTGGCAGGTGCTCGCCCTCCTCGAAGCGGGTCATCACGTGGCGCGCCAGACGCCGCCCCCGTCGCCCGACGCCGCTCAGCTCGGCCTCTTTGCCCCCCCAGCCGCGCCGCATCCACTGCTCGCCGAGCTCGGCGGCCTGGACGTAAACGCGCTTTCGCCGCTCGAGGCGTTGAACCGGCTCGCGGCGTGGAAAAAGCAGCTCACGGAGGGAGCATGATGACTTGGCGGGTCGTCCTCGCGGGTGCGCTCGCATTGGGTGCGGCATGCCGGAGCAGACCCCCGGCCGATGACGCTGGCGGAGGAACCGGCGGTGCCCCTGCCGACCAGGAGCCGCCCGTGGCACTCAACGGCGACTCGCCGATCCAGTACCCGCCGCGGTCATACGATCAGAAAGTTGAAGGCGACGTGGTACTCCGGCTGTTCGTCGATTCGCTCGGACGTATGTTGCCGGAGTCGAGCCGGGTGGCCGAATCGAGCGGCTATCCGGCCCTCGATTCGGCGGCGCTGACCGGGGCGCGCCGGCTCCGTTTCGCACCCGCGCGGCGGCACGGCTTGCCGATCGCGACGGCGTTCCTCCAGCCGGTGGAGTTTCGACACCCGCAGGCGGGGAGCCCCGTCCTGAGAGGCGCGCCGGACACCACACCGCCCCGGCCCGCGCCGACGCCGGTGCGGACACCCGCCGCACCTGTTCGCGCTCCGCCCCGCGACACCGCGCCGGTCAAGCGGGACACGTTCCCGGGCGTCGTGGACACGAGTCGCATCCGGCTAGACACCGTGCGGGCGAAGCCGGACACGAATGGCCCCCCACACTAGGCCGTACGTCAACATCCTGGAGACGATCGGCTGGACGCCTCTGATCCGGCTGAACCGGGTTACGCAGGGCATCCGCACACCCGTGTACGCCAAGGCCGAGTTCTTCAACCCCGG
>QHUC01000168.1 GCA_003221045.1 Gemmatimonadota bacterium | reverse complement strand
GGCTACCGTCCGGCGCGCGATCTTGACGCCCTTCTGGGCGAACATCTCGACGATCTGCTGGTCGGTGAGGGGATTCTTGGGGTCCTCGTCCGATACCATCTTCTGAATCTGGGCGCGGATGGCGCGGGCGCTGGCGTCCTCGCCGGTGGTGGTTGAGAGCCCGCTCGAGAAGAAGAACTTGAGCGGCAGGAGGCCCCGGGGCGTCTGGACGTATTTCTCGTTCGTCACGCGGCTGACCGTGCTCTCGTGCATGTTGATGACGTCGGCCACCTCCCGCAGGGTGAGCGGCTTGAGGTATTCGACGCCCTTCTCGAAGAACTCGCGCTGCCGGTCGACGATGAAGTTCATGACCTTCAGCATGGTCTGGCGCCGCTGCTCGATGGCCTGAATCATCCAGTGCGCGCTGTTCATCCGCTGGTTAATGAAGTCTTTGTTCTCGCCCTGGAACTTCTTCTTGTCCCGCGCGATGTCCTGATAGGTCTTGGAGATGCGCAGCCGCGGCAACCCTGAGTCGTTCAGGAAGACCTTGTACTCGCCGTCGATCTTCTCGACCACCAGATCCGGAATGATGTACGCCTCGTTCGCGGACGAATGCTGCAACCCAGGCTTGGGATCGAGCTTGGCCAGGTCGTCCGCCACCTTCTGCACCTCCGCCGCGTCGAGTCCGAAGCGCTTGCCGAGGTCGCTCCAGCGGTGGGCCTTGAGGTCGTCGAACGCTTCGCGCACCAGCCGGTACGCGAGCGTATCGGTCTCTCCCCGCGCCTCGAGCTGCAGCAGGAGGCACTCGCGCAGGTTGCGGGCACCGACCCCGGGGGGGTCGAGCTTCTGGACGATGCGGAGCATCTCCTCGGCCTCGGCCAGCGTGAACAGCGGGGGTTGGATGTCCTGCTCCGACTCGACCGCGTGCTCCTCGAGCAGCTGATTCGCACCCTTGACGATCTCCTCGAGCGTGGCGCCGAGGTAGCCGTCTTCCGCGATGTTTCCGATGAACTCCTCGGCGAGCAGCTGCTGGCGCGGGGTAAGATCCAGCAGCCGCACCTGCTCACGCAGGTGATCGGACAGGTCCTTCGTCTCGACCGGCACGGGCTCGACGTACTCGCGGGCCTCGCTCATGTCGCGCGGCGGCGCGCTCGAGTCCGTGCCGTCGTCGAGCAGGATGTCCTCCCAGTCGGGCTCGTCGTTCTTCTCCGCCTCTTTCGCGTCCTCCTTCGCTTCCTCCGCGAGCGGAACCTCGGTCTCGTCCTCGGGCTCCAGCAGCTCGAGGAACGGGTTGCCGAGCAGCTCCTGCTTCAGGTGCTGCTGCAGGTCGAGCAGCGGCATGTACAGGAGATCCATCGCCTGGTACAGCCGCGGATTGATCCGGAGCTGCTGCGACAGCGCGGCGTGCTGCTGGAGGCCCGTTTTCATACCGGCTGCGGCTGCGCGAGACGGGCCCGGAGGCGGGCCGTCAGGGTGGGTCCGAGGTAGAGATTGGCGACGCGGTCGTCGAACACCAGCTCTCGCACGGTGCCGGCGACCTGGACCTTGCCCTCGAACAAGATGTAGGCGCGATCCACGATGTCGAGCGTCTGCTCCACGTTGTGATCCGTGATCAGCACGCCGATGCCGCGGTGCCGAAGCCCGGCCACGATGGTCTGGATGTCGTGCACCGCGATCGGATCCACGCCGGCGAACGGCTCGTCGAGCAGCATGAACTTGGGCTCGGTGACGAGCGCACGCGTGATCTCGAGACGGCGCCGCTCGCCTCCCGACAGCTGGAAGCCCTTCTGCCGCCGCAGATGCTTGATCGCCAGCTCGTCGAGCAAGCGCTCCAGTCGCTCCGCGCGCTCACCGTCGGCGAGCGGCAGGGTCTCGAGAATCGCCCGGACGTTCTCCTCCACGGTCAGCTTGCGGAACACCGACGGCTCCTGCGCCAGGTAGCCGATTCCCATCCGCGCGCGGCGGTACATCGGCTCATCGGTGATGTCCCGGCCATCGAATCCGATCCGCCCGCCGTCGGGTCGCACCAGGCCCGTGATCATGTAGAAGGTCGTGGTCTTGCCGGCGCCGTTCGGCCCTAACAGACCCACGATCTCGCCCTGCTCGAGCTGCACGCTCACGTCGTTTACGACCGGGCGGCCCTTGTAGACCTTGACGAGCCCGCGCGCCTCCAGGCGACTGCCACCCGTGACGACCGGATGCTCGCCGCTCACCGCCTCGGCGCGCGCGACCGCACGCTCCGCCGCCTCGAGGAGCCGGTCCGCGATGTCCGCGCGATCGGCGAGCACTTCGGCCCACATGTCCCCCGTGAAGGTGATCGGCGTGCCCTCGGACAACACGCCCACCGGGTACTCGACGATCTTCAGGAGGGCGAGTCGGGGCAGCACCGAGCTGCGTAGCGTCGCCCGGAACTGCTCGACCGACAATGCCCCCAGCTCGGGCAGGCAGCGGCGAGCGGGAGCGAGGAGTCCCGCGCCGCCATCAGATCGGCCACACGATGGGGTGAGATCGGTGCGGTCATCGGTTGGGAGGGGTCGGAGTCGGATGCTTCGTGGTATCGGGCGCCGGCGGCCGGTGCTCGAGCTGGACGCCGTCGGCGTGTCCGGTCACCGTCACGGTGTCGACCTTATCGCCCTTCATGACGATGCGGATGACCGTGCCACGAGAATAATTGATCGACGGACCGGCCGTGTCGTGCTCGCTCTGGACGTGCGTAAGCGCGCGGGCGTTGTTTCGCGAAATGAGCTCGTGGAGCTTGGTCTTGGGCGCGCTCGCGGAGTCGGGAACCTGCGTCCATCGGGCGATGAGCGAATCGCCGGCGATCCAGTCCATGTCGGCGTTCTTGGTCGAGTCCTTCTTGGAGGTCGAGAAGGCGTGCCCGAAGGCGCGAGCTTCCGTGAGCACTTCATCCGGAAGATCGAGCGCCAGCGAGTCGGCGCGAATCGTGGTCGTCGTCGACACGGCGCGTGACCTCACAGAGTCCTTCGGACCCCAGGCGAAGGCGCGCTGCAGTTTACGGCGCTCGAGGCGGAGGTCGATGGTGTCGGCCGTCAGCCGCCAATCCGATCCCGTCGCTACCCCATCGCCCAGTGCTTTCACGCGTCGCAGCTCGCGGCCCGCCAGGCCCAGCTCGATGCGCGTTCCGGTGAGCTTGTACGGCCGGGCGCCCTTCCCTTCCATGGCCGGCTTGCCCACGAGCACCCCGAACCCGGCCGGCTGGTCGAGCTGCATCGAGTCACCCTGGGCGGCGAAGTCGCTGCGGTCGATCGTCACCCGGCCGCCTCCCCACATCTTGTCGTTGCCCTTGAAGCGCACGCGATCGGCCACGATGACGTACGGCTCCCCCGAATCGGCCGTCGCATGGTAGTCGATGGTGGGGCGACCCGAGCTGTACATCTCGATCGTGTCGCGAATACCGGGCGCGGCACGGTAGTACGTCAGATTGGGGCCGCGCAGCACGGTCCCGGTGGTGCGGTTCACCGCCACCACGTTGCGGTGGGCCTCGAGTCGCTCCTGAGCGAGGTAGTACGTTGCCGTCGTCGCGTCCAGGGTGAGCGTCGTGTCGCGGATGTGGACGATGTTACGCTGGCCGATCATATCGAACCGCTTGACGCCCGCGAACCAGGCGACGCTGTCGGCGGACAGCGTCGTGCTCGTGCCCTCGCAGTGCGCCAGCACGCCACCGCCGGCGAACACATTCGTTTCCTTAGCCCGCACCTCGACCCGCTGCCCCTGCCGGCCCACGGAATCGACCAAGACCTTGCACGGCCGGCCGCGTGTCGTGTCCGCTGGTCCGGCTCGTCGAAGACGAATATTTGGTCCGAACTGACTTGGCTTCTCGACTGACTGTAGCGAATCACCGCCGTCCGTAAGGTCGCGCTGTCGGTGCGCACGACGACCACGTGCCCGCGCGCTTCCATGTCGCCGGTCTGCCAGTGATACGTCCCCTCGAGCGACGTGAGGGTCGAGGTCTGGGCTCCCCGCTGGTCGAAGAACGTGATATGGACGTTCCGCAGCTCGGCGGTTTGCGTGGGCGAATAGAAGTAGGCCGTGTCGGCCAGTACGTGCGCACGCTGGATGCCCTCGGCGGTCACGTAGTGCGACATGTTGAACAGCACCTGGTCGGCCGAATCGGCCGCCGTGACCACCGCGGTGGGCTTGATGCCGGTTTCGCAAGAAGAAACCAAGACGGCGTAGAGGCAAAGTCCCACGATTTCCCTCGACGTAGTCCCGTTGTTCATGCTGCCCCCGCCTTCATCAAGTCGTGCAGATGCACCATCCCGACCACGCGCCGGCCGCCGTCCAGCACCGGCAGCGCCATGATACCGTGTTGCTCCATCACCTGAACCGCGGCGCCCGCCAGCACGTCCGGCGTGGTGGTTTTGGGGGTCCGGGTCATCACGTCGCCCACCGGGATGTCGAGAAACTGATCCGTCCGCTCCATGAGGCGGGTGAGATCGCCCGCGGTGACGACCCCCACGAGGCTCCCGGCGCCGTCCACTACCGCCACCGTGCCGCGTTTCTCGGCGAGGAGCACCACACACTCGCGCATCGGACGCTCGGGGCTGAGGGTCGGCACGTCGCGATCGAGCATCACGTCGGCGACGCGCAGCAACAGGTTTCGCCCGAGCGTGCCTCCGGGGTGGAGCGCCGCGAAGTCTTCGCGCCGGAACCCCTTGACCTCGAGGAGCGTCACCGCGAGGGCGTCCCCCAGGGCGAGCGCGGCCGTGGTGCTCGTGGTGGGGGCGAGCGTCTCGGGGCACGCCTCCTCCGCCACACTCGCATCGAGCGCCACGTCGCACTGACGAGCGAGCACCGAATCGGGATAGCCGGTGAGCGCAATAATCGGTACACCCAGCCGCTTGAGCTGGCCCACGAGGCCGAACAGCTCGTCCGACGCGCCGCTCTTCGAGAGCAGGAGCGCCACGTCGTCACGGCCCACGAGGCCCAGGTCGCCATGCAGTGAGTCCACGGGGTGGAGGAACGAGGCGGGGGTTCCGGTGGAGGTGAACGTCGCCGCGATCTTGCGCGCGATCAGGCCCGACTTGCCGACGCCCGACACGATCAGACGCCCCTTGGCTGCAGCCAAGAGCTGCACCGCGGCGGCGAACGCGGGGCTCAGGCGCTCGGCGACTCGGTGGATCGCGGCGGCCTCGAGGGCCAGCACGCGCCGCCCACGTTCAACGAGGTCGGTGGGCTCCGTGCGGGGCATCGCCACGCTCCACGAAGTACTTGGTGAGCAGGCCCTCCCATTCGCCGCGGGCCTGGAGGATCAGCTCGGCGACCTCGCGTACGGCTCCCTGGCCGCCCGGCACGCTCGTGACGACGCGCGCGGCCGCCTTCACTTCGGCCACTCCATTCGCGACCGCGATGGGCAGGCCCACGCGCGTCAAGAGCGGCAGGTCCGCCAGGTCGTCGCCCACGAAGGCACAGTCTTCCCATGTGAGGCCGCGACGAGCCAGGAGGGCCTCGAAGGCGGGGAGCTTCCGCGCCGTGGGGTCCTGAATCAGCTCGTCCACGCCGAGCTCCCGTGCGCGGAGGGCGGTGGCGGCGGATTCACGCCCCGAGACCCACACCACGGTCAGCCCGGCCGACCGGAGCATGCGCACGCCAATTCCGTCCTGGATGTGAAACCGCTTGAACTCGACGGGATGATCGCCGACCATGCCAATGTAGACCCCGTTGTCGGTCAGGACTCCGTCGACGTCGAGGCCGACGAGCTTCAGGCGGCGGGCCAGCGCGGCGTCGATCACGTGGCTAGGCACGGACCGCTTCCCTCGCCCGTTGCCAGATGTCGAGCGCGACGCTCACGATCCCGGTGAGCTCGTCGAGCGGCACCATGTTCGGTCCGTCGGAAGGGGCGTGATCGGGGTCAGGGTGGGTCTCGAGAAAGAATCCGTCTGCGCCCGCTGCCGCCGCGGCATACAAGAGCGGTGGAATGAATTCCCGCAGGCCGCCGCTCGAGCCGTCGGGTCCCTGACCCGGTTGCTGCACCGAGTGCGTGGCGTCGAACACGACCGGTACGCCGCACACCGCGCGGAGGCGGGCGAAGTTCCGCATGTCGACCACCAGGTCGCCGTACCCGAAAAAGGTGCCTCGCTCGGTGACCGCGACCTCGGGTGCCCCGCCGGCGCGCACCTTGTCCACGGCCCCGGCCATCCCCTCGGGGGACATCCATTGGCCCTTCTTCACGTTCACGGACCGCCCGGCACGACCCGTCGCGACGAGCAGATCGGTCTGCCGGCACAGGAACGCGGGGATTTGCAGCACGTCCGCGATTTGGGCCGCGGCCGGCACGTGGCCGGCCTCGTGGACGTCGGTGAGGATCGGGAGGCCGGTAGCCGAGCGGACTCGCTCGAGGGCCTTGAGCCCGCGCTCGAGACCGGGGCCCCGCCCTGCCCCGATCCGCGACCGGTTCGCCTTGTCGTAGGACGCCTTGTAGATGACGTGCACGCCGAGCTTCGCCGCGAGCTCGCTCAGGGTCTCGCCGACTCGCAGGTTCAGGTCGTCGGTTTCGACGACGCAGGGCCCCGCGATGAGGAACGGGGACGCTCCTCCCCCGAAATGGGGCGCCATGTCAGTCGTGGTGGCCGGCGAGCTGGGACAGGGCGGGAGCGGGCCGCTCCTGCGCGGTGCGCGCGCCTTCTCTTGCCCGGTGCTGAGAGCGCGCCGCGCCGATGAAGCCCGCGAACAGCGGGTGCGGCCGGGTAGGCCGGGACTTGAGCTCCGGATGGAATTGGCAGCCGATGAACCAGGGGTGATCGGGAAGCTCGATCATCTCCACGAGCGAGCCGTCGGGCGACAGGCCGGAGCAGCGCATCCCGTACTCCGCGAGCACGTCGCGATAGGCGTTCGACACTTCGTAGCGGTGGCGATGGCGCTCGCTCACCTCGAGCGCTCCGTAGGCCTGGGCGACCCGGGAGCTGGGACGCAGCTTGCAGGGGTACGCGCCCAACCGCATGGTCCCGCCCAGCTCCTGGATGCCTTCCTGGGAGCGCATCAGGGCGATTACCGGGTTCTGGCACTCGGGTGCGAACTCGCTCGAGTTGGTGTCGGGGAGCTTGACCACGTCACGCGCGAACTCGATGATCGCTGTCTGCAAACCGAGGCAGATTCCGAAGAACGGCAGCTTGTTTTCTCGGGCCCAGCGGATCGCTTCGAGCATGCCTTCCACGCCCCGAACGCCGAACCCACCCGGAACCAGCAACCCGTCGTACCCGGCGAGCAGCTCGCCGGTAGCCTTTTGATCGGTGAAGCGGTCGGAGGACGTCCACTCGATCTGGACGCCGCAATCATTCGCGATGCCGCCATGCACCAGTGCTTCGTGGATGCTCTTGTAGCTGTCCGCCAGCTCGGTGTATTTCCCGACGACGGCGATCCGGACGCGCTCCGGCGGGTTCAGGATCTTGTCGACCATCTGCGCCCAGGCGCGCAGGTCGGGGTCCTTGGTCTCGAGATGCAGCCGCCTGCAGACCTCGCGGTCGAGTCCCTGTTCGTGCAGCCTGAGCGGAATCTCGTAGATCGACCGCACGTCGGGGCTCTCCACCACGCAGCCGAAGTCCACGTTGCAGAACTGGGCGATCTTGCGCTTCAGGTCTTCCGAGAGCGGTCGCTCCGTGCGGCACACCAGGATGTCGGGCTGGATTCCGATCTGCATCAGCTCTCGCACGGAATGCTGGGTCGGCTTGGTCTTGAGCTCGGCGGTGGCGGAGATGAACGGAACCAGCGTCAGGTGGATGAACAGCGTGTTGTCCCGTCCCACTTCCTGGCGGAACTGCCGGATCGCTTCGAGGAACGGCAGGGATTCGATGTCGCCCACCGTGCCGCCGATCTCGGTGATCACGACGTCGTGGTCCGGCGCGAGCCGCCGGATGGAGGTTTTGATCTCGTCCGTGATGTGCGGAATGACCTGCACCGTGGAGCCGAGGTATTCGCCGCGCCGCTCCTTCGTGATGACCGAGAGATAGATTCGCCCGGTGGTCACATTGTTGACCTGAGAGAGCGAGCGGTCGATGAATCGCTCGTAATGGCCCAGGTCGAGGTCGGTCTCCGCGCCGTCGTCGGTCACGTACACCTCGCCGTGCTGGAACGGCGACATCGTACCCGGATCGACGTTGATGTACGGATCGAACTTCTGAATGGTGACCCGCAGTCCCCGCTCGACGAGCAGGCGGCCGAGGGAGGCGGCCGCGATGCCCTTGCCGAGGGAGGAGACTACGCCGCCGGTTACGAAGATGTACTTCGTCGAGCTCACGGACTCACCTCCCTCAGTTGGCGGGTCAACTGCGTCGCGACCGTGCGGAGATCGTCCGCGGTATCCACGCCCGGCGCTGCGGGTCCCGGAAACAACGCCACGCCGATCGGCATCCCGTGCAGCAGCGGCCGCAGCTGCTCCAGCTGCTCCCAACGCTCCTCCGGCACCGGCGCCAGCCGAACCCACCGCGCAAGCGCCTCCGGCGTGTACGCATACACGCCCACGTGCTGGTGATACCGCACGTCGCTCGCGTTGTCGCGATGGAACGGGATCGGCGCGCGCGAGAAGTAGATGGCCCGGCCATGCGCGGCCACCACGACCTTCACGCGGTTCGGGTCGCCTGCGAGTGAGCGATCCAGATCGCCTGCGGCCGTCCCGATCGGATCTCCGCTCCGCACGCGTGCCACGGCGCCGTGGAGCGCGTCGACCGCCACGAGGGGTTCGTCACCTTGCACGTTCAAGATCACGTCAAACATGCTAAATTCTTTATTTGCAACGACTTCAGCAACCCGCTCGGTTCCTGACTGATGGTCAGGAGAGGTCAGGATTGCTTCGAACCCAGCGCGCTCGACCACGGTGAGGATTTCTCGCGCGTCGGTAGCGACCACGAGACGGTCGCACACCCGAGCATCGGCGACCCGCCGGACGACCCAGAGGACGAGGGGTTCGCCTGCCAGAGGCAAGAGTGGCTTGCGGGGGAGCCGGCTGGAGCCCAGCCGAGCAGGAATCACGCCAAGGACGGGCACGGGGGAACATACAAAATCCGTGCCGCGGCGTCTAGTCCTGACAGTAACCGGCTGTAGCGACGAGTGTTAAGCCGCTACGTAGTCGCGTGTCCGATCCTCAGGAAATTCTCGAGCAGCTGCTTCCCGTGCTCGGTCCCAATGGACTCCGGGTGGAACTGCACGCCGTAAATGGCGTGCCGGCGGTGCTTCATGGCCATGATCTCGGCGTCCTTCGGCCGGTCGGCGCTCCAGGCGGTGATGACGAGATCCTTCGGCAGGGATTTCGGCTCCACGACGAGCGAATGGTAGCGCATTCCGGTGACGGGGCTCGGCACCCCTTCGAAGAGCTCGTCGTCTTCATGGATCACTTCACACGTCTTGCCGTGCATCAACCGGTCGGCTCGCACCACCCGCCCGCCGAACGCTTCACCGATCGCCTGATGGCCGAGGCACACGCCCAGAACCGGCACGCGGCCCGCCAGGGCTTTCACGAGCGGAACGAGGATCCCGGCTTCGCCCGGGGTCCCCGGCCCCGGCGAGAGCACCGCTGCCGTGGGCTTGAGAGCGATCACCTGGTCGACCGTGAGTGC
>QHUC01000167.1 GCA_003221045.1 Gemmatimonadota bacterium | reverse complement strand
GTGCAGGGCGACGAGCTCTCGCACCACGGAGAGGCCAATGCCGGTCCCGGCCACCGCCGAGCCGCGGTCGCGTTCCAGTCGCCAGAACCGGTCCCAAATCCGCTCGCGGTCGGCCGCCGGGATACCGGGTCCCTGGTCGTCCACCCAGATGCGCGCCCGCCGCCCCCGTTCGCTCGCGCGCAACCCCACGGTGATGGTCTGCTCTTCGGAGCCGTACTTCACCGCGTTGTCGAGCAAATTGAGGAGCATCTGGCGGAGCGCATCCGCGTCCACCGGGGCGACGAGCCCGTCGTGCAGCTCGGTCGCGAGAGCGACGCCGCGCGCCGCCGCGAGCGGGGTGAACGCCTCGACCGTCTGACGCACGAGCTGGGCGAGCGCGGTCGGGGCAGGGGAGAGCCGGGCGATCTGGCGCTCCGACCGCGAGAAGTGCAGCAGGTTCTCGACCAGGTGGGTGAGGCGGCGGGCTTCCTGGTCGATGATCTCGAGCGAGCGCATCTGCTCCGTCTCCGACCGCACGCGGCCGAGCAGCAGGGTCTCGGAGAACATGCGGATCTGGGCCAGCGGCGTGCGCAGCTCGTGCGACACGCCGGACACGAAGTCTACGCGCAGACGCGAGAGCTCGTTCTCGCGGTGCAGCTGCAGCAGCGCCATCACGACCAGGCCCGCGGTCACCGCCAGCAAGGAGAGCAGCATGGGCAAGTTCGAGCGCGGCATGCCGCCGATCGCGAGCTTCGGAGCCACATCGGGTCGGAGCGCCACCTTAACCCGAATGCCACCCATCATCGGGTGCTCGAAGGAGTCCTGTGCCGCGAAGGTAGGCGCGTACTGCACCGGCGTGCGGTACAGCTCCACGCCGTTCGCCTCGGTCACGATGGCGGAGCTGAACGAATCCTCCGTCACGCCGCCGGTCAACGCTTTGGGCAACATCGGATACTGGTCGTTCTCTGCCGTGTACAGCGGCTCGAGGGTGTGGAGGTCCTCCTCGAGTCCGACTATGGTCCGCGGCGTCCCAACCTTGTCTTTAACCACGGTGTAGACGATGGCGCGTGGCGCCGCGTCCACCGTTTGCAGGATCGCACCTACCTTCTCCTTCGGGTCGTACACGGTCCGGCTGTGCACCGGCAGGGTATCTCGCAGCCACTTGCGCACCAGAGTCGAGGGAGCTGCCCCGCTCGTCTCAAGGCGCCCGCTGCGCAGGTCGTAGCGAAAGGTGTAGTGGGCGAGCTTGAGGAAGTCCGGGGCGTGCGGCTGGGTCGTCGCGGGTAGCCGGCTGGGCGGCGGGAGCGGCACGTTCGGATCGCCGGCCTTGACGCGCATCAGCGCGTCCGCGGCCGGTGAGAACGCGTCGTAATAGAAGCTCATCTCCGTCCGGTTGGCGAACCGGGCGGCGGCGAGTCGCGCATAGTCGTGCAGCACCCGCTCGGCCGTGGCCTTGTGCCCGAGGAAATTCCGGTACGCCTGCAACGCGAGTGCCCCGGCTAGCGCGAGCGTGAGCAGCAGCAAGGCGGCGATGAAAACGCCGCGCGGTCGCGGGGGACGAGGGGCGAGGCTCATAAACCTCTGGGACAGAAATGCACCGGATTCGCTGGAGTTTCAAGCTACTCGCGGCCGGTGCGGCGGGCCCGCGCTCTGACCGTTCTCTGACACCCTCCGCACTCCGGGTCCACCCACGCTCCCGACCGTTACCGTAGCTTCACGCCCGTCAGGTCGCGGTCGAAGTGTCGACGGCCCACTTCACCCGACCAGTCAACCCGGGGAGCAGTTCGAGCCCCGGGTTTGGCTTTCTGGTAAGATTGAACATGGGTCCCCGCACTGCGTATCATCTGTGGATCCTGGCAGTCCCCCTGACCGTGGCAGGAACCCCTGAGGGGCGGATGACCTTCGCGATCACCAGTTCCGCGTTCCAGGACGGGGCCCCCATCCCCGGCCGCCACACCTGCGACGGCGGCGACGTGTCCCCTCCCCTCGCCTGGAGCGGCGTCCCGGGCGGTACCGCTGCGTTTGCGCTGATCGCCGACGATCCCGATGCCCCGGCGGGTACCTGGGTGCATTGGGTCCTCTACAACATCCCCGCCACGGTAAACCGGCTCCCGGAGGGCGTCGCGAAGACTGAGGCGCTGCCCGACTTGGGCGGAGCGCTTCAGGGGCGGAACGATTTCCGTCGCGTGGGCTACGGCGGTCCCTGCCCACCACCCGGGCCTCCGCATCACTACTTCTTCAAGTTGTACGCGCTCGACGCGCCCTTGAGGCTCAAGGCCGGCGTCCAAAAGCACGAGGTGGAGGCCGCCATGCGCGGACACACGCTCGGGACGACGCAGCTGGTGGGGATGTACGCGCGGCAAAAGAAATGAAGCTCCTGTTAGCCGTCTTCGCCGTCTGGCTCATTGGGAGCGGGGAGCGGGGAGCGGTACCCTCCGCTCGGCGCTCTCCCGTCTTCTCCGTTGTCCTGCTGTCAGCCGATCTCCGCGGCCTCATGAGCGCGCTGTGGGTCTCAAACAATCGGCACTGGGATGAGCTCGCTGGGCAGAACACGCTGACCCAGCTCCTCGGCACCGGCACGCCGACGCAGCGGGAGTATCTGGGCTGCCTGGTCGGCGACGTGGCAGGCGACACGCTCTTCGTGCGGCGGTTGCTCGAGGCATCCGACCTGAAGCAGCTGCAGTTCGCGGTGGCGGGGAACTGCGACAGCGTGGCACAGCTCGTGGGCACCTTCCATACTCATCCCTACCGTGCCGACGCCGAGGGCCACGCCATCAAGGAGCCCGGCCTGTCGGCGATGGATCTCCGGACGTTCGCGACCGGCCCGGATATCGTGACGATGGTGATGTGGGACCTGGACTCACTCGACGTGGCGATCAAGGCGCCGGATGGCAGCGTGCGCCACCCGGTCCGGCTCACCGTTCGCTAACTGGCGGGCCGAACTGCGACGTCGAATACCCCGGTCAAGATTCGACCGCTTCGCTTCACCTGCACCCAGAGACGGTAAGATCCCGGCTGCGGGAAGGCGTAGGGGAAGGACAGGGAGCGGGGAGCGGGGAGCGGTTCCCCTCCATGTGCACCGGCCATCCCTGACGCACCGCCAGGTCCCGCTCCCTGCTCCCCGCTCCCCTTTTCCATCGCCGTCAATCGCTTCCCCAGCGCCCCCCGTACCGTGTCCCCTGGCTGGCGCAGCGCGAAGGTCTCGGCCGCGGCGAGTGAGACCGTGCCGGCGGGATGCAGATGGACGAACACCGCCCCATCGGTGCGGGTGAGCATGAGGTGACCCGCCATGCCCATATAGGGCTCGAGGGTCACCGGCTGCCCCTTCGGATCCGTAACGACGAAGTGCAGCGGCGCGTCGTGGTCGACGCGGATCGGTGCATCACCGCGCTCCCACGTCATGGTCGAGCCGTCCTGCAATGTCACGACGTTGCCCGTTGCCCGTTGCCCGTTCTCCACCGTCCAGGCGTCGTCCGCGTCGGATGGCCGCCACGAACCGCCAGCGCTCGAAATGTCGACCATGGAGACGAGCGTCTGCGCAAACCCGCTTTCGTGGACGATGTCGGCGTAGAGGCGATAGCGACCCGGCTCGAGCGGAGGCAGGTTGCTCTCGAACGTGATCGAATCGAGCGGCAGCGGATGGAGGTGGGCGAACCCCGTGAGCGTGGAATCGCGCACGAGAAACAGATGCACGAGGTGCCCGTGGTCCGGGATGAGCGGCGTCCATTGCCGCTTGGGGTTGGTCCATGACGTGTCGTCGATCGCGAGGCGCAGCACGCGGGCACCGCCGTTCATCCGCAAGGTGGCCGTCGCGTGAAGCGGCTGGAACAGGCCGGTGCGGTACGCGGCGTCCACGCCGTTCCACCATCTCCGCCCGCCAAGGAGGGCGAGGGCGAGGACCACGGTCGCCACGCCCATCGCCACGTGCGAGCGGAGGGTGCGTCGCCGGTCCGGCGTGACGCCGGGCTCGAGCCCGCTCTCCTTCACCGCTGCGCCGACCAGCGTCACCGCCCCGATGAAAAGGAACGCGGCCAGTGCGAGGAGGGCTCCGCCGAGCGGCTTGTCGAGCGCGAGACGGCGGGTGGCGACCGCCATGACCGGTACGAGCGCGGTGCCCGACCCCACCGGGCCCTCCACGGTGACTTGTACGCCGTACGATCCGCTGGTCATCAGCCACAGCGCGGCGCTGTATAGGGTCGAGTCTCCGGGAACCCGCTCGGCGACGTCCGGCGGTGGCGGCGCGGCGGTCCGCGGGTCCCAGTAGACTGGGAGGACGAGGACCCGCCGCACCTCTTGAGGGGCGAGCAGGCGCACGGCGATCTGGGCGAGCCCGGGGACCACGCCGGGGCTGCGCACGATCACCCGAACGGGGTAAGGGCCGGCCGTGCCCTCGAAATAGGTGTCGGGACTGCCGACGTGCGCCGATGCGACCAGGGAGATGGCACCGACCGCGGCGAGCCGCGCTCCCCGACCCATCATCGCCGCAGCCTGGCCATCCAGTTCCCCCACCACAAGCCGATTCGCGCGGATGCAACGGCGAGCATTGCGGCGATGGCCAGCGCGGTCGGAGTCACCGGGTTCGTGTCGGCGCGCCAGAAGCGGTAGCGCCACGGCCCAAGGCGGCTCGAGTAGTCCCACTTGTCCACGCCGAAAAAATAGTTCCGTGCGTGGGGACCGAGTAGAAACTCGGTGAAGAACCATTGGGTCACGAAGAACGTCGCAAGAAACGCGACTCCGAGCAGCACGGACAGCCGCCAATCGCGATTCCGGCCCATCCGGCGCATCACGAGATCGATCGCCACGGCCGGAATCACGAGCAGCAGCGGGAACGGCGGTGGGATCAGGTGGGTCACGGGGTTGAAGACCGGGGCGAGCTTGGGCGTCGCCGGCGCGAGCTGCAGGATCCAGATCAGCACGAGCGAGAACGCCATGTAGCACGCGGCGGCAGTCGTGGTCGGCCAGCGCAAT
Source organism: Gemmatimonadota bacterium (assembly GCA_003221045.1). Classification (GTDB taxonomy): domain Bacteria; phylum Gemmatimonadota; class Gemmatimonadetes; order Gemmatimonadales; family GWC2-71-9; genus AG41. The sequence continues at coordinate 2,512 of QHUC01000167.1, read as the reverse complement.
CGGATGCCGCGCCCGGCCGCGACGAGCAGGAAGGGCACCCCGCCGGCGGCCACCTTATAGTAGACCGCGTTGTGGGCGAGGTTGGCAAAGCCGACCTGCTCGATCCCGATCGTTGCCACGTTTTGCAGGAGAATCGCGATCATGTACGCCGCGAGCAGACCGTAGAGCCGCGGTGGTTCTTCCGTCGTGCTGCGGTTCTGGAGCGAGAGCACCAGGAACAGCGCGCCCAGCTGGATCGCCCAAATGCCGAGCGCGAGCAGCACGTGGGGGGGCGACAGCACCTTCACGTCGAGGCCGTAGGCGTTGTGCCACCAGTTGTCGAACGGCGCCGAGGTGATCATCGCGAAGGCGCCCCAGATGCTCATCCAGACGCCGAGCGGCCCGCGAAATCCCCAGAATCGGACGCTTGCCCCACGATCCTCGGGCGTGCCCGCGAAGGTCGTTTTCAGCACGAGGGAGCCGCACGCGAGGCCCGCGAGCACCCCGCCCAGGTAGATCGCCATATGGGCGGGGGTCCAGAACGTGTCGCGGCCGATGGACCGGTGCCAGGAGATGTCCCAAATGACGCCGACCTTGGCGCTCGTCGCGGCGACGAGCGCGGCGGCTACGTACCACGGGAGCGCCGCCGCGCGGCTGGCGGCGCGGGCGGCGGGCAGAGCGGTTGTCGTCATCGACCTACCGGTCGGCTGACCCTCCCGCGACCAGCTTCTTGACGCGCCACTTCTCGAAAATCTTCTTGGCCTGCTGGTGCGCCTCGTCCAGGGCCTGCTTCGCACTCATCCGTCCGGTCGCCGCGTTGGCAAACATGGTCGGCAGGACGAACGTGTCGAAGATCTCGCTCTCGGCGGGGTTGGCAGGTCCCGGGTGTCCGATGCGACGCCACCTTCTGCGTCACGGGCACCCCCGGGTCCGCGACCGATCCCGTGTATGACGGGAAGTTGTACAGCTTGCTTCCCAGCACGGCGTCGCGGTAGTGACCGATGAGATCGATCAGGAACTGCTTCGCGACGTCCGGGCTCTGCGCGAACTTCCAGATCACGTAGATCCCCATCACGTGTTCGCTCGCCCACCCGGTGCCGCGCGGCCCCTTGAGCGCCGGCACGAAAAACGTGTCGTCCGCCACCGGGAGTTTGTTGTCCTGCGCCGTGCGGTAGGCGGAGATGGAGTTCAAGATGTAGCCCGTTTGACGGGCGTTGAGCGCCTGGTTGTTGGATGCGGCATTCCAGCTCATCACCGATGGGTTCATGCCCGCCTTGAACAGGCGCACGCCGAATTCCAGGGCCTCGAGCGCGTGATCGGACTTGAGGACGACGTTCTCGTTCGCGTCCTGGATCGACCCGTCGAACGACCACAGCATCGCGCGGGCGGCCATGTTGGAGTCCAGCTCCTGCGACATCCCGATCCCGATCGGGATCTGGATCTCGGGGTGCTTGGCCTTGATCAGCGGGGCGGCTTTGACCAGGTCCTCCCACGTGACCGGACCATCCGGCATCCCGATCTCCGTCCAGATGCTCTTCAGGTAATCGCCGGGGTCTGGCACATAGTTATCGCTGAAGCCGAACCACTTGCGCGTCACCGGGTTGTAGGTGCTGCGCTTGCACAGGTCGAGCAGCGGGCCGTTCTGTTTTTCGGCTTCCTTCACGACGTCCGCCATGTCGAGCACCTGTGGCTCGAACGCCCCCGGCGGCGACAAGAACTGGAACAGATCGTGCCCCTGCTGCGCCGCGACCTCGGCATTGGCGCGCGTCCCCAGATCGGCCAAGGCGATGTGGTCGACGGTGACCTCGACGCCTTTCGCGGTGCCCCAGTCCTTGGCGTACTTGTCGAACCAGACGTCGTAGGACGGCACGAAGTGGCTCCACTGGAGGAGCTTCAATGTTTTCTGCGGGCGCTTGATCCGGATAGTGGGTCCGAGCGCGGCGGCGGCGACGGCCGCCCCGGTCGTCGTTACGAACTCGCGCCGATCGATTCCCCTACGCTTGGTCATGGACCTTCCTCCGTGTGTGCGGCTCCATCGGCCGTTCATGGCGGGACAAAGTTGCTTCGTGGCTGCGTCGCCGCAAGGCGTCAGGGCGGCACCACGGGCGCGACGTAGGCCAGGGTTCGCGCGAAGAGCCACATCAGAAACAAGACCACCGGAAGGTGCACGAGGAGCTGCACCGCCGCGTAGCCGACGAGATCGCGCGCGCGAACGCCGAGGAGTCCCAAGAGGGGGAGCATCCAGAACGGGTTGATGAGGTTCGGGAGGGCCTCCGCGGCGTTGTAAATCTGCACCACCCAGCCGAGGTTCACCTGCAGGGCATTAGCGGCCTGGAGCAGATAGGGCGCTTCGATCACCCACTTGCTGCCGCCGGAGGGCACGAACAGGCCGAGCACGGCCGAGTAGATCGACACCAGGATCGGATACCCGTTCGCGTCCGCGACACGGACGAACAGCCCGGCGAGCCACTGTGAGATCGGCGACGGGTCGCTCGCGGTACCGGTGATCATGCCGAAGATCCCGGCATAGAAC
>QHUC01000166.1 GCA_003221045.1 Gemmatimonadota bacterium | reverse complement strand
AGCGCCGGGCGTTCGATGTCGTACTCACGGATCTGTACATGTCGGGGGTCGACGGGCTGGCACTGTTGCGAACGGCGCTCGGCACGAACCACGACACGATCGTGATCGTCATGACCGGCAATCCCAGCGTCGAGTCGAGCGTGGAAGCGCTGCGGCAGGGCGCGTTCGATTATCTGCCGAAGCCGTTCTCCGCCTCGCATCTCCAGATCCTGGTCGGACGCGCCGTGCATACGCTGCTCGTGGCGCGCGAGACGCGTGAGCAGCAGGACGCTCAGGCTGGCGGGCAGGCCCCGGCCGACAAGATCACGCTGCTCGGGACCGCGCCGGCGTTTCGCCGGGCGGTCGACCTCGCCCGCAAGGTGGCGCCAACCGATGCGTCGGTGTTCATCACAGGCGAGAGCGGCAGCGGCAAGGAGATGATCGCGCAGTTCATTCACCTCCACAGTCGTCGCTCGAGCCGCCCCTTCATCGCGATCAATTGCGCGGCACTGCCGGAAGGACTCCTCGAATCGGAGATGTTCGGCCACCGCAAGGGTGCGTTTACCGGCGCCGTGCGGGACAAACCCGGCTTGCTCGAGGCGGCACACGGCGGGACGCTGTTCCTGGACGAGCTGGCCGAAATGCCGAAGCCGATCCAGGCCAAGCTCCTGCGCGTAATCCAGGACGGCGTGGTCCGCCGGGTGGGGAGCGAGACGACCGACGCGGTGGTCAACGTCCGCTTCATCGCCGCGACCAACGGCGACCCCGAGGCGGCCGTCAAGGCCGGCGACATGCGGGAGGATCTGTACTACCGCCTGCGCGTCGTACCGATCCACGTGCCGCCACTGCGCGAGCGGCCCGAGGACATCCCGCTCCTCGCCGACTATTTCCTGTCCACCTACTGGGTGCGGCACCGCCGCAAGGGTGCGCCGTTCCCGCGGCTTACCGACGCGGCGCTTCGGACCCTGTGCGGATACCCGTGGCGTGGCAACGTACGCGAGCTGCAGAACGTCATCGAGCATGTCGCCGTCGTCGTGGAGCCGGGCTCCGAAATCCGGTCCGAAGACCTGCATCTGGCCGGCGAGCCCGCCGCGGCCGAGACCGGGGCCAACCCGGCCTCGTTGATCTCGACCCTGCTGGAAGAGAGCTATCACGCCGCACGCGATCGCGTGATCGCGCAATTCGAGCGCCAGTATCTCACGTGGCTCGTCAATCGGGCGAGCGGCAACATGTCGAAGGCGGCGCGCATCGCCGGCGTCGACCGGACCACGCTCTATCGCCTGATGGAGCGCCACGGCCTGCAGCGGAGTCCCACGGCCGGGTGGGTGGTTGAGCGCGAGCCCGCCCCGCCACCGGAGGCGATGGTAGGATCCGCAGTCGACGGTGTCCCGGAAGGCGTACCGATCGAGGTCGGCCACCCGGGCGGGGAGGCAGCATGACGACCAATACCGCCGAACGGCTCGACTGGCCGGCGGCCGCCGTCGCCCGGGCGAGGTCCGTCCCCGCCCCCGCCCCGGCCCCCGACCCGGAGCCGTCTGACTTGGCCGCGTGTCTCGCTGGCCCGAACGGCCTGGAGCTCGTGGTCGAGTTGGCCCACGACCTACGCTCACCGCTGACGTCGATCCTGTTCCTGGCCGAGGCGCTGCAGCAGGGTCAGGGAGGGCCGGTGACGCCGGAGCAGAACCGGCAGCTCGGGCTCATCTACAGTGCGGCATTCAGCTTGTGCGCCACCGCGAGCGACGTGCTCGAGCTGGCTCGCGGTTCGAACCGCCTGGTGGACCGCCTGCCGGCGCCCTTCTCCGTGGCCGAGACCTTCGCCTCGGTACGCAGCATGGTGCTGCCGATCGCCGAGGAAAAGGGGCTCGCCGTGCGCCTCGTGCACCCCGTGCCCGAGCGGCGCGTGGGACACGCGCGGGCGGTATCGCGGACCCTGCTCAACCTCGCCACCAACGCGGTGAAGTTCACCGACAAGGGGTTCGTGGAGCTCACCGCACGGCCCATCGGCGCCCGGCGCCTGGAGTTCTCGGTGCGCGACACCGGTCCCGGGTTCGACCCGGCGTACTACGCGGCGCTGAGCCAGCCGGTCCGGCCGGTGTCCGGCGACGGCAACGGGCGAAATGGTCGCCACCACTTCTCGGGTTCGGGACTCGGGCTCGCCATCTGCGCCAAGCTGGTCCGCGCGATGGGCTCGGAGCTTCGGGTGGAGAGCCGGCCCAACTGGGGCAGTCGGTTCTTCTTCGAGATCGAGTGCCCGGCGGAGAGCATCGGCCGATGAGCGCACGGATCACCCTGCCCCGCGGCGTCGCGATGGCTCAACAGACGATGCTGGATCGCGATGTCGCGACGGTTCAGCAGCCCGACCCGCAAGCCGCCGCGTCCTCCGAGGCGACGCAGGATGCACCGCCGGTGCTCTATCGCGCCCGCGCACAGACCTTGCCACGCATCCGGGCCATGGCACAACCGATACCTGCTCTCGTCGAACCCCAACGGACCCGACCCCCGATCTCGCTGGTGCGCGTCGCGCCGTACCGCCCCCGCGACCGGGAGCGCTGGGCCCGTCGCGTGCTCAATATCGCTGTAGCCGCCGTCGGGCTCGTCCTGGCGTCTCCCGTCATGCTCGTGATCACGGCGCTGATCAAGCTCACGTCGCGCGGGCCGGTGCTCTTCGCTCAGGCGCGCGTGGGGCTCGACCGCCGCTCGCTGTCCCACGCGGGCGGCAACACCCGCCGCCACATCGATCAGGGCGGTCGGCCGTTCACCATGTACAAGTTTCGCACGATGCGCCCGGCCCGACCCGAGAACCAGCAAACGTGGGCCCTGCCGGATGATGCGCGGGTGACGCCTCTCGGCCGGGTGCTGCGGCAGTTCCGGCTCGACGAGCTGCCCCAGCTGTTTAACGTCCTCATGGGTCACATGAACGTCGTCGGTCCGCGGCCGGAGCAGCCTACGATCTTCGTGTACCTGCGCGAGCAGATCGAGGGCTACCAGTGGCGTCAGCGCGTTCGGCCGGGCATCACCGGCTTGGCGCAGATCAACCAGGGATACGACACGTCGGTGGATGACGTGCGCAGCAAAGTGCGTTACGACCTCGAGTACATCCGGCGGCAGTCGGCGCTCGAGGACGCGAAGATCATGCTCCGCACTGTGCCGGTGATGCTGTTGCGGCGCGGTGGGTGGTAACGCTCTCCCTCTCCAGAGGCCGATGATCCGGCCTCGGTCCTTCACATATCCATACCTAACCGCCGCACTCGTCGGTAGCGAGTGATGTGCCGCGGCATCGCCCCGTGCGCCGCGGAAACACGTGTGGCTCACATGCGGCACCGACGCCGTAGGGAGAATCCGTCGGACGCGTCTGGCGTGGGATGTGCAAGGCTGGTCCGCTATGAGATGTCTCATCACCGGAGGCGCGGGGTTCATCGGATCGCACCTGGTCGAGCACCTGGTCGGCGCCGGGCACGACGTCGTGGTGCTCGACGACCTCTCGACCGGCCGTCGTGAGAACCTGGCGGCGGTTCGGCGGCGGATCAGCTTCATGCGCGGCAGCGTTGCCGACTTGAATACCTGCCGCCGAGCGATGGAGGGGGTGGACTACGTCCTGCACCACGCGGCCGTCACATCGGTGCCGCGCTCGGTGAACGATCCCGGGGTCGCCCACACCGTGAACGCGACCGGTACCATGAACGTCCTTCTCGCCGCCCGCGACGCGCGGGTGCGCCGGGTCGTCTACGCCGGCTCCACCTCCGTGTACGGCAACTCGACGGTGCTGCCCAACAGCGAGGACCATCTCGCGAATCCACTCGGACCGTACGCGGCCTCCAAACTCGCGGGCGAAGGGTACTGTCTCGCCTTCCACGCCGCATACGGCCTCGACACGGTGGTGCTCCGTTACTTCAACGTCTTCGGGCCGCGCCAGGACCCCCAGTCGCAGTACGCGGCCGTGGTGCCACGGTTCATCGCCGCGGCGCTCGCGGGCGAGCCGCCGACGATCTACGGCGACGGGAGCCAAACGCGCGATTTCGTGTATGTCGCGAACGTGGTGCACGCGAACTTGCTCGCCGCCCAGGCCCCCGCGGCTCGAGTGGCCGGTCAGGTGTTCAACGTCGGATGTGGCCGCAGCGTGAGCGTCAACGAGCTGTGGGATCGCGTTCGCGCGCTGACCGGCGTGCCCGTCCTGCCCAGACGCGAAGCCGCGCGGGCGGGTGAGGTGCAGAGCTCGCTCGCCTCGATCGCCAAGGCACGCGACCTGGTGGGCTACCAGCCCGAAGTGGATTTCGACGAAGGTCTGCGCCGCACGATCGCGTTTTACCGCGAGGCTCGGCGATCGGCGAGCCAATTGGGGAGGCGAAGGGGAAGGAAGTCTGCGAGGACAGCGCCCCGCCTGCAGGGCAGCCCTGCGGGCGCTATCTAGCGCGTTGGGCGCGAGCTCGCGCCCTGCTTGCTGCCTGCCAGCGGTCGGAAGAGGGGCTCGTTCGTAAGGGCGTAGCCGTCCATGTAATAGGCGTAGGCGCGATACTCGGACTCATCCCGCACGTCATTGAGGACTGCGCCCAACAGCCGCAGCGGCAGCCGGCGAAGGATCTCGAGCTTGGCCTCGGCCAACACCCGGTCGGTCCTTCCCAGCCGCAGCACCATCAGCAAATTTCCGGCGAGCTTGGCCAGCACGAGGGCATCCACTCCCGCCCCCAGCGGAGCGGTATCCAACACGATGACGTCATAGGTCGATCGCAGGGTGGTCACGAGGTCGGCCATCGCGGGCGAGCCCATCAGCTCGGGCGCATCACGTCGGCGCGTCCCGCTGGCAATGAAGTCGAGGCACGGATGGGAGGTCGTCTGCACGACGGGCGCGCGGGAAACGTCCCCGGCAAGGAAGTCCGTCAATCCCGGCTGGCGGCGCAGGTTCAGCACGCGGTGCAGCGCGCCCCGCCGGAGGTCCGCATCGACCAGCAAGGTGCGCTGCTTCGCATATGCGAACGCCAGCGACAGGTTGGAGCTGACGAACGACTTCCCATCCCCGCTCCCCGGGCTTGTCACCGTGATCACGAGCGGGCCCGGCGCTCCATACTCGTTCACCAAGCTGAGGCGGAGGCCGCGGAATGCCTCGACCACGGCATCGGGACTCTTCATCCCCGTCTCCGGACCGTCCCGGTCCAAATGTGTTATCACCCCGATCACGGACATGCCGAGCTGCTCCACCTGCACGCGCTGGGCGATGGTACTCCCCAGACGCTCGGCCAGGAAGGCGCCCCCTGAACCGAGCATCAGACCCAGGAGCAGTCCCAGGGCGATCTGCTCCGGCAGCGCGATTCCCGCCGGTTTTGCCGGGAGCGCGGCGTGGTCGACGATCTCCACTTGCCCGACGGTAACCGCCTCGGCGATCTTCGCCTTCTGGTACTCGACCCGGAGCTCGTCCGCGACCTTCTGCGCATTGTCGACCCGTTCGGTCAGCCGCGCTTCTTCTTCTTCGGTCGTAGACAACTGCTGCTGGCGGGCTCGCAAGTCGTTCATCGCCGTGATGCGGCCCTCGAGTGAAGTCATGGCACTCTGTATGCCGCCCTGCACCGCGTGGAGCAGATCCGCCTCGGTCGATCCAATCAGCTGATTGAGGCGTGGCAGATCCGGATGCGACGTCGAACGGCTTGCCAACGAGTCGCGAGCTCTCTCGTACTGGTACAGCTGCGTGCTGAGCTGGGTCACCGACGGACTGGCGGCCACGCCGGGTGTCGCCAATGCGGTTTGCAGGGCCCTGCGGCTGACGCTCGAGTCGCGGTCGCGGAGTGCGGCTAGGAGACTCTCGTCGGTACGTCGCTCTGCCTCGAGTTGCTGACGCTGCAGTTCGACTCCCGCCAATCCAGCCTGCTCACGCGCCAACGCCTCCCGCGACCCGTAGGTGCCGGCGCGCTGGCGAAACGCCGTGACCGCCTGCCGCGCGTCGGCCAGGAGC
>QHUC01000042.1 GCA_003221045.1 Gemmatimonadota bacterium | reverse complement strand
CGCCACGCTGACGCGCGTCGCCGCGGTCGCAGCCGAAGACACCCGCCACACCAAGCCGTTGCTCGCGCACGTGGGCTCCCGCGCCGTGCTCCTCAGCTTTCACGCGCATTCGAGCGACGCGGCGCTGCGCCGCATCCTCCACCTTCTGGGGAGCGGCAAGGATGTAGCGCTCGTGACCGACGCGGGCACTCCCGCGGTGAGCGATCCCGGAGGCGTGCTCGTCGCGGCCGCCCGGGCGCGCGACGTCCCGGTGGTCACGATTCCGGGGCCCACGGCAGTGGCAGCCGCGCTCTCGGTTTCGGGGCTCCCCGCAGACCGCTACCTGTTCCTCGGCTTCCTCCCGCGCAAGGGGGGCGACCGCCGCCGGCTGCTCGACCTGATACTGAAGAGCGAGTGGACCGTGGTGCTGTTCGAGGCTCCGCCGCGCGTCGCCGAGCTGCTCCAAGATCTCGCGACGGTGTGCGGTGGAGATCGCCGGGCCGCCGTGGCCCGCGAGCTGACCAAGGTGTTCGAGGAGACCCGCGTCGGGACCCTCACCGAGCTGGCGGGTTATTACGCCGAAGCGCCGCCCCGCGGCGAAGTGACGGTGGTGGTCGCGGGTACCGGCAAATCCGCGCGCGAAGACCGCACCCTCGCCCCCCCCGATCCGGAAGCGCGCGCCCGCGCATTGCTGGCCCAAGGCATGACCCGTCGCGACGTGGCGGAGCAGGTGGCGGAGGAGACGGGGATCACGCGAAACACGGCGTATCGGCTGGTAAACGAACTTTGAGACCCCTGGCGATCATCGTGGTCGCGCTGTGGCTGCCGGTAGCGGACGGGGCCGAGTGTGGAGTGCGGAGTGCGGAGTGCGGAATCGACGCCCACACTTCTACTCCGCATTCCACACTCCGCACTCCGCACGCAGCCAGTCTAACTATCGGAAGGCTGCACTACGACGGCGGCGGCGACTGGTACGCCGGTCCCTCTTCCCTCCCCAACCTCCTCGCCGCCATCCGCCAACGCACCACGCTGCCGGTGGCCGAGCGGGAGCGGGTCGTAACGCTCACCGGTCCCGAGCTGTGGGACGTGCCTTACCTCTTTATGCGGGGCCACGGCAACGTGCACTTCTCGGACGACGAGGTGAAAGTGCTGCGGCGCTGGCTCGAGCAGGGGGGCTTCCTCCACGCGGACGACGACTACGGCATGGATAAGTCATTCCGCCGCGAGATTGCCCGCGTGTTCCCCGACCATCCCCTGGTTGAGGTCCCGTTGAGCCACCCCATCTATCACGTGGTCTACGACTTTCCCAAGGGGCTCCCCAAGATCCACGAGCACGATGGCTTGCCGGCCCAAGGGTTCGGTATCTTTTTGGGCGACCGCCTGGCCGTATACTATTCCTATCAGACGGACCTGGGCGACGGCTGGGAGGACCCCGAGGTCCACCATGATCCCCCGGAGCTGCATGAGGCCGCGTTGCGCATGGGCGTCAACCTTTTCACCTACGCCGTGAGTTCGACCCGGTGACCGACACCGCGCTGCGGCTGCGGCGGCTCGGCTCGCCGCATGCGCGCGCCCGCGCCGGAGCCGTCCTGCTCACGAGCGCGGGCGTCGTGCTTGCGCTCGCCGGCGCGGGTCTGGCGCTGGCGCCGCGCGTCGCGCCGGTGCTCCTCGCGTGGCTCTTGATCGTGGGAGTGGTGGGGGTGGCGCTATGGGTGGCGCGCCGGGCGCGCCGGATCGTCGGGCCCCCGGTGGTGGGGCGCCTGGTCGAAGCGGCGGCGGGGACGCGCGCGGGAAGCGTGGTCGGACTGCTCGCGCCCCCTCCGGCTGCGACCACTGGCGCGAGCCCGGAGCTGTTGCGGCTGGCGGACCAGCGCGCGGCCGTCGTCGTGACCCGCGCCGCACCGGCGGTGCAGCGAGCTCTGGCGCGCGGGACGAGGGACTGGCTCCTCGCGGGCGCGGTGGCGGCGCTGCTGGGCGCCGCGGTGTTCGTCGCGGCGTCCCCCGCGGCCGGGCGCGCGGCGGCGTTCTGGCATCCGTTCCGTACGCTCGCCGACGCGCGCTCCCCCGTGCGACTCAGCGTGGACCGCACCACGGTACGGCGGGGCGACAGCGTGACGGTTACCGTCGAAGTGCCCGCCGCGACGCGGGCCACGCTCTGGACCCGGCGGCCGGGCGAGCCGTGGACACCGGCGCCGCTCACGCTGGACTCGCAGGGACGGGCCGTCCGCCGCGTCGGGCCGCTCGAATCCGATCTGTACCTGCGGGCGTCGAGCGGCACACGCCGGAGCCTCGAGCGACGCGTCACCGTCCAGCTCCCGGCCTTCATCGCAGCGCTGCAGCTCACCGCGCGCTACCCCGCCTACCTCTCTCATCCGGACGAGCCGCTCGCGCCCGGCGCGGACACGATCGCGATTCCCGAGGGCACCACGATCCTCACGAGTGGCGCGGCGAGCGTACCCCTCGCCGCCGCCGCATGGCATCACGGCTCGAGGCGCGCGAGTCTGTCCGTCTCGGGAACCGGGTTTATGGGCCGTGTCGAGCCGACCGTGTCCGGCGCATGGGGGCTCGAGCTCGCCACCGTAGACGGGACGCCCCTCGAGGGCTCCGCGCCCGAGCTGCTCCTCCGGGTGATTCCGGATTCCGCACCGGTCGTGACGCTGCCGGTTCCGGGACGCGATACGATGCTCCCGTTGACGCTCAAGCAGCCGCTCGTCATCGACGCGCGCGACGATCACGGACTCACCCGCCTCCAGGTGGTGAGCTGGCGCGTGAGCCAGACCGGGAAGGTGGGAGAAGCGGTTCGCGAGTCGCTCGACGTGTCGGGTGCGGGCGAGCGCGCGATCGTCCAGGCCGAAATCGACGCGGAGCGTCGCGGGTTGCTCCCGGGAGACACGCTGCGGATCCGGGCCGAAGCGTGGGACAACGCGCCCGTGCCGCACGTGGGCCGGAGCGCCGAGATCGCCCTGCGGTTGCCCAGCCTCGAGGAGCTGCGCGCGGCGACTCGCGCGGCGACACGCGACGTCGCGACCGCAGCCGATTCGATCGCGGAGGCGCAGCGCGACCTGGGAACGCGCACCGGCGATCTGGCGCAGCAGCGCTCGCGCGACGCTGCCGGCTCGCGGCGTCCCGGAGACGCGGGGCGGGACGCGACGCTGCCGTTCCAGGCCACCGAGCGGGCGCAGGCGGTGGCGCGGGAGCAGGAGGCGCTGCAGGAGCGGGTGCGGGAGCTGTCGCGCGCGGTCGAGCAGATCGCGCGCGCGGCCCAGGCCGCGGGCCTGGACGACACCGCGTTCCAGGCGCGGCTCCGGGAGGTCCAGGAGCTGCTGCAGCGCGCGGTCACGCCCGAGCTCGCGGCGCGGTTGCGCGAGCTGCAGGAGGCGCTGTTGCGCCTCGATCCGGAAGCGATGCGGCGGGCGCTCGAGCGGCTGGCGGAGGCACAGCAGCAGCTGCGCGCCGAGCTGGAGCGGAGCCAGGAGCTGTTCCGCCGGGCGGCCGTCGAGGGCGCGCTCGCTACGCTCGCGGCGGATGCCGAGGATCTGAAGCGGCGGCAGGCGGAATGGAACCAGGCGGACGCGCCGCATCCCGACAGCGCCGCCGCGGCCCGCCAGCGCGCGCTCGCCGAGCGCGCCGACTCGCTGACCTCGGGGATCGAGCGCGTCGCGACCGACCTCGGCGCCCCCCTCCCTCAAGCCGGCGCACTCGCCCAGCCGCGGCAGGCGGCCCGCGATGCCGGCGCGGCGATGCAGCGCGCCGCGCAGTCCGCCGACCTCGGTCAGGCCCCCGCGGCGGAACAGGCCGGGAGCGAAGCCGAGAACCGGCTCGCCGGCGTGCCTGAAGCGTTGCGCGGCCGGCGCGATTCCCTCGCGCGGGAATGGCGCGGCGAGACGCTCGCGGCGCTCGATCGTGCGCTCTCCGAGACCGCGGCGCTCGCCGAGCGCCAACAGCGGGTAGCGGAAGCGCTGCGCCGCGGCGAGACCGGGGCCGCGACGCGCGCGCAGCAGGCGTTGGTCGAGGAAGGGACCGACGCCGTGGCTCGTCAAATCCGCGAGGCGGCGGGCCGGCACGCGCTCGTCTCGCCCCAGCTCGACGCGGCGCTCGGCTACGCCAGGCGTCAGATGGAGGCGGCGCGGAGCCAGCTCGAGGAAGCGGATCCCAATCCCTCCGAGGCGGCAGGGCTCGCCGAGGACGCCGTCGATGCCCTCAACGCCACGGCGTTGGCGCTCGCCCGCAGCCGCAGCCGCGTGGCGGGGGCGCAGTCGGGGACCGGCTTCGCCGAGGCAGTCGAGCAGCTCGCGCGGCTGGCGCGGGACCAGCAAGGCTTGAACGCCCAGGCGCAGGGACTCCTGCCGATGATGGGCGCGAGCGGAGAAGCCGTGGCGCAGCAGCTTCGGGCGCTTGCCGCGCGCCAGCGCGCGCTCGCCGAACAGCTCGAGCGCGTCCAGGCGGGCGGGGCGAGCTCGGCCGCGGGGCCGCTCGCGCAGGAAGCGAAAGAGCTGGCGCGCCAGCTCGAGGCCGGACGCCTCGACCGCCAGACGATCGAGCGCCAGCAGCGCCTGTACCACCGGCTGCTCGACGCCGGGCGCACGCTGTCGAACGACGAACCGGACGAAACCAAGGAACGCGTCAGCCGCGCCGCGACGGGAGACAGCGTCCACCTGCCTGCGGTGCTCAAGCCGGGCGCCACCGGAGCGGGCCCCCGCATCCGATACCCCACGTGGGAAGAGCTTCAGGGGCTCACTCCGGAGCAACGCCGCCTGGTGCTCGAATACTTCAAGAGGCTAAATGCTCCGCAGGCGCAGCCGCGCTAAGTGCGCGGGTGAACCCGCGGCTCCTTTACTCGCTGTCGTCGGAGCGTTGCTCTTGCCGCTGGCACCGATCTCGGCCCAGGCGATCGGTCAGGGCTTCGAGCTCGAGCGTGCGGGCCGCTACGACCAGGCCGCGAGCGTCTACTTCGCGACCCTTCGGGCCGAGCCCGCGAACGTGTCGGCGTTGCTCGGCCTCGAACGCGTGCTACCGCCGCTCAATCGGCTGGCCGAGCTGCTCCCCGCCGTTCGGCGGGCCACGGTGGCCAGTCCCACAAACGTGGCGCTGCGGGGGATCCTGCTCCGGACGTACGTCGCGTTGAACGAGCCGGACAGCGCCCGCGCCGTCGCGCTCCGCTGGGCGGCGGCGTCGCCGCGCGACGAAGCTCCCTATCGTGAATGGGCGATCGCGCTCGAGGACGCGCACCGACACGCCGACGCGCGCGCCGTGCTGCTCGCGGGGCGCCAGGCGCTCGGCCGCCCCGGCGTCTACGGGATCGAGCTGGCGGAGCTCAGCCGGCTCACGGGCGATTGGGAGGGCGCGGCCCGGGAGTGGGCGGCGGCTCTGCCTGACGCGCCGGCGCAGCTCACCAACGCCGCCAGCGAGCTCGGGGAAGCGCCGGAAGCAGAACGCGAGCGCATCACGCGGGTGCTCACCGCGGCCGGTCCAACGGGCGAACGAGCGATCCTCACAGGCCGGCTTGCGGCCGAGCCGCTACGGCGAGATGGCGCCCGAGCCCGAGGCGGCGCGGGCATGGGCCGATGCCGCGCGCGCGTTCGTCGAAGCAGGCGACCGCGCGGCCGCGCGCGACGTGCTCGAGCGTGTGGCCCGGGATTCGAGCGCGCCTCCCGACGTGCAGCAGCTCGCGCAGAGCGCCGTGGTCGAGGCCCTGATCGACGGGGGACAGCTCGACGAGGCGGCCCGCCAGCTCGCGAGTGACGGGCGGGTGTCCCCGGACGACCGCGCGGGTCTCTCCCGCCGGCTGGCGCGCGCCCGCCTCCGCGCCGGGGACCTAGACGGCGCCGAGGCGGTCCTGGCGCGGGACTCGAGTGTCGAAGGGCTGGCGGTGGCGGGGTGGATCGCGCTCTATCGCGGGCGACTGAAGCGGGCGCAGGAGCTGTTCCAGGCTGCCGGGCCATACGCTGGCGACCGCCGCGACGCCACCGAGCGCACGGAGATGTTGGCGCTGTTGCAGCAGGTGCCGCTCGACTCGTTCGCCGAGCTCGGCGCCGCGCTGCTGTCGGTGGCGCGCGGCGACTCAGCGGGAGCGGTCGCGGCGCTGTCGCGCGCGGCCAACCGGCTCGGCCCGGCTGGCGGACGGCCGGACGTCCTGCTCGTCGCTGGTCGGACCGCCGGGCGGTTGGGCCCGGAGCAACAGCGGGCCGCGCTCGCGCTGTTCGACGAAGTCGTGCGGACCGGTGGGCAAGGGGCGGCGGCGCCCGCGGCCGAGCTCGAGTGGGCGCGGTTGCTCGTGCGGCAGGGGCAAACCAGCGACGCGATCCAGCATCTCGAGCACCTGATTCTTTCGTATCCGGGCAGCGCGGTCGTGCCCGAGGCGCGGCGCGAGCTCGAGCGCGCGAAAGGAGCGATTCCGAAGTCGTGAAGCGGAGAGAGTTTCTCGGGACGGTAGGGCGGTATGGCGGTCTGGCGGTAGGGGCGTCGATGGCGCGCTTCCTACCGCCCTACCGCCTTACCGCCATTTCGTCCCTCCTGCTCCCCATGGACGACGCGCAATCCGACCATCTCAAGGCCTATGGCGTGACCTATCGAGTGGTCCAGGCGGGGATCAAGGCTGAGTGGCTCCTCAACTACCGTGGCGGATCGTTCCTCATGCCGGACGGGCCGGCCATTCGCCGCGACGCGACGCTCGCGGGCGTGAGCTTCGAGCCGGTGGACGACGCGCGGGTGACCGCCATTCGTGGAGAGATCGAGGCGAGCAACATGGACGCCGTCCCGCTCGAGAAGGCGCCGAAGGTCGCCGTGTACGTGCCGCCCAACGCGCCGCCCTGGGACGACGCTGTCACCATGGCGCTGCAGTACGCCGGCATCGCGTTCGACAAGGTGTGGGACTTCGAGGTCAGCGCGGGGAAGCTGCCGAGCTACGACTGGCTACACCTGCACCACGAGGACTTCACGGGACAGTACTCGAAGTTCTATCTCATCTACGCCGGGGCGCCGTGGCTCGCCGAGATGGTGCGATTCAATTCGGACGCGACGAAACGGCTGGGCTTCGCCACGGTGCCCGACTTGAAGAAGGCCATCGCGCGGCGGATCCGCGACTATGTGACCAACGGCGGGTTCCTCTTCGCGATGTGCACCGCGACGGAGACATTAGACCTGGCGCTCGCGGCCGAGCACGTGGACATCGCGGCCGCCTTCGCCGACGGCACGCCGATGGACCCCGACGCCGACCGCAAGCTGGACTGGTCGAAAGCCCTGGCGTTCACCGGGGCCCACGTCGAGCCGAATCCCCAGATCGCGAGCTTCTCGGACATCGACGGGCACCAGGTGAACGCGGGCCCGCGCCGCCAGCCGCTCGGCGCCTTCAAGCTGTTCAACTTCAGCGCCAAGATCGACCCGGTGCCGACCATCCTCGTGCAGAATCATCGCCAGGTGATCCCCGACTTCTACGGCCTCACCACGTCCTTCCTGCGCACCCGCTTGAAGCCCAGCGACGTGGTGCTCGGAGACGAAGAGGGCGCTCCCTGGGTGAAGTACATCAACGGAGACCACGGGAAGGGTACGTGGACGTTCTTCGGTGGACACGACCCGGAGGACCAGCAGCACCAGATCGGCGATCCGCCCACCGATCTGTCGCTGCACCCGCATTCCCCGGGCTACCGGCTGATCCTCAATAACGTGCTCTTCCCGGCGGCCAAGAAGCGCGAGCTCAAGACGTGAGCGCGGAGCGCCTCGCGCCGGCGGTGCGCGAGCTGCTGCGCGCCGAAATCGCCGCCGCGCACGGGCGCGAGGTCTCGTTCGTGGCGCGACCCGACCCCAATGGCCTGATCGTCGAGGCGCGGGTGGTGGCGCGCGGCACCGTGGACGCCGTGCTCGCCCTGCCCGGCGTCGCCGTACGCGGCGAGCTGCTGCTCCACAACCACCCGAGCGGCGTGCTCGAGCCGTCCGGCGCCGATCTCACGGTGGCGGCCCGGCTGCACGACGGCGGCGTGGGGTTCGGGATCGTCGACAACGACGTGACCGACTGCTACGTGGTCGTGGAGTGCGTGCGGCCGCGCGCGACCACGCGGATCGACCCGATCGACGTCGCGGCGCTTCTGGCCCCGAGTGGATCGGTGGCGCGCGCCCTCGGCAGCTTCGAGGACCGGCCCACCCAGCGTGACATGGCGGCGTACGTCGCCGATCTCTACAACGAGGGCGGCGTGGGGATGCTCGAGGCGGGGACTGGGGTGGGGAAGTCGTACGCTTACCTCGTCCCGGCGCTCGTGTGGGCGCGCGAGAACGGCGAGCGGACCGTCGTCTCGACCAACACGATCAACCTCCAGGAGCAGCTGGTCGGGAAGGACCTGCCCATTCTGGCCCGCGCGCTCGGCACCGGCGACCACTCGCCGAGCTTCGCGCTCCTCAAGGGCTGGCGGAACTACGTCTGCCTGTCGCGGCTCGACCAGGCGCGCGAGCAGGAGGACTCGCTGTTCGAGGACGAGCGGCGCGCTGAGCTCGACGCCCTCTCCGCGTGGGCCGCCCGCACCAGCGACGGCTCGCTCGCCGACCTGCCGGACGAGCCGAGCGGCGACGTGTGGGACGCGGTGTCGGCGGAGTCGGACCTGTGCACCCGCCTCAAGTGCCCGCACTTCGACCGCTGTTTCCTGTTTCAGGCTCGGCGTCGCGCGGCGGAGGCGGACGTCGTCGTAGTCAACCATCATTTGCTGGCGTCGGACCTCGCCGTGCGCATGGCGTCGGACAACTGGCAGGAAGCCGCCGTCCTCCCGCCCTACCGCCGGCTCGTGCTCGACGAGGCGCACCACCTGGAGGACGTGGCGGCGATGCACCTCGGAGCGCAGGTGAGCAGGCTCGGGGTGGACCGGCTGCTGTCGCGGCTGGAGAAGAACGGGCGCGGCCTCCTGCCCACGCTGCGCTCGGTGCTGTTCGGTCGCGACGATCTGCTGTCCGCGGCGAGCCGCGACCTGGTGCAGCAGAGTCTCGTGGACGCGCTCGCGGCAGCCCGGCGCGCCGCGGAGGACGTCTTCACCCGGCTCGCGCGGCGTCTCGACGGCGAGCCCGGCCCCGCGCCGGTGCTCCGGCTGCGCGACGAGTTCCTTGAGGATGCCGTTTGGGAGGAAGGCCTCGGGGTGGCGCTCGACAACCTCCTGCTCGCGTTCTCACGCCTCTCCGAGGGAACAGCGATGATCGCCGATCGGCTGGCGCTCGACGACCCCTCGGAGCGGCGTGCGCAGCTGTTGGGTGAGCTGCGCGGCGTGGTCCGACGCCTCGATGCGGCAGCGGCAGGGTTGACGGCGACTCTCCGGCCGCCGCTGGGAGGGCCCGCCGCGGTCCGCTGGCTCGAGCGGCGGGGGCGGAAGACCGTCAACCTCTCGCTCGCCGCCGTGCCACTCGACCTGGCGCCGATACTCAAAGAGAACCTGTTCGACCGGATCGAGACGGTGGTGTTGACGAGCGCCACGCTCGCCGCAGGGGGCGACTTCACCTACCTCGAGGAGCGGCTCGGACTCGACCTGCCCCCGAGCCGGATGAAGGTGCGCGAGATTCACGCCTCGCCGTTCGATTTCGCCGAGCAATGCCTGTTCGGGATT
The DNA here is from genome assembly GCA_003221045.1 of Gemmatimonadota bacterium. GTDB lineage: Bacteria > Gemmatimonadota > Gemmatimonadetes > Gemmatimonadales > GWC2-71-9 > AG41. The sequence goes on along the minus strand of QHUC01000042.1, from coordinate 5,644 downwards.
CCCACCGACTTTCCAGAGCCACGCGACGACGAATCGGGTCACGGCGCTGCGGTGGCGCGGGTGCTCGTCGAATTGGCTCATGCGTCGGACGGCGGCATGTTCGTGTTGTTCACGAGCCACGCGGCGCTCAAGCGGGCGGCGGACGCGGTGCGGAACTCGATCGCGGGTCGCTGGCCGCTCTTCATCCAGGGGGAGGGACAGCGCGATCACCTGCTGCGCCGTTTTCGGGAGGCGGGCTCGGGCATCCTGCTCGGCACGGATTCGTTCTGGGAGGGCGTGGACGTCCCGGGGCGCGCCCTCCGGGTGCTCATCCTGGCCAAGCTCCCGTTCAAGGTGCCGAGCGAGCCGCTCACGGCCGCGCGGCTGGAGCGGCTGGAGGCGCGGGGGCTGAACGGATTCGCCCATTACCTTGTTCCCAATGCGGCGCTCAAGCTCAAGCAGGGGTTCGGGCGGCTGATTCGCAGCCGCAGCGACGTCGGTGCGGTGGTGCTGCTCGACCGGCGGGTGGTCACCAAGCCGTACGGGGCGCTGATCCTCGAGGGACTCCCGCGGGCCAGCCGCGTGGTGGGCCACTGGGCGGACGTCTTGGGCGCCTGCGAGGAATTCTTCGCGCGGCACGGGATTGAGGGAGCCGAAGGTGGTGGAGGTCGGTGGAGGGTGGTGGAGGATGGTGGAGGACCCGGCAGGCTATTGGAGCGGTTGTAACGGCGTCCGCGCTTGTAACGGAGTTCGCGACGGGGTGGTAAATTCCCGAGGCTTCTCGCGCGTATCTCAGTAGAGGACATGGGTGTGACCCAATTCAGCCGGCGGTTGGCGGCGCTACCGAGCTATCCCATGGCCGAGATTCCGGCGATCAAGCGTCGGCTCGTCCAGCAGGGCGTCGATGTGATCGACGTCGGAGCCGGGGACGCGGACTTCGCGCCGCCCGAGGTGGCCGTGGACGCGCTGAACCGCGCCATTCGCGATCCGGCGATGAGCCGTTACGCGTTTCAACTCGGGCTGCCTGCCTTCCGCGAGGCCGCCGCGGCATACATGAAGCGCCGGTTCGACGCCCGCTTTGATCCCTTCACCGAGCTGCACCCACTCATCGGATCGAAGGAAGGCATCGCGCACCTCGCCCTCTCGCTGCTCGATCCGGGCGACGTCGCGATCGTTCCCGAGCCCGGGTACGCCGTGTACGAGGGAGGCACCGTGCTCGCCGGCGGGGAGCCGTATCGCTACGCCCTGACGCCGCGAACGGGTTTCCTTCTGGAGCTCGACGAGCTCCCCACGGACATCGCCCGCCGCGCCAAGCTCGTTTACCTGAACTACCCCAACAATCCAACCGCCGCGACCGCGTCCCGAGACTACCTCGAGCGCGCCGTCGCGTACTGCCGCAAGCACGGCATCGTCATCGCGTACGACAATCCGTATTGCGAGATCACCTTCGACGCCTACGTGGCCCCGAGCATCTTCGAGATCCCGGGCGCGCGCGAGGTCGCGGTCGAGTTTCACTCGCTCTCGAAGAGCTTCTGCATGACGGGGTGGCGACTCGCGTGGGCGGTGGGGCGGCCGGAGCTGATCGCCGGGCTCGCGCGCGTGAAGAACTACGTGGACACGGGGGCGTTCCTCGCCGTTCAGGCGGCGGGCGCGGCGGTGCTGCCATTGGCCGAGGAGCTGGCGCGCGGCTACGTGGAGCGCTTCAAGGAGCGCCGCGACGGGATGCTACCCGTGCTGCGCTCCCAGGGGTTCGAGCCCGAGACGCCCGCGGCGACGATGTACGTGTGGGTGGAGCGGCTGGGAAAGGTGCTCACCGCTGTTTGAGATCCGTAGGCCCCCGCGCGCGGTGCGGCGACTCACCTGGGTCGCCAGCGCTGTGGTGCACGGTACCCTCATCGTGCTGGCGATCACGTCGTCGTGGCAGATCGACCGGCACCAGAGGCTGATCACCATCATCCCGCCGCAGGGCCCCCAGTTCCACGAGCTGCCCCCGTTCGGCGGCACGCGTCGGGGCATCGGCCCGAGCGGGGGCCTCGGTCGACCGCTGCCGAACGCCGCAGTGCCGGACACGACGCCGCCGGCCCCGGCGCCGGTTGGCCGGCCGGACACGATGCTCGCCACGAGCGCGGACGCCGTCGGCCCGCACATCGTCACGCCACCGCAGGTGGGCGACGGGCGCTTGTGGGTGACACCGCGTCCCGCGCTCCCGTCCGAAGTGGCGGACGCGCTGTATCAGCCCCTGGCGGATCGCGACACGGCGGTCGTGCGTCGCCTGCACGCGATGGTGGATTCGCTCAACGTGATCATCGACCAGGATCAGCGCGCGCGGCAGCAGCCCACGTGGACCACGGAGGTGGCGGGCCAGGTCTTCGGCATCGACTCGCAGTTCATCCATGTGGCGGGGATCAAGATTCCCACGGCGGCGCTCGCGCTGCTCCCGATCAGCCTGCCGCAGGGGAACTACGACGAGCAGATGCGCGCCCGCCAGCTGGACGAGATGCGACAGGACCTGATGCAGGCGGCGCGGCGCACGGAGACGCTGCACCTCTTCAAGCAGTACGTGCGCGAGCTGCGGGAGCGCAAACAGGCGGAGCGTGACGCGGAGCGCCGGGCCAAGACGGACACGACGCACGCGAAGGCGGATACGGTCAGCGGAGTGCCGTAGTGGCCTGCTCCAGCCGCTTCAGCGCCCCTTCTTTTCCCACCACGTACAGCAGCTCGTTCACCGGCTCAGACACGGTGCCGCCCGTCAGCGCGATGCGGATCGGCTGGAACACTTTCCCCGCGGTCACGCCGCGCTCTTCGGCCAGCGCGCGCAATCGCTGCTCGAGCGCGCTCGCGGTCCACTCGGTAGCTGCGAGCGCGGCGAGGCTCGCCTCGAGCGAGGCCTTGTAGCCCGCCGGATCGTTCGCGATTGCTTGCTTCGCCTTGTCGTCGAGCTGCACGAACTTCGCATCGAGGCGCACTGCCACCTGGCGGGCCACGTCGATCGTCGTGCGAGAGCGCGTCTTCACTGCCACGATCGCCTTGAGCACGGCGTCCCGGTTTCCGTTGACTCCGAGGCGCTCGAGTTGCGGCGCCACGAGCGGGTACAGGTCTTCGGCAGAGGTCGCTGAGAGGTACTGCCCGTTCATCCACTCGAGCTTCGTCATGTCGAAGATGGCGCTCTTCTGCTGGATCCCATCGAACGAGAACAGCTGGATCATCTCGTCCTGCGTCATGATCTCGCGGTCGCCGCCCGGGCTCCAGCCGAGCAGGGCCAGGAAGTTGCGCATGGCGGCGGGCAGGATCCCCATGTGCTGGTAGTCGCCGACCGCGGTGGCGCCGTGGCGCTTGGAAAGCTTCTTGCCGTCGGGGCCGTTGATCATCGGCACGTGGCCGAACACTGGCAACGCCGCGCCCAAGGCGCGGTAGAGCGCGATCTGCTTGGGCGTGTTCGAGATGTGATCATCGCCGCGCAGCACGTGGGTGATCCGCATATCGATGTCGTCCACCACCACCGCGAAATTGTAAATCGGCGTGCGATCGGAGCGCAGGATGACGAAATCCTTGATATCCTCGCCCTGGAAGGAGATGCGGCCGTGCACGGCGTCGTCCCAGGCGATCTCACCGGGCGGCAGCCGAAACCGGATAGCGCCCTCCTCCATGTACGCCTTCCCCTCCGCCAGGAGTCGGTCGGCCAGCTCCTGATGGCGCGCGAGGCGCGCGCCCTGGAACACCGGCTCCTCGTCCCAGTCGAGCCCGAGCCAGCTGAGCCCATCGAGGATCACCCGGGTGTGCTCATCGGTCGAGCGGGCCTTGTCGGTATCCTCGATGCGGAGGAGGAACTGGCCGCCCACGTGGCGGGCATAGAGCCAGTTGAAGAGGGCGGTGCGGGCACCGCCGACGTGGAGGTAGCCGGTGGGGGAGGGAGCGAAGCGGACGCGAATGGGGGTGGCTATGGGAGGAGAGGGATCAATGTTGAATGATCAATGTCCAATGTCCAATGTCCAATGAGCATTGATCATTCTGCGTTCTACATTGGACATTCTTCAGCACGGAGAGGGGGGGATTCGAACCCCCGATAGAGGTATTAGCCCCTATAACGGTTTAGCAAACCGCCGCCTTCAGCCACTCGGCCACCTCTCCCACGCGAGCAGAACGTCGCAACTCACTTAGGCTTACGCAACCCCCTACCAACCGCTCAACATACCAGCGCCGAGTCGACTGGTGGCAAAAATGGTGGCACACGCGCCCGCTAACTCCCCTTCAGCCGCTGCCGGGCAAGCTCCGCCTGAGCACTAGCTTCTCGATTGGCGATCCCGGACAGACTCGCGGCCACTCGCGCCGCGTCCGCCGCGAAGTAATTCTCCGGCGCGTGCCTCATGTAACGCAATGCCATCACGGGCGTCGAGTGTCCAAGCAGCCGCTGGATGCGGACGATCGGAATGCCTGCCTGCGCGCAATGCACGCCGAAGGTATGCCGGAGATCGTGGATCCGGACGTCGTGCAGGCCGGCTTCGCGGCAGGCGCGCTGGAAGACGCGTTGGGCCAGCTGATAGGAGCCGAACGGGTGAGGAAACACCTGGTCCGCGGGTCCACCTGGGTAGCGCGTCCGATGCTCGGCTAAGAGGCGGGCCAGCGGTACCGCGATGGGTACCACACGCGCGCTCGCCGAGGTTTTGAGCCGACGCCCTCGGTCGTGCACGGTGATCACTTGATCCGACAGGCGAATGTCGCTCCAGCACAGCCCCTGCGCTTCGCCGACTCGCAGTCCCGTGTACGCGAGGGTGGCGAATAGGGGCCACCACGAGCGGGGAACGGCGGCTTCGAGCTGGCTTAGCTCGGAGGCGTCGAGCCAGCGCTCCCGACCTGCTGATTCGCGCTCGCGGGGCAGAGCAGGGCGGTGCACACCGATCTCCCGCTCCTGCTCGCACCAGGTCAAGAGTGCGCCCACAGCGCACAGGTCTCGATTGATAGTCGCGCCGCCCGCGCCTTCGCGACGACGCTGTGCCCGGAAATCGGCGAGGAAGCCCTTCGTCATGTCGGCAAGGGTGGCCTCGCGGCCTCGAGGAAGCAGCGCGAGCACCCGTGCCCAACTCACTTTGTACCGCTGAGTCGTTTTGGGAGCGTAAGGCCGTCTCGTTCTTGAGCTCAGCGACGCAGGATCGTCGAGCCACGCAAACCATTGGTCGAGTAGCGGCCCGAGAGTCGGACTGGCAACTGCCGCGAGACGGTGCTGCAGGGCTGCTGGATTCCGCACGTAGTCTTCGTGGACGTCGGCGAGGCGAAGCTTTCCTTCCGCGAGGAGGCGTAGCACATCTAACCGCCCTGCATCCTTGAGGCCGTGCAGAGTCCGCTGCATTGCCTCGGCCAGTTTCCTGCTTGAGGAGCCGGTGGAGAGCTTCAAGCGTGGCAGGCCCTGCCAGCGGATCTCTATGACGTACCGACTGCTCTCTGGGCGCTTGAAGATGCTCACCTGTCCCTCCTGCGCTCATCAATTAACGCCAGAATGTCCGCGTGACGCCAGCGCAGGGTATGGGGAGCGATCTGTATCGCGAGATGGCCCAAGACCTCGTAGACTCGCTTTCTCGGCAGTTGGAGGACGTGCCCGACGTCCGCTGCCGTCATCAACGGCTCAATCTCCGCGGCGTCAGCGGAGGTCGACGGGACGGGCAGCGTGCCG
>QHUC01000041.1 GCA_003221045.1 Gemmatimonadota bacterium | reverse complement strand
TGCTCAGGAACACGTGGTCGGTCTTCACGTCGCGATGGATCGGCGCGGGGGTAACCTCCTCGAGCCCCTGAGCGACCGCGTCGCTGATCGCCTGGACCTCGCGCCTCGCCCTCGGGCAGGCCCACTGGAGCAGCTGCGCCGCGCGCCTCACGTCGTCGAGCTGGTCGGCAAGCGAGTCGACCCGGGGCGTGACGCCCAGCTCGCCGCGGTTGAAGGCCGCCACCGCTCGCGCAACCGCCTGGAGCTGCGCCGAGCACTCGGGGTCCGCGAGCAAGATCTGCTGGAGAGCGGTGCCGCGAGCCTCTTCCAGTACCAGCGTGCGCAGGTCGCTGAGATACGCGAGCGGGCGGACCACGGCGTAGGGGCCACAACCGTCGCCGGCCGTGTCAGTGAGGGAGCGCAGCAGGCGAAACGTCCCCTCTCCGCGGTCGTGGCGATACACCTTCAGGTAGCACCGCACGGTGGACTCCAGGCCGGTGATGCCATCGCGGGCATCGATGGTGTACCTGAGCGCCGCGCCGAGCTCCGTCCGGTACCGCGTGGGCTCGACGGTCCGCCGGAGCACCTGCCACGGGCCCGCTCCCCGCCCCGGCTGCAGGCGCTCCAGGAGCTGCGGCTCGAGGTTGCGTAAGGCCCCGCCCAACACGAGCGACAGGTTCCGCAGCTTGCGGTCGTAAGGGAAAACCTGCACGACCATCTGGAGATCGGGGATGAAGTGCACCGGCTCGAACGTCAGCCAGCCGTCGGGAATGTCGCGGCGTGGCTCGACGTTTCGCGTCTCACGCCAGAGTGACTCGGCTGCGCCGGGCTGGGCGTACAGGAGACCCGTGACCCACTGCTCCCACGCGCGGCCCGTGGCAGGCTCCGCGATGCGCAGCGTGTACTGCAGTACGCAGCGCGTCGTGGATTGCCGGATGCGAAACCGGAAGGGGATGCAGTCCTCGATGTGGTAGCGCTGCCCCGCCGCGGGCTTCAAGTGCGCGCGGAACACCTCGAGCATCCGCCCCGGATCGGCGGCGATCGCGAGCTGGGGGAAGTCCGGGTCGGCAGGGAAGCCGTCTCGGCTAACCACACGTGAGAGCAATGCGTGCGCCACGTCGCGTTCCGCTCTAGGAAGCAGCGCTGAGCTCGTACAGCGTGCGGTAGCGGCTGCTCTCGGCCACGAGCCCCGCATGGGTGCCCCGCTCGACGATCCGGCCGTCCTCCAGGACCAACACCAGATCGGCGTCGGCGATCGACGGCAGATCATGCGTGATCATGAGACTGGTGTGACCGGCCACCAGCCGATCGAGCGCCTCGCGCACCTTCGTTTCGCTTTCCACGTCGAGCCCCGTCATCGGCTCGTCCAGGAGCAGGACGGGAGCGTTACGGATGACCGCGCGCGCGATCGCAATCCGCTGCCGCTGCCCGCCCGACAGGGTCGCGCCGCGCTCGCCGATGACCGTGTCGTACCCGTCCGGGAGCTCGCGGATGAACTCGTCGGCGTTGGCGGCGCGGGCCGCCGCGACGATGTCCTCCGTGCTCGCGTCGGGTCTGCCGTAGGCGATGTTCTCCCGGATCGTCGCGCCGAATAGAATCGATTCCTGCAGCACGAGCCCGATTTGGTGTCGGAGCGACTCCCGCCGGTAGCGCTGGATGTTCACGCCGTCGATCAGGACGGCTCCCTGCCGCGGCTCGTACAGCCGCAGGATGAGACTCACGATCGTGGACTTGCCCGTCCCGGAGGCGCCCACCAACGCGACACGCTGGCCCGGCGCGATCTCGAACGAGACGTCGCGCAGGACGTCCTTGCCGTCGCCGTAGTCGAACGAGACACCGTCGAACGCGATGGCGCCGGTGAGGGGCGGCGCGTCGATGGCGTCGGCGCGGTCTCGGATTTCGGGCTCGATGTCGAGCACCTCGGAAATGCGGTCCGCGCTCGCCATCGCCTTTGAAAAATCGGTCGAGAGCTTGGCGAGGCTCTTGATCGGCCGATACATGTTGGTCACGTAGGCGACGACCAGCACGAGCTCCCCGGGCATGAGCTTGCCGTGTAACACCTCGAACGCGCCCCACAGGACCGCCGCCGCCGTCCCGACCGCCGTGATCACCTCGGACGAGCGCGTCGCCGCCGCCTCGAGCCGCGCGATGCGAATCCCCTCCTGCAGGGTGTTGGTGGTTACAGCGTCGAACCGGGCTTCTTCGTGCCGCTCACGCGCGAACGCCTGGACCAGAGGGATCACCGCGAGGACCTCGCTCATGCGAGAGGCCACTTGCCCTTCCTGGCGACGCTGCGCCTTCACGGAAAGCTTGGTCTTCCGATACAGGTGCAGCAGGCTGTAGCACAGAAACGGCAGCGTGCCCAGGGCGATGAGACCGATCTGCCAGTTCACCGCGAACATCACGGCCAGCACCCCGGCCACTGTGAGTAAGCCCGAGGCAAACTTGAGCAGGGAATCGGCGAACCAATCCTTGAGCGTGTTCGTGTCCCCGGCGATGCGGGTCAAGAGGTCGCCCGATCTTGCTCGAGTGTGGAACGACAAGGACAGCCGCTGCAGATGAGCGAAGAGCTCCCGCCGCAGCGCGTACACCATCCGGTAGCCGACCGAAGACGTGATGAAGACCTGGAAGTAGGAGCAGAGTCCGCCGGCGAGCGCGAGCACCACGATGCTCGCCGCCATCGCCCCGAGCAGGGGGATCCTGCCGGCGTGCACCAGGACCTCGAGAAACCGCAGCGCATGCGGCAGCCGCTTGTCGAAGATGACGTGATCGAGAATGACCTTCAGCGGCCACGGGCGTAACACCTCGGCAGCGGTGACGCCCGCCGTGCACACGGCGGCCGCCGCGAGGCGTGCCTTGACCTGACGCAGGTGAGCGACGAACAGCTGGCCGAGGCGGGTACGCCGGCTATGGTGCATCGGACTGCGCTACGGCCACGAGGTTCAGCGCCTCCGCCTTCCGTCGCGCGACGGCCTCGGGACCCTGATGGCGCGGCCGGGTCCGATCGCACGCTAGAGAGTGGATCTTGCGAAGGAGCGCGAGTCGCTCGTACCACGCGACACGGAAGAACAGATCTGGATCGCCGGGCGAAACGCGCCGATAGGCATCGAGAATGGCGTGACGCAGCGAGGCGTAGGCGGGGAGTTTGCCCGGCTTGCGGAGCGTCAGGCGACGCAGCTGGGTAAACAAGTTCCCCAGGTCCAACGCGGGATCGCCGCGGGCACAGTCGTCCAGATCGAGCACCACGACCCGGCTCCCCGTCCAGAGCAGCTGCGCGAGACCGCAGTCGCCGTGCAGGAACGCCGGTGTGTCGTCGGGGGGCGCGACGCATTCCAGCTCGTTCTGTATGCGGCGCAACGCTTCGACCTCGCCCGGAAACGCGGCAGCGACCTCGGAGAGCTTGGATCGCAGAGACGCGAGCTCTGCAGCCGGCGTCCGCACCGACTCGACGCGCACCGGAGCGGCGTGTAATGCCGCCATCGCGCGACCGATCGCCGAGAGTACCGCCTCCCCTTCGCGCGCGATGGCGGCCACTACGGACTCACCCGCTTCGTAGGTCATCAACAGCAGCCGGCGCGACAAGCTGTAGCCGACTACACGAGGCACGACGACACCGGTGCGCTCGAGGCCGACAGCACTCAGGGCCCGCAGCACACCGGCGACGCGGTTGCCGTCGTCCTCCCGCTCGTAGCGCTTCCCCACCCACTGGTGTCGTTGGAGGGGGGATCTCCCCGGGCCGGCCGTGCGCACGTCGAGATCGTAGCGCACGAGACCGTGTTTCCCCCGCTTCGCGAGCGGCGTCGCGCGCCACGCCTCGAGCGCGGCGTCGGTGCCGAGCACGTCGCGCAGCGCCGCCACCAGCATGGCGTGCATCGGCTCCCAATCGATGGTTCCGGTGGTACGCGGCGCAGCGTACGGCGCACTCATCGACGTTGCTCGGCGCCTATGACGTCTTCGAGCGCCACCCGGGCGCGCTGGGCGAGTCGCGGAATCAGGGCGGCCCCATCGGGCGGCTGCTTGCGGCAAACGGTGTAGATCTTACGAACCAGCGTGAGGCCTTGGTAGAAGGCGATGTTGCGGGGAGAGACCTGCGGCAGCGCAGCCAGGTACGCGTCGCGAAACGCGGTGAGCCACCCTACAGCGTGCTCGGGCAAGGTGCGATCCCACAGGCAGCGCCGCTCGAGTTGCGCCAGAAAGTGTCCGACATCGTACGCCGGGTCGGTGTAGCCGAACATGTCCAGGTCGAGGAGCACGAGGCGCTCGCCGGTCCACACGAACTGCCCCCCGGCCATATCGCCGTGCACCGGTGCCGGATCGGCGGGATCGAGTAGCGCCGCGGCCTGCTCGAGCGCGGTGAGCAGCGGCGCGACCAGCGCGTCGTGCGCGGGCCAACGCCGCCCGGTGCGCTCCACCCGACCGCGCGTGTCCGCGAGCAGCATCTCGACCGACGTCGGGGGCTCGGGCGCGATGTTCAGACGGTGCAACGCGGCGGCCAGCAACGCCGCCCGCCTAAGCAAGTCGATCTTCGTCTCGTTCACGATCCCGGACAAGAACGTGCCCGCCACCCACGGGGAGACGAGCATCCGCTCCTGCGGCAGATAGCACAGGGGCTCGGAGAGGCCATCCTGGTCCGGCCGCTGCCGGGCCGCGAGCGCCTGCCCGTGCGCCCACACATCCGCACCAAAGTCGTCGGAGTAGACCTTAAGCGCGTACGCCCGCGTCTCCCCCGTCTCCGACGCTACGTCCAGCCGGAGCACGAAGCGATCCGCGTGCGCGCCCGCGAGCGTGCAGCTAGCGGACGCCGCGCGGAACCCGGCCGGCAACCAGGGGCCGAGCAGATCGAGCGCGGCCTCAGGTCGCTCCAGCTGGACCATTTGTCGACGCAGCGCGGCGCGCTGGTCCGGTGTGGGCTTGAACCGGAAGCGCATCAGTCCCCGAGCCAGCGCCCGAGATAAGCCGTGAGGCGCGTGGCCCCGTCGAAGGCAGGGATCACGTCGCGCACCAGACGCGCGTGGGCCTTCCGGTCCCGGCCGAGCGCCCATTCCAGAGCCGCCGCGAGCGTCTCGGGCCCGGCGTCCCGCGGATGCACGCACTGCGCTAAGCCATGACTGGCCAGGGTCTCGGCCCGGATCTGTTGCTCGATCTTATGCGTGGCGCGGGGCACGATCACGAGGGGCACCCCGACGGCGAGCGCCTCGCACACGCTGTTGTAGCCCCCCATGCTCACGACGGCGTCAGCGGCCGCCATGAGTTCGCACGTCTCGGCCTCGGCCACCACGCGACACGTGGCCGTGGCTCGGGCCTCGAGCTGCGCGCGCTCCGATGCCCCCATGAAGGGCCCGGTGACCAGGATCGCCGCGAGCTCCGGGTGCCGCGCTTGTAGCCGGTCCACGGCCGCACGGGCCGTCGCGAGAACAGGATAGCCATCGCTGCCACTCCCCACGGTCGCCACCACCAGTGGTCCGGATGCGCGCAGCCCGTACCGCGCGCGCAGGGTGTTAGGGGCGGAGGCGTGGGCGGGTGGGTCGCGCACGATGTAGCCACAGTACTCGAGCTTGGGATGGACGGACGACGGAATGGCATAGGCCGCCGCGACATCGTAGAGCCGGGCCGAGCCGTACACGGCGATGCCGTCGTACAGCTCCTCGAACGCCCGGTAGACTCCCATTTCCTGCCACGATGTGCGGATCCGAGCCGCATCGTCCATGATGTCGCGTAGGCCAAAAATGAAGCGCGTGTGGGGCCGCGCTGCCTTGAGGGACCACAGGCCTTCGCGAAACTCGCCCTTCGAGCCCAGCGGCTCGTGGTCGACCAGCACGAGATCAGGAGCCAACCCGAGCGCGACGTCCCGCAAGACCTGCCCGCGGATCGCGCGAAAGTGCTGTTTCGCCGCTTCTTCTTCCTCCGGGCTACGCTCGATCGTTAGCGTCCTGGTGACGTGACCCAGCCCCTGGTTGTCCTGCGCGTACAGGAGCAGGGTGCGACTGGAGCGGCACCGGGCTGCTGTCATAACGCCACGCTCACCCTCACGACATCGGGCGCCGCACGTGCGGAGCAGCCCACCAGGTCGGCTAACAGACACGGAATGCGCTCGAGACCGCCGATATCGATGCGACTGCGGGCGGCGGGCGGCGGCCCCAGATCGCGAGCAAGCCACTGGGTGAGTGCGCGCGGCGTCAACTCGGTGGGGTGGAGCAGATCGATCAGGCCCAGCTCCGCAAGGCGCTTGGCACGGATCCATTGCTCGGGTTCGGGATCCACCCGCGGCACGATCAGCGCGTGCTTCTCGAACGAGAGCACCTCGCATATCGTGTTGTAACCGCCCATGGCAATGACGCGATCGGCGCGAGCGATCAGGGGCACGGGGTCGGGCAGGAACTCGAGCACCTGACAGCGCCGCTGTCGCTCCGCCGCCTGGCGCAGGCGCTCGCGCCGCTCGCTCGGCATGTACGGGCCGGTGACCACCATGCCGGTCATCTCGGGGGGCAGCTCCGCCTGTACAAACGCCTCCGCCAGGGCATAGCCGTCGACCCCACCGCCCACCACGCATAGGACCAGTTTGCCGGGAGGAAGGTCGGCCAGGAGCTGGGTGGCATGGGGACCGGCGAACTCGAGCCGCGGGCGCTGGTCGAGATAACCGGTGTACCGCACCTTGTCCGCCACCGCGGCGAACACATCGTACTCACGCACGGGGTCGAACACGGTCGGGTCGCCATAGATCCAGACGGCGTCATAGAAATGCCGCATCGCTTCGACGTAACCCTGGGCCCTCCAGGTACGGCGCACGGTCTCGGGATCCTGCAGAACCTCACGCAGCCCCAGCACGCAGCGGGTGTGGCCGCGCTTGCGCAGACGGTCGAGCGTCCGCGCGAGCTCTCCCGCCGCGCCGAGGGGTAGGTGATCCACGACCAGCACGTCGGGCTCGAACGTCTTGATCGCGTCACGAATCACTCCGGCACGCTGGTCAATTAGCTCTTGATCGGACACGTCCAGGAAGCGAGGGTTCAGCGCTCCGTTCTGCTCCTTGCGGAGCCCGGGGAGAGTGACGCAGTCGACGCCGCCCGGCATCGGAATAGCGCCGGCCTGCCATGCGGGACCGACGGCACCCGGGGGCGACGCGGGTCCGGCCAGGGGCGCCGCGGGGCGACCCGCTCCACCAAGCGCAAGGTGGGTGGACCGTCGATCTCTTCGAGCAGGTCGCGGATCTGATCCTGCTCCTCGGGCGTCGCGAGCGTGGTGGAGAGGGCGCGGAGCACGACCCCCAGGCGCGAATCGCGAGTATGCCGGTCGCTTGGGGCGATGCGCTCGCCGCGCGCGGCGCGTTCGGCGACGTTGTAGATGTGGTCGGCGAGGCGCCGCGGCGCGTCCGGCACGCCTTTGAAGCTCGGGAAGCTCGCCATGTCGACGACGTAGGCCCGGCCCTCGCTTTCCACGATGTCCACCCCGAACAAGTCGATACCGAACGCTGCCCCGCACCGCTGCGCGATGTCGGCGAGCTCGGCCGAGGGGGCAAACGGGGTGCGCGCGGGCGGGCGTCGCAGCACGCCGAACAGCTCGCCTCCGATCGCGTAGAGCTTGCGCGCCGGCCCGTCCTGCGGGTGATAGCGTTGGGCGAAGACCGGTTCCTCGATCAGCCCGAGCGCCGCGAGCTCCGCCGCGTCCCGCACTACCTCGGGCCCTTTGGCATGCGCTCGGGAAAGACGGTACGGCTTGATGATCAGCGGGCCGCGGTCCAGGGCCGGCAACAGCTGGCTCACGTGAGACGCGACGAGAGTCTCGGGCACGGGGATGCCCGCCGCCTGGAGCACGCGAAACGCCATGATCGGGTCGCGCAACAACGCGGAGATAGGGTAGGGATTGAGCACCGGCGTGCCGGCGCGGTGCAGGTCCGCGGCCACGCTCATCGCCAGGTCACTCTTGTGCATCAACACACCCAGATCGCACTCGACCCGGACGCGCGTGACGTCAATCACGTCGTCGCCAAGGTGAAGCGGTTGCGCCGTCGCGCCGCGCGCTCGAAGGAGCCGAATGATCTCTGGCGCCCGGTGTTCGTCCGTAAACGACCGCCCCATCAACAAGCCGATGTGCATGACGGCTGCCCCTGCCTCCCGTTGCGTCGTTCGGTGCCCAGCGCCGCGGAAACCGCGCCGTCGCGCGGGAACGCAAGAGACACGCCAACGGTCACGTCAGCGTTAACTCATCGTTACGCGGCTGTTACAGGGTTGCACGGGGAAGGAACTCGCGGTTGCGCTGACGTGGCGTTGGAGACCCACGACACTGCGCCGACCAAGCGCAGCGTGACGCCCGCGCCACGCGGTCACCCGTCAGTGTGGACGATCTGCACCGATGGTGAGGTTTGCTTGGAACGCCACTTGGAACGGGACGGTGATGCCCTGGTTCGTACCGTTCGTAGCGCCGAAGTGCCCGTTCACCACGTAGTGGAACCGATCCGTCGCTGGGTCGAAGCCGCGCACGTAAAGCAGCACCGGATCGGGCACGGCGGCGATACCCCAGCCGGACAAATTCGCCGGGCCGTGCAGCCACGCATCGATGCCTCCGAGCAGGTTCACCGAGAGCACGGAGAGCGTGAGACGCCGGTCGCTCCCGAACCAGTCGGGGCGCCAGTTGAGCTGCAGGTCGAACGTGGGTTGCCAGGGACCGTTACACGCGTTTCGCCCGGCGATGTGCCCCAGCTGGTTGACGAGACAGCGCCGCACCGCCCCCGGGACGCTCGCCAGCAGTGCACGCATCCCGTTCGCGACGGCGGTGTCGGTCGCGGTGGCGGGATCGAACAAGAACGCGCGATCGTTACGCGCCCCGTCGCCGTTTATGTCCGACCCCACGAGCGGCGTGAACGGGAGGCCGGACAGGAGACGCCCGATGACGCCAAGCTCGACGGCATCACCGATCGCGAGCGTCGCGGTGGCCAGCAAGGCGTGGCGCCGCTCATAGTCGCTGGTCGCCCATGCGCGCAGGCTCGGGTCGCCGGCCGTGGTGGGATCGGCAAACCCGTGCGAGGCGGCACAACACGAGAACGACGATTGATCGCGGGCCCGCGTCAGCGTATACGCGAGGCGGAACCCGGCACCGTGGGCG
>QHUC01000040.1 GCA_003221045.1 Gemmatimonadota bacterium | reverse complement strand
AGGATAGCCTCCGGAAGGTGTTGAAGGACCTGCTCGAGCGGGAAGGCTACGTCGTCTCGGAAGCCCGGGACGGTGTACAGGCGTTAGATCAAGTCGACCGGGTCGGCCCGGACATCATCGTCCTCGATCTGAATATGCCCGGTCTCGATGGCTACGGCGTGCTCTCTCACCTGCGCTCGCGTCCCGCCACCGCGGATATTCCGGTTCTCGTGCTCACCGCCAAGAGCGACGAAGACAACGAGGTCCGTGTGTTCGAGCTGGGCGCGGACGATTTCCTCACGAAGCCGTTCCGCGCGCGCGCGCTCTCGGCGCGCCTCGAAGCAGTGCTGGGTCGCCGGCGCTAGCCGGATTCTCTCATGACCGAAGTGCGGGTTGCGTTCGTCGACGCGTACGTGCTGCGCCCGGGGGAGGGCAGCAAAGGCGTCGAGGTGCTGGCGCTGCGGCGCGCGCCGGCCGGTCGCTCGCCCGGCTCGTGGGAGACGGTGCACGGGCACATCGAGCCCGGGGAGACGCCGGTCGAGGCCGCGCGGCGCGAAGTCCGCGAGGAAACCGGCCTCGAGCCCGCGCGACTCTACAATGTGTCGCGCGTGGAGTCGTTCTATCGCCACCGGACCGACGAGATCGCGTTGATTCCCGTGTTCGCGTGTGTGGTGGACCCCGCGGCGTCGGTGCGACGGTCTCCTGAGCACGATCGCGCCGAGTGGCTCGCGGCGGCGCAAGCCACGGCGCGGTTCTCCTGGCCCCGGGAGCGCAGAGCACTGGAAGACGTTTTGTCAATCCTCGGGTCCGGAGGGGCGGGCTTGCTGGAAGACGTGTTACGGGTATCCTAGCCGGGGCCGCCGCTGGACGACCGGCGCGGCGGGGGTAGGTTGGAGGTGACCTCGGGGGGCGCTGGGGGCGCCGAGGACGAGTGAACCCGTTCTATCACCGCATCTACAAGGTCGTGCGCCACATCCCCAAGGGTCGCGTCGCGACCTACGGCCTCGTGGCGCGGCTCGCGGGCCGGCCCGGCGCCGCCCGCACCGTCGGCTGGGCGCTCTCCGCACTCCCGGATGATTCGGATGTTCCCTGGTGGCGCGTGCTGAACGCGGCGGGTCGGATCTCGCTCTCCGGCGCCGATCACGGGAGCGTGGTGCAGCGGGCGCTGCTGTTGCGCGAGGGTGTGAAGTTCGCGCCCGGCGGGGGAGGCGCCGTGAATCTCGCGGTGTTCGGGTGGCCAGCGGAGGCTTACGACAGTGCGGCCGCGGCCCACACCCGCGCCGCTTCCTCCCGCAGATCCCGCAGGTTGAAGGGCTTGCGGACGTAACGCAGGGTTCCACTCCCGGCGGGTGCCCCTGCTCCCGTCGCGACGACCACCCGCTCCTTCAGCTCCGGGTGCGACTCCACGAGCTGCTCCACGAACGACTGGTCGTGTGCGCGTGCCTCGCGGTCCGCGAGAATGAGGTCGTAGCTGCGCGTGCGGACGAGATCGAGGGCGTGCTGGGGATTCCGCGCAACCTCCACCATGTGTCCCTCGCGGCCGAACAGCGCCTTCACGACGCGGCGAACGGCGGGGTCGTCGTCCACGAGGAGAATCGACCGCTTGATCGGCGTCACCGCCGCCACCCCCGTCGGCCCCCCGGGCTCCGGCGTGTCGTGGCGTGGTGGGTCGGCGGGCGCGACCGGTAAGTCTACGAGGAACGCCGCGCCTCCCTCGGTCGGGCGATCCACGACGATCCGGCCGCCGTGCGCTTCGACGATGGAATACGTGATGGAGAGGCCCAGACCCGTTCCCTGGCCCGGCTCTTTGGTGGTGAAAAAGGGCGTGAAGAGGTGCGGCAGCACGTCATCCGGAATCCCAGGCCCCGAATCGGCAACCCGCAGGCGCACGCGGTCGTCGGCCCAGGAGCGCAGCTGGATCCGGCGCGGCCGCTCCGGGGGATTCTCCGACACCGCCTGGGCGGCGTTGGTGAGCAGGTTGATCACCACCTGTTGCAGGGCGTGGCGATCGCCCAGTACCGGCGGGACCGGCGCCAGGTCCTTGTCGATCGCAATGTCCTTGAGCTGGAAGTCGTAGCTCATGAGCACGAGGGTGCGCTCGATCACGTCATTCACGTCCACCGCGACGCGCTCGGAGGTGCCCTTGCGCGCAAAGGTGAGCAGGTTCCGCACGATGCGCCCTGCCCGGTCCGCTTGCTCGTGGATGACGCGGAGGTGCCCGCGATCCTTGCTGCCCAGCTCCTTCTGCTCGAGCAGAAACTCGGAGAGGCCGGCGATAGAGGTGAGGGGATTGTTGAGCTCGTGGGCTACGCCCGAGACGAGCTGTCCCACGGCCGCGAGCTTCTCGCTCTGGATCAACTGGGCCTCCATAGCGTGCTGGTCGGTCACGTCTTCCACCAGCACGACGACACTCTGGTCCTGCGCGGGTGTGGGGATACGGGCGGCGTTCACGCGGATCGTGCGCCCGAGCGTACCCGATCGGAGGACCAGGGGCTGCGCCCGGTCGCCCCGTCGCGCCGCCGCGAGCAGCTCGAGCAGGGCGGGAGACCCCTCGAGGAGCGCGTCGGCCAGGTCGCACCCGATCACCGCGGGGATCGGGACGCCCAGGAGGGAGGCCAGCGCGCGGTTCGCCCGGCGTACCTGGCCGGCGTCGTCCACCACGGCGATGCCCCCGGAGAGCGCGTCGAACGCCGTCTCCCACTGCTCTTTCGCGTGGCGCACCATCTCGAAGAAGCGCGCATTGGCGATCACGATGGCGGCATGCGTCGCGACGGTCGAGAGCAGGCGGATGTCCTCCGGCGCGAACGCGCCATCTCGCGGGTTGGCAATGACGAGCGTCCCGACCACCACGCCGTGCGCGCGCAGCGGCACGGCGGCCGCCGATTCGGCCACGATCCCCTCCGCCAGGGGCGTCGGCTCGCCGCTCGCGCTGCGGACCAGCTCGAGCCGCTCGCGACCGAGCGATCGCGCCACGAGGCCAGGATCGTTGGGGCTGATGGCGCGTCCGGCGAGGGAAGCGAGGGTGCCCTCGGCCGCGGTCACCGCCAGGGGACGCGGCTCCGTCCCGCCGTCGCCATCCGGCGCGAGGGCGACCAGCGCCCCCTGGGCGTCGAGGAATCGCATGGCGTAGCGCACCACTTGCTCCACGATGCGATCGAGCTGGAGCGACCCGGACAGGATGTAGGACAGCTCCTGGAGGGAAAAGAGCTCGGATAGCCGGCGGTTCAGCTCGTCAGCGGCGCGGCGCCGGTCGCGCTCGCTCTGCTCCAGCCGGCGCTTGAGATGGATCGCACCCCCGCCGAGCCCGATCGCCGCGAGCGCCAGCAGGGCGTACACGATTGCAGGCAGGAAGCGGTCCAAGGGCAGCCCTCCCGAGGTCACAACAATAATCTGCTTGACCGCCGGAATCCCGACTTTTAGATTCGGCAATCCCGCTGCTTGAGAACAATTCTCAACTAGTCTGCTCTGGAGTACGATGCAAAGATGCTTTTCGTGGGGGCTTTGCTGTGCCCTCGCGGCGGCCTTGCCCCAGGCCGCCTTCGCCCAGGAGCGTACCACCCTGGGCGGGTACGGGGAGCTGCACTATACCAACCTCACGGGGCCCAACACGCCAGGCGTCGTGAACCTCGCCCGCTTTGTCGCATACCTGGCCCACACCTTCGACGAGCGACTCACGTTCCGCTCCGAGCTGGAGGTGGAGAACGCCAAGGTCGAAGGCGGCCAGCCTGGGGGAGAGGTCTCGCTCGAGCAGGCGTACCTCGACTACCGCCTGGCCGACTGGCTCACGCTCCGAACGGGACTCGTGCTGCCACCGGTGGGGATCATCAACGAGACCCACGAGCCACCCACGTTCAACGGCGTCGATCGCCCGGGGTTCGACACCGACGTGATTCCGACGACGTGGCGCGAGATCGGGGTCGGTGCCGTCGGCACGATCCCCGGCGGCAGCGGGTTGGCGTATCGCGTGTACCTCGTGAACGGCCTGCGCGCCGACGGATTCTCCGCCTCTCAGGGAATCCGGGAAGGGCGCCAGGAAGGTCGCGAGGCGAGCTTCGCCAACCCGTCCTTCACCGGGCGCCTCGAGTGGGCACGGCCGGGCTGGAAGATCGGCGGGTCGTTCTGGTATGGCGGCACGGCGAACGCCGACAGCGTTCTTGGCACGGGCTCGTTCGCGGCTCCGATCACCCTCGTGTCGGCGGACGTGCGTTATGACGCCGGTGGGGCGAGCTTCCGTGGGGAAGTGGCGAACATCAGCGTGAGCGACGCCGGCGCGATCGACGCCAGGTACGGGGCCATAGTGGGAAGCCGGATCGCGGGCGGCTACGTCGAGGGTGCGTACGACGTCCTCCGCCTGCTCGCTCCCAGCTCGCCCGTCAAGCTCAACGCCTTCGTCCGTCACGAGCGTTACGACACCCAGGCCTCGGTGCCCGCCGGGGTGACGCGCGACCGCTCCCTCGCGCGCCGCCTCACGACGCTCGGCCTGACGTACGAGCCCACGTGGAACACGGCGTTCAAAGGGGATTACCAGATTGTCCGCAACGCGGCGGGCGTTGGCGAACACGAGGTGCTGAGCCTCGGCGTCGGCTACCAGTTCTGACGTGGCGCTCGCGCTCGCCCTTCTCCTTCTCGCAGCTCAAAACCCGGCGGCTCCACCGGCCAAGGTCGCCGCGTCGATCGCGCGGGTATTCGGCCCGGGCGCGCGGATCGACACCCTGCGGGTGGATTCGGAGCCCGTGCTGCGCGTGTCCCGCGCCGATTCACTCTTGGGCTTCGCGCAAGTTGGCAACGTGCTGGGCAAGGACCAGCCGATCACGTTCCTCGTGGCCATCGATCCGGCGGACCGGCTCAAGGACGTGGACATCCTGGTATACCGGGAGCCGTACGGCGGCGAGGTCGCCTACGAGCCGTGGCGCCGGCAGTTCCGGGGTAAGACGGCGGCCGACTCGTTGCGCGTGGGCCGCGAGATCCGGAGCATCTCCGGCGCCACGATCAGCGTGCACGCGGTGACGTTGGGCGTTCGGCGCCTGCTCGCCGACCTCACGGCGTGGCATCAGCGCGGAGCGATCCGGTGAGCGTCACTACCGGGGTACCGATCCTGAGGCCGCCCAGGGGGCGACGGGGGCGGGGGCGGGGGCGGGGGCGATGCAGTTTCCGAAGTCGTTCGCCGAGATGCTCACGATCACACACACGCACCTCCTGTCGATGGCGGTGATCTTCGTGTTCACGGGGATCGGTGTGGCTCTCTGCGAGTGGATCGGAGAGCGGTGGAAGCATTTCCTCGTGGCGGAGCCGTTCGTCGCCTTGCTGGTTTCATTCTCGGCGATGTGGCTGATGCGCTACGTAGATCCACGCTTCAGCTGGCTGCTCGAGGCATCGAGCTCGGTGCTCGCGGTGACGTTCTACGTCCAGTCGTACCTCATCCTGCGGGAGCTCAGGGGGAAGGGGGGGCGTGAAGCGGCGTGAATTTGTGAAGGTGCTAGGGGCCGGGGGCTGGGGGCTGGGGGGGCTGGTCGGTGTCCCGCGACTCCGTTTCCGGGACGACGTGTTCGTCGAGCGGTGGTCATGGGCGATGGGGCAGTCGGGGCACCTGATGGTGTTCACGGGCGCGGAGCAGGAGGGGTTGGACGCCTGCGCGGCGGCTCTGGCGGAGCTGCGGCGTGTGGAGAGCCGGCTCACGCTGTTCGACGACGCGAGCGACCTCTGCGAGCTGAACCGCCGCGCCGGCCGGAAGGCGATGCGGGTGGATCAGGACTTGAGCGCCGTGCTCGCGCGGGCCGCCGGATTCCGGCGTGCCACGGGCGGCGCGTTCGACGTGGCAGTGGAGCCGCTGATGCGCGCGTGGGGCTTCCACCGGCCGCGGACCCCACCCCGTCCTCCGACCGCCGCGGAGCTCGCCGAGGCCCGGGAAGCCGTGAGGGCGGCGGTGGTGGAGCTCGACGGAGACGTGGCGCGGCTGCCGAGCCGGCACACGCAGCTCGACTTCGGCTCGATCGGCGTAGGGTACGGCATCGACCGTGCGCTGGTGGTCCTGCGGGCGCGCGGCGTGCGCCGTGCGTTCCTCGACGTCAGCGGCGACATGGCCGCGATCGGCGCGCCACCGGGAGAGCCTGGATGGCGGGTGGACGTCGCCGACCTGGGGCACCCCGGGGCGACCGTGGCGCATGCGCGGCTCCGGGACGCCGCGCTCGCTACCGCCGCCAATACCGAATCGATCGTCCGGTACGGGGCCCTGATCGTGGGGCACGTGCTGGACCCCGCGACGGGGTGGCCGGCGCGCGCCCTCAAACAGGCATCGGTCGTCACGCGCACGGCGACCGCCGCGGACGCGCTCTCGACGGCAATGCTGGTGTCCGGGAAGGCCTCGCCGGGGGTGTTGAGATCCTACGCCGTGTGAGCTCCTCCGACCAGCTCCCCAATCGCTTCCCGTAAGTCTTCGATTCCCTCGCCCGCGCGTGCGCTCGTCGCGATCACCTGATCGTCATCGAGGCCCAGCGCGTTTCGCAGCTCGCGCTCCCGGCGCGCCCGCTCGTTCCGCGACAGCTTGTCGCTCTTGGTCAGGGCGGCGAGGACTCGTGTGTCCTGCCCAGCGAAGATCTCCTGCATGGCGCGGTCGTCCGTGGAAGGCTCGTGGCGAACGTCAAGGAGCCAAAGCACACCGGCCAGGCGGGGGCGGTTCAGCGCGTGTGTGATGAGGAGCCGGAAGGCCCGGCGGTCGGTTTGCGAGGCGCGGGAATAGCCGTAGCCGGGGAGGTCCAACAAATACAGGGAGCGGGGAGCGGGGAGCGGTTCCTTCCGATGCGGCACTGGCGCCGGGTTCGCAGCGGAGGGCACCGCTCCCCGCTCCCCGCTCCCCACTGACAGGACGTACACATTCAGCATCCGTGTCTTCCCGGGGGTACCGGAGACCTTGGCAATGCGGCGTCCGGCTAGCGCATTCAACAGGCTGGACTTACCGACGTTGGAGCGGCCGATCAGGGCGATTTCGGGAAGGGCGGGGTCGAGAACGACGTCGGCCCGCGGGAACGAGCCGATGAACCGGGGATCTTCGGTCAGGCTTCTTTCTTCTGGCGCACGCGCTCCGTGACGAGCAACGGGGGCCGGCCTTCGGTGACGCACTCGGCGGTGATCGCCACCTCGCGCACGTCGTCGCGGCTCGGCAGATCGAACATGATGTCCGTCATCATCTCCTCGAGGATCGCCCGCAGGCCCCGGGCACCGGTGCCGCGCTTGATGGCCTTCTGGGCGATGGCGGTGAGGGCATCCTTCTCGATGGTGAGGCGGACGTCCTCGAGCTCGAAGAGCTTCTGGTACTGCTTGGAGAGCGCGTTCTTGGGCTCGATGAGGATCCGCATGAGCGCATCCTCGTCGAGCGCGTCGAGCGGCACCGCCACCGGGAGCCGGCCGACCAGCTCGGGGATGAGCCCGTAGCGCAGCAGGTCGTCGGGCTCCACGTCGATGAACGGGTTCTTCTTGAGCTTCTCGGGCGTCCCCGTGGCGACCTCTTCCTTGGTGAACCCGATCTGCCGTCGCCCGGTGCGCGACTCGATGATTTTCTCGAGGCCGTCGAAGGCGCCGCCGCAGATGAACAGGATGTCCTTGGTGTTGACCTGGATGTATTCCTGCTGGGGGTGCTTGCGTCCGCCCTGGGGCGGCACGCTCGCGACGGTGCCTTCGAGAATCTTGAGGAGCGCCTGCTGCACGCCCTCGCCCGACACGTCGCGCGTGATGCTGGGGTTCTCCGACTTGCGCGCGATCTTGTCGATCTCGTCGATGTAGACGATACCGCGCTCCGCCTCGGAGACGTTGAAGTCCGCCGCCTGGAGCAGCCGGACCAGGATGTTCTCCACGTCCTCGCCGACGTAGCCGGCCGTTCGATTTGTCGAGCTCGACTTCGACCTCCCGCCCCTGGTGCGAATTGATGCGCTTGTAGTGGTTGTAGACCGCCACGGCGAGGGTCTTCTTGGCCTTCTCCTGCCCGATCACGTACTGGTCCAGCACCTCCTTGATCTCGGACGGGATCGGGACCTGAGTGATCGCCTCGGAGACCTCCCGCTCCTCGTCTTCCGCCAGGATCTCGTTGCAGAGCGCGATGCACTCGTTGCAGATGTAGACCGACGGCCCGGAGATGAACTTCCGGACCGAGTCCTTCGACTTGCCGCAGAAGGAGCAGCGGAGGTGCTTATCGTGGGACATCGGGCCCCTAGTATGGGAAAGTCGCCTGGCGGACGCAAGCCATCACTTCTTTTTCCCGTCGTCGATCTCTTGGAAGTTAGCTATGACGTGGTCGATAAGCCCGTAGTCCTTGGCCTCTTCCGCGGACATGAAGCGGTCGCGGTCCATGTCCTTCTCGATCTGCTCCACCTGCTGGCCGGTGTGCTTGGCGTACAGCTCATTGAGCTTGCCCCGCAGGTAGAGGATCTCCCGCGCCTGGATCTCGATGTCGGCCGCCGTGCCCTGGGTGCCCCCGGACGGCTGGTGCATCATAATGCGCGCGTGGGGGAGCGCGGAGCGCCGCCCCTTGCGACCGGCGGCGAGGAGGAACGACCCCATCGAGGCCGCCATGCCCATGCAGATGGTATTCACCGGAGCCCGCAGGAACTGCATGGTATCGTAAATCGCCATGCCGGACGACACGATGCCCCCGGGCGAGTTGATGTACAGATAAATATCGCGCTCCGGGTTGTCCGCATCGAGGAAGAGCAGCTGTGCGATGATGATGTTCGAAACTTCGTCATTGATCTGCGTGCCCAGGAACACGATGCGGTCCATGAGCAGCCGGCTGAAAATATCGTAGGTGCGCTCGCCCCGACTCGAGCGCTCGATGATGTAGGGCGGATACAGCTGACTGGTGATCACGTCTGCTCCACGGTGGATTGCGAAAGGAGAAAGGTGAACACCTTCTCCTCGGTGAGGCCGCGCTCCAGATCGCGCAGCCGCTTGGCTTTCTCGAGGGAGGCACGGAGCTCCGCGACCGGTGTCCCGCGCCGCGCGGCGAGCTCCGCAATCCGCTGCTCGACCTCCGCATCGGTGGCGCGAAGATCGTGGTGCTCCACCAGCCAGTCGAGGATCAGGTCGCGCCGCACCTGGGCTTCCGCCACGGGCGCGAACTCGCGAGAGAAGTCGGCCCAGCGGTCCTCCGGAATGCCGTACGCCTGGGCGTACGTGTACACTGCCCGCTCGACCAACGGCCGTGGCGCCACCACGCGATTCGCCTGCACGATCTGGTCGATCAGGTCACGCCGGACCTGGGCGTCCGCCTCCCGTGCCGCGTCCTTCTCCAGGTCCTCGCGGACCGCCCGCCGCAGCGCCTCCAGCGACTCGAAATCCCCCACCTCGCGCGCGAAGGCATCGTCGAGCTCCGGGAGCTGCTGGCGCTTGACCTCATGGAGGGTGATCCGGACGTCGCGCGACTGGCCGCGCTTTGCCTCCTCAGGAAAGTCGCTCGGAAAGCGGACCGTGGCATCCACGGTCTCGCCGGGGAGGAGCCCCATGATCCGCTCTTCCACCTCCGGGATGGCTCGGCCCTCTCCCAGCACCAGCTGATAAGGCTGAGGATCCTTGGCCTCCCCACCCTCGCGCGTCGCGATGGTCACGTGCACGAGGTCCTTGAGCCTGGGCTTCTCGCCCGGGACGGGCGTCCAGGGCGCCTTCTGCTCGCGCAGCTCGTTCAGCTGTGCCAGCGCCTGATCCTCGGTCACCTTCGGGACCGTGCGCTTCAACTGGAACTTGCCGATCCGCTCGAGCTTGAGATCGGGTTTCACCTCCACGTGGAACTCGAACGTGAGGGGTGCCCCGGCGTCCCACTTGAGGTTGTGGATGTGAGGGTCGGCGACCGGCTTCAGGGCTTCCTGCGCCAGGGCCGCCTTCCAGCTCTCGCGGATCATCTCCTCCAGCGCGTACTTGCGGATGTCCTCCGCGAACTGCTTGCGCACGAGGGCGGGCGGCGCCTTGCCCTTCCGGAACCCGGGCAGGCGAGCGCGTCGCTGATAGTCCGACGTGGCACGCTCCTCCACCTCGCGGACGTGCTCGACCGGGACGGTGACCGTGAGCGAGGCGGCCCCGGGCTCCTCGGCGGTCTTCTTGATCAGGATGGCGGGCATGCGACGATAAATCTAACAGGGGTCAGCAGGCACGGTTGCCGTTCCCAGCCTCTTATTGGTTCCTGCGTATCGCCCTGATTCTGTGATGCGGTCGCTCTCCCGGCTTCATGTCGTCGTTCCGGACCACGCTGATCGCTCCGTCGGGCTCGAGCACCGCAAACATCACATCCTCGACCCGCGCCACCCCGTGCTCCCGTAGGGCCTGTAAGAGGTCGTCGCGGGTAATCCCGGCGCGGCGGCAGTGCTCGTCCAGAATCTTGCCGTGATAGATCAGCATGAATCCCTCACCCGCGATCAGCTTGGCGAGCCGCCGATCCCGGAGCCGCACCCTATTGATCACCCAGTGCCAGCTCATCAACACCCCTGCGGCGACGAGCCCGCCCGCGAGGCTCGTGTCGGGGCCGACCATCGCGTTCTGGACTGCGTTCGAAATGATGAGGAGGAGAACGAAATCGAAGACGGACATCTGGCCGAGCGTGCGCTTGCCGGTGAGGCGCAGCCCCACCAGCACGAAGAAGTAGACGACGGACGTCCGGAGCGCGACGTCGAGCAGCGTGTGCAGCGAGGCGGTCATGGCGTGTCGTACGCCGTCGTGGGCTTCCCTTGGAGGTACTTGTCGAACCACCGCACGATGTGCTGCAGCCGCTCGACGCGATGCACCGGCTTCCCGGAGCGCGACAGCTCGTGCGACTCGCCCGGGAAGCGGACCATCACCGTCGTCTTGCGGAGATATTTGAGCGCGCGAAACATCGCCTCGCCGCCCTGGTTGGGTGGCGCGCGATAATCCTCATCGCCCAGAATGAACATCAAGGGAGTCGTGACGCTGTCCGCATACCGGACGGGGGAGCGCGCCAGAAACTCCTGCGGGTCGCGGAACGGCGTGGAGCGGAACCAGGTCGGCTGGAAAAGCGTGAAATCCGCGGTGTACCAGAACCCGAGCCAATCGGCCACGTCGCGCTGCGACACGGCGGCCGCGAAGCGGTGGGTGTGCCCGACGGTCCAGTCGGTCAAGAGTCCGCCACCCGACCCCCCGGTCACACCCAGCTTGGTCGAGTCCACATATCCGCGGCGGATCAGGGAATCCACCGCGATCATCAGATCCTTGTAATCGTCGCCGGGATACTTGTACTGGATGATGTTGCCGAAGTCCTGCCCGTACGTCGTGCTCCCCCGCGGGTTGGGATACACCACCACGTAGCCCTTGGCGGCCATCCACTGCATCTCGTGGAAGAAGATGTAGCCGTACGCCGTGTGCGGCCCGCCATGGATGTTGAGGATCAGCGGGTACTTCTTGCCCGGCGTGAAGCCGACGGGCTTCATGATCCAGGTCTCGATCTTCTTGCCATCGAAGCTCGGGTACCAGAAGTCCTCGGGCGCCA
This sequence comes from Gemmatimonadota bacterium, assembly GCA_003221045.1. GTDB lineage: Bacteria > Gemmatimonadota > Gemmatimonadetes > Gemmatimonadales > GWC2-71-9 > AG41. The sequence goes on along the minus strand of QHUC01000040.1, from coordinate 2,450 downwards.
CGAGCTGGAGCTTCGCGAACAACGAGTCGTTGGCATGGGTGAGCTGCGTGAGCCGCTTGGTCTGGGCATCGAGGGCATACATGTCCGGCAGGTGCGTCGGATCACCGATGGTCAGCACGAAACGCCGCGCGTCCGGTGTGGCGGTGTAGGCGAGGACGGCGTGGTCTCCGGTGGTGAGCGGCTCCCGCGCTCCCGTCTGCGCGTCGAAGCGCACGAGGTTCGAGCGCCCGTGCTCCGTCGTGGCCACGATCACGGCCTTGCCGTCCATCGTCCAGATATTGGGACTCGAGCCCTCGCCCCCGCGCGGCGGCGCCTGGTCACCGAGCACGGCCCCGCCCATGGCGAAGTCGTAGTCGGCGGTGAGGTTGGTCGCCCCCCCCGTCCCCCCCGCCCCCCCCTTGCCCGCCCGCGAGACGAACAGGTCGGACTGATTGTACGAGCGTGGCGCTCGTGGATTGATCCAGCCGCGGAAGGCGACCGCCTTCCCGTCGGGCGATACTGCGGGACCGAAGATCGGACCGTTGATGTCCGCGACCGTGTCCATGGCGCCACCGGTTGCGGGCACGGAGTAGAAGTTGTTGTCCGGCGGATAGTAGTACGACTCGGCGACGCGGTCGGAGACGAAGGAGATCCGGGCGCCGTCGCGGCTCCATTGTGGGGCCTCTTCGTCGAACTTGCCGGACGTCACCTGGTGTGCCTTGGCGGGCTGGTCGCCCGGCATGGCAGCCGACACCGTCCAGATATGCCCGTGCTCGGCCGGGTCCAGGTATCCCTCATCGTCGGCACGATACTCGGCCTGCGTGATCACCCGTACGTCGCTCTTGGGCTCGTCCTTCTTGTCCGCCTTGGCGATGTCCTCCGGGGTGGTCGAGCTCACGAAGGCGATGGCTTTCCCGTCGGGCGACCAGGCGGCCGGCCCCGCACCCTTCGGCAGGTCGGTGAGCTGCTGCGCCTCTCCACCGGCCAGCGACAGGAGATAGAGCTGCGCGTGCCCGTCTTTGGGGCGGAGAAACGCGATCACCGTGCCGTCGGGTGACCAACGGGGCGCGCCATCGTGCGGGCCCGCGGTGATCCGTCGTGGTGGCGACGCGCCGTCCGTGGCGACGAGCCAGAGGCTGGTCTCATAGCCGTCGTGCTTCGCGTTCACCGTCACGAGGAGGTAGGCGGCCTGCCGGCCGTCGGGCGAAATCTGCGGGCTCGCCACCCAGCGGAAGGCGAACAGGTCGCTATCCGATATGGCGCGCTGTTGGGCGGCGAGCGGCGACGCGGCGCACCACGCGACGAAGGCCGCGCCGAGGATCGGGCGCATCGATCAGTTCCCCGTCGGCTCGGCGACGTTCGGGAGCGGGTAGGCGTTTCGAAGGGCCGTGAGATAATCGTCGTACAGGCCCTTCAAGCCGTCGAACTCCCGTCTGACCGCCGCGCGGTAGGGTGCATCGGTGGCGAAGTGGTAGAGCACGGCGGCCATCGTCTGCGCGTCGACGAGAAAGCCATGATGCCCGACCTCACCCAGCGCGTCCGCCTCCATCTCGAACGTGTGATAGCCTCCGTTCGAGCTATGGGACGTCACGCCGACACCGGGGATCTGCGTCGCGACGGTGCCGGTCTCCTCGAAGGGGAGCGGACGCCCCGGGTCGTCCTCGACCTTGGTGGCGCCAAACTTCTTCATGTACGCGAACGCGAGATAGTTGAGCGCGGCGACCGAAATGCCGTTCCGCGAGGACGAGTCCAGGTCGATGTGCACCTTGGTTCCGGTGGCGAGCGCCGCTCCCTTCGCCGCATCATTCACGCGCTCCGTGACCTGGGCCAGATAGACCGGATCGGGGTAGCGGATCCAGAACTCGGCCGCGGCGCGGTCCGGGACCACGTTGGGCGCCTTGCCGCCCTCGGTGATGATCCCCTGGATCTTGGTCTCGGGCCGCACGGTCATGCGGATGCCGTCGATGTGATTGAACAGCTCGATCAGTCCCTTCAGCGCATCCCGCCCGTCCCACGCCTGCAGCTGGTGGGCGGGGGCTCCGGAGAACACGTAGTGCATCACGTTGATGTTCATGCAGCAGCTCCCGAAGCCGGGGCCCGGCGCCTGCGTGGCGGTGGACGAATGGGAGCGAATGAGCACGTCCGCACCCTTGAACACCCCGGCGTTGTACATCACCGTCTTGGCGGCTGGCGACGCGAGCTCCTCCGCCGGCGTCCCGTATACGGTCACGGTGCCGGGGGTTTTCGAGGCCGTGAGGAACTCCGCGACGGCGACCGCCGCGGCGATCCCCACCGGTCCCTGCGCGCTGTGCTGGTCGCCATGGAAGTCACGGCTCGTGCCGCGCAGGGCGTCGTATTCGAGGATGACGCCCAGATTCGGACCCGGCGTGCCCTTGGTGTAGCGGGCGACGAACGCCGTCTTCAAGCCGGCCACGCCCATCTCGACGTCGAAGGCGTGCGCCTTCAGGTAA
>QHUC01000039.1:10546-11868 GCA_003221045.1 Gemmatimonadota bacterium | reverse complement strand
TCGGCGTGGCCAGGCCGGGGGCGGGTCACCTGGCGGCGCCGCTCGCCGGCGCCGCTGGCGTCGGCTTCCGGCGCCATGACATCCTGCCAGTGCTCCCAGTCGCGGTTCCAGACGAGCATCGCGATCGGGGAGCCGAGCGTCTCACCGGCGCGGACGCCGGCGAGCCATTCGATCTGGTCCGCCTCGATCTTCATGCGCGCGCCGCGCCCGTAGCCGCCCATGCGCCGCTTCAGCTCGGTGTTGACGCGCTCGGCCGCGAGCGGGAGCCCCGCGGGGATCCCCTCGAGCAGCGCCACGAGCCCGCGCCCGTGCGATTCGCCCGCAGTCGTGAACCGGAATGTCACGCTACCTCATCCTCTCTCATATTAGCACGCGAGCCCGACTCCAGGCCGGGCTCGCGATGTGACCGTGGCAGGACAACACAAAGCCGGCGTTAATGCCTCCCCGACACCGACGTCCGCACGGGGGGCGCTTGCGGGTTCGTGTTCGTGATGGTCGGGAGCGTGATCACCACGAGCCCCTTGGTCGTTATCGCGAACAAGAGCTGCGTTGCGGGCTGGCCGGGCACACTGTCCTTCGCCACCCGAAGGGGGCCGATGATCGGGTCGCGAATGATGATCTTCTTCTGCTGGTTGAAGAAGAACGTGTCGAACGCGAGGATGCTCGTATCGGGCGAGGCGGCGAACACCATGCGCTCGCTGGTGTTGCCCGACCCCCCGCCGCAGGTGACAACGCAGGCGCCGCCCGGTTGGAAGGTATGGTTGTAATTCATGTCCATCCCGGGTGTGCTCGACCCGACCGCCGAGGTGCCCCAGAGCCGCAGGCCCTCATCCAGGTAGTAAATCGAGTCGGCCCGCACCAGGTTGGTGAGCCCGTTGAAGTTCGTCGCAACCGAAATGACGTGGATGCCCGTGTTGCTGATGAAGTCGCTCACCTGTTCGCCGGGAGACATCCCGAGGTCCACATCCCGCCGGCCCACCTCGGTGCTGCCGTCGGGGACGGTGCAAGTCGTATCCGTGCCGATAACGAGCGACTTCTGCGCCGAGTAGGCGAACACGCGCGCAAACGCGGTGGAGATATTGCCTCCCTCCCCGAGGAACGCGTGCGTGAAGTCGCCGGAGTTGCGGACGAATGTCTGGTCACCCAGGCCGAACGATGGGAAGTTGACCAAGGTCAGCGGGCGATGGCACACGTCGAGCACGACTTGGCGCTGCCCGAGCGTCGGCCGCACCATCTCGATCCGCAACGTGTCACCCGCGACGTTCTGCCCGACCGACCCGATCTCCCAGAAGAGGTGACCGAACAGATCGGTCGGGTTCGTC
>QHUC01000039.1:0-10442 GCA_003221045.1 Gemmatimonadota bacterium | reverse complement strand
TCGATTAGGAAGTTGGGCAGCGCCTGGCGCCACAAGAGCTGTTTGGAGCGAGCGTCCAGGATCGAGAGATCGGTCCCGCCCGCATCGGCCACCACCACTTTGTTGCTGTCGTAGTGCCCCTGGATATCCACGGGCCAGAGCGCGATGCCCCATGGCACGGGCCCGGCCGTCTGGATGCCGTTCTTGTAAAACGTGTCCGCGGCCGCGTCGAACACCTCGACCCGGCCCAGCGCGTCGTTCGTTAAATACAGCTCATGCCGGTTCGTGTTGAAGATCGCGTCCGCGATGTGCCCGCCCAACGGCAGGGGGTGGGTGTTGCCCGCCACGACGACGACGGTGTCGGTCCCGCTGCTCGCCGCGGCCGCGCGAACCGGCGCGCCGCGTGGGGCCGTGCCGGTGATCACGGTGCTCGACTGCGAGTAGGCGCAGTTCCGGGCGGCGGCCAGGTCGCAGGCGTATCCTCGCACGATCGCGCTCTTCGGCAGCTGATTGTCCACCAGCGGCAGCTGGAGGGTGAACGTGGAGTCCACAGACGTCAGGTTGCCGGCGCGGACATCGGCGGTGTCGAATTTGATCGGCACCACGCCACCGAGCGTGTCCACCCGGAACCCGATCCAGGAGATCCCGCTCGGATCGGTGGCGTGCACCGTGATGTTGTCGTTCACCTCCACGCGCGATGAGATCGTGTACGACACGACGGGCGGCGTGACGTCGTTCGCCGCGGACTGCACCGTCACGACCACGCTGCTCGAGAGTGCGCGACGTCCGCCCGCGTCCACGGCGAAGCCGGTGACCGTGAACGTTCCGGAGGTCGCCTGCACGGTGAGCGTGTCGGTGTAGGTCGTATCCGGCGGCTGGCGCTGGGGCGGCGTGAACACGAGCGAGTCGGTGGGCGGCGTCGTCGGGTCGGAGACGGCGCTGCGCGGGGCGATGAGGAAACCCACGCGCGCGATTCCGCCCAGCTGCACCGCCCGGACCGACACCGGAAGGTTCCTGCCGCTCGAGGCGACCGCCCCGGTGGTGGGTGAGAGCAGCGCGACGGTCAGCGCCTGAACGTTATTCAGGAAGATCACGATCGTGTCTTCCGAGAAGTTGCCCGCCCCGTCCGTGGCACGACCGATGATCGTGATCAAGCCGCCGGCGCCGGAACCCGCCGGGAACGTGATCGTCTGGGCCTTGCTGAGACTCGTGACCGCGGACGTGAAGACCGTGTCGGTCTGGGCGATGTAGCCACCCGAGTACGTGAGCCGGATGTCCTTCAGGCCGAGGTTGTCCGTCGCGTTGACGGTGAACGCCAGGCCGCTCGCGATCTGCTGCGTGTCCGACGCGGCCGACAGCGTGATGGTTGGCGGGATGACGTCGCGCTGCACGCCACCCGGGTTGCGGGCGGTCTCGCAGCCCCAGACGCCCGCGATGAGCGCGACACTCCCCCACCAAGCCCGCACGACATGAGCCCGCCGCATAGAACGCTCCTGGCTACTTCCCGGTGCTGGGCGTCACCAGGTCGTCGATGATGTGCGGCGTGATCAGGATCAACAGGTCGCGCCGCTCTTCCGTCTCGGAGCTGAAGCCGAACAGCTTGCCGAGGATCGGCAGATCTACAAGGAACGGAATTCCCGATTTGGTTACCGTGACCGAGGTCACCGTGAGGCCACCGATGACCGCCGTTTCACCGTCGTTCACCAGGATCTGGTTGTCCGCTTGCTGCGTCTGAAACGTGAACCCGATATCGACCGACGCCGGCTTGACGCTCGAGTTCTCCGCGTGCACCTCCATCAGCACCTGACGGTTCGCCGTCACGTGCGGCGTGACCTTCAGGTTGATGCCCGTCTGCTCGAAGCGCACCGTGGCGCGGGGTGGGGCCACGCCACCTGTCGCGGAGCTCACGTCGATAATCCGGATCGGGACGCGGTCGCCGACCAGAATCTCGGCCGCGCGGTTGTCGAGCGTGGTGATGGTGGGCTCGGCCTGCAGGTCGGCCAGCTCGACGCGCTGCAGCGCCTGCAGGAACGTGGTCAGGTTGAAGTTGCCGACCGCGGTCGAGAAGATCAGGTTCAACGCCGGGTTCACGATCTCCTGGTCGGCGTTGCCGAGCGCGGAGAGCGAATTGCCGCCCAGGTCGACGATCGTCTGGTCGGGCGTAAAGTTGGACTGGGGCACGAAGGCGTCCGGCACGCCGTCGCCGTTTGTGTCCACGGCCTTCGCCGTGCGCGGGTCGGGGCGCTGGATCAGCTTGTTGAAGAATTGCGTCGGCGAGCCGAGGTCGTACTTCACACCCAGCTCTTCGACGTCGGTCCGGTCCACGAAGATGATCTTCGCCTGGATCGACACCTGTGGCGTGCGGATGTCGAGCCCTTTGACGAAGTCGTCGACCCGATTGATGCGACTCGCGATCTCGGTGATGACGAGCGCGTTGCTGGTCGAGTCCGCGACCACGGCGCCGCGCTTCGTGAGGATCGACTGCACCGACGGCACGAGCGCCGAGGCCCGCGCGTAGTTCACGCGCACCAGCCGCGTCTCCACCGGCACCGTGGAGTCCGCGCGCGCCAGGTCCTTCTTGTCGATCACCTGGAGGATCCCGCCGTCGAGCATGTTGACGGTGAGCCCCTGTGACTCGAGCACGGCGTTGAACGCGAGGTCCCACGGCTGATTCTTGATCTCGGCGCTCACCTGTCCCTTGATGTCCTTGGACAGGATGATCGTCCGGCCACTGAACGCCGCGAAGCCGGCGACTACTTCGCGCAGGTCCGCATTGTCCCACGTGACCGTGATGCGGGCCGCCTGCGACTGCTCGCTCTCCTTGGCGTGCTCAGACAGGTACTCGTCGATACTGAGCGTCTGGTCGCTCGGCGCGGGCGCGGCGACGCGGGCGGCCGCCTGACCCCCTGACGCCCGCTCCGTGCTGCGGACCGGCGGAGCGGTCGCGAGGTCTCGCGCCGCCGCCTGGCTGGACCACGCCGCGAAGGCGGTCCGCTCCGTTCCGATCCTCACCCGCACCTGGCCGTCTTTCCGCTCGATGCGGTAATCCTTCAGGACGTCCACATCGATCACGATGCGCACCACGCCGGGGCGGAACTGCGCGTAGCGGATGTTCTTGATGCCGCCGCGATTCAGCCCGTCGTACAACACCGCGGGCGCCACGAGCCGCGCGCCCTGCAGGTCGACGACCAGCCGGGCGGGGCTGGCCAGCGTGAAGTCCTGGACGTCCACGGCACCCTGGAGATCGATTACGACCTCCACGCTCCGGTCCGCGGGGCGCACGCTGACCGCCTTGACCTCGCCGTCCCGCCCTGCGCCGTCCCACGCCGCAAGGGCCCGGGAGGGGGGGGGAGTTGCCGCCGCGACCACCAGGCACGCGGCGAGGGCTGTGATGCGCTTCATGGCGTTACCTCCTGCTTGGCGAGCTGCAGGCTTTCCTGCCGCTCGAACCCGAACTCCTGCACCGTAAACACGATTTCGCGCGGCCGGATCGTCGTCGTCTTGAGGCGCCCGATGATGTCGCCCGGCTTTACCCGATAGATCTTCGCGTTCGTCACATCCCGCAGCACCGCGACGCTGCGCGCCGGGTAGCGTCCGTCATAGTAGATCCCGACGAGCCTCAGGTCCGACAAGAGCGGGCGGATATCGCCCGACCGGAGGAGCGACAGGAACGGATCGCGCCCGCCACCCTCGTAGGAGAACTGTTCACGCACGAGCACCGGCGTCCCCGTGCTGTCAACCTTCCGCGCCGTGTCGGCCCGGGCGCTGTCGGGCCGCACGGGTGGGGCCGGACGCGCGGCCGGCGTGGCGTTCGGCTTGGCTGGCACGCGGCTCGGTTTCGCCTGCGCGGCGAGCGAGCCCGTGGCGACCAACGCCGCCACGCACACCGCGAGCCTCGCGCTCACTGCGTCGCTCCGGCCGGCTTTGCCCCCTTCTTGCCGGGCGGGCCCGGCGGCGGCGCGGCCGCCTTCACAAACGTCCGGATCATGAACTGCGCCTCGAGCAACGCGCCGGTCGTGTCACCGATGAGCTTCTGCGCCTGTGAATTCGCCGCCTTGAGGTTCACGTCCTGCGGTACGATGATGCGCTGCAGGCTCGCGATGTCGGACATGAATTCGCCGAGCTGGTCGTAGTGGCCGATGATCTCGAGGCGGTAGCGATAGGTGTCGAACGGCGGTCCCGCTTCGACGGCCTGCGGCTCGATACGCCCGATGGTCACACCCCGGACCTTGGCCTTGGTGGAGATGTCGTCGATCAGTGCCGGGACCTCGTTCTTGTCCGGCACCAGGCGGCGCATCACCGAGAGGAGGGCGGTGTACTGCTCGACTTTGCGGCGCAGGTCTTCCACGGTGCCGCTCGCGAGGTCCTGATCAGGAGGAAGACCTGGCTTTGCCTGTCCTGGGGCAACAACGCCATGGCGCTACCTCGCCGACTGGGTGAGGGGGACGGTGCGGATGTAGACGGAGTCCGCCACGCGATAGCGCACGGCGACGTTGAACGCCGTGAGCGGCCGATCGGCCTCGACCACCGTCGACGTCGTCGCCGGCGTCACGTCGGTCAGCCAGGGCGACGCGGCGAGCTGCCGCAGGAACGTCGTGTACGCCTGGATGTCCACGGTGCTCCCGGTGATCCACACGCGGACCTGGGGGGCGCCGGTCGAATCGACGCCGGTCGGCGCGGTGGAACCGGGCGCCCCGGGGGCCACGTTGGCACCGCCCGCCACCGAGATGCCGGTCAGCCAGGTGTAGGGCGGGAGCGCCTTGGTGATCTGGTCCAGCACGTGCGGCCACACGTACCGGTCGGCGTCGATGCCACGGATGACGTTGATCTCCGCGACGAGCGAGTCCCGGATCTTCTCCGACTGGCGCTTCTGCGCGATCACCGCGTCGAACCGCCGCTTCTCGGCCTGGACGTCCGCGAGCTTCGCGTTGAGCACTCGCAGCCGGGTGCTGTACGCGATGAAGGTCAAGAGTCCACCACCGACGACGATGATCGCGGCGGCGCTCACCACGAACAGCCAGGGGTTCTTGATGGTGGCGAGCAGCCCCTGGAAATCGGGCAGCGCGAGCTTGAAGCCCGCGCCGGTCGCCGCCTTCTTCTTCTTGCCGGGAAGAAGGTTTATTTCGATCATGCGGCGCGCCTCAGCGCCAGGCCCACCGACAGCATGAGCAGCGGCGACACCTCGTCCACCGACACCGACTCGAACACCGAATCACGCACCTTGAGCCGCTGCACCGGGCTCGCGAGCTCCACCGGCACCCGCAGCCGGCTCGAGAGCGACTCGTTCAGCCCCGGGATCCGCGCCCCGCCGCCGATCGTGTACACGCGCCCGAGCCCACCGGCCGAGCGCGACGCGGTGGCCAGGAACGCCGCCGCCCGCTCGACGCCCACGGAGATCTCTTCACCGCGCGCGTCCACATAGGGGGCCAGGTCCGCGCTCTGCGTCTGCCCCTGGATCACCCGCTCGGAATCCTCGGCCGACAGCCCTTTTTCGCGCTGCAGGTCCTCGCGGAACCGGCGCGTGCCCACGGAGAGGTCGCGCGTCAACACCGGCACGCCGTCTTCCAGGATATTCACGTTGGTCACTTCATGACCGATGTTGACCAGCCCCACCACGCCCTGCATGGCGTCGGGGTGGTTCAGCTCGAAGGCGTTGTGGATGGCGAAGGCGTCGACGTCGATGATCGCCGCCTCGAGGCCCGCCTCCCCCAGGAGCAGCGTGCGGCCCTCCACCAGCTCACGTTTGGCAGCGACGAGGAGCACGTTCATCTGGAGGCCCTCGGCGTCCGGATCGAGGATCTGGAAGTCGAGCTCCACGTTCGCCATGTCGAACGGGACGTGCTGCTCGGCCTCCCAGCGGATCACCTCGCGGGCGTCTCCTTCTTTCATTCGGTCCATCTGGATCTTCTTGACGATCACGTCCCGCCCACCGACCGCCGTCACCACGGACCGCTGCTTGACCCCGGCGGCGGAAAAGAGCCCCCGGATCGCCTCCGACACGATTCCGGGGTCCATGACCTCGCCCTCGACGATCGCGTCGGCGGCGACTTCGGTCGTGGCCACCTTCACCAGCTCCGGCTCGTTGCCGGAATGATCGATCACCGCCAGCTTGATGATCCCGGAGCCGATATCCAAGCCGACCGACGTTTTTTTGCCGCCCAGCAAGCCGAACAGGGCCATATTGCCTAAGGAGTTAGAGACAAGATGGGGCGAGGGCAAACTACAGTAAGCCCCGCCCCTTATCCTGTCAAGCCTCGAACCTACTTGAGGCCGACCCAACAACTACTTTGGTGGCCTATAGTTAGCCCACTTTAGTAGAGCTGCACCCACCCCCGCGACCGCATCGCCACGCCGAACCCGGTCGCGTTTAACGCCTTGAGAATAGCGCACTTAGAGTACAGGAGGTTGGCGCTACCGCTGATGTTGGTGGTCGTGTCGGTAAACGCGACGGTATCCTGTGTCATCACGGTGCCCCAGAAGTGCGCGGGCGTACCGCCGCCACCGGCGGTCTTGAGCGAACCCTTGATGATGACAATCCCGAAGAACTGGAACCCACCTTGGACCGACAACGAGCCGTCCACCAGCAGGATACCTTGACCTTCCAGCCCATTGATGACCGCGCCGTCACCCGTGATACGGATGATGGGGAAGTAGCTGCCGCACGGCCCGGTGGGGGTTGTGGGGCTTCCCCAGTTCGTCTGGACGGTGCGATCGCACACGCCGTTCGTCACCACCGGCGTGATCGAGTTGGAGAAGTTCGTGGCCGCGAGCGTGATGGTCGCTTCGGCCGCCATTTGGGGATACGTCACGTCGCCGTAGTGTGAGAACGAGCTGTCCGTGAGGGTCGGGTCCTTGAGGACAGGCGGGTTTCCGAGAATAGTCGGGTGTCCGCTGGCCGAAACCGTCGCGGAGTCTTCTATGCGAATGCCGGCTTTCGCGGAATCGAGCGGAGGGCAGCCAACCCAGCCGGTGGGGTCGTGGTCATTCCCGTCGATACTGGCGTTGCCGGCGGCGACGAGCCCGCCGCCCGCCGTGAGCGACGCCTGAGCGTTGATCTGGAGGGGCCGAATCCGGGCCAGCAGGCCGACCCGCTGGCTTGCGCCGCCCCCTCGGATACGTCCGGCGAGGCTCATGGTGTCCTGCGCGGTCATGTCGATCAGGTAGAGCTGGTCGTTGAACTTGTAGAGCGTGCCATTGTAGCTGCCGGTCTTGCTCGCGGCCGTGTGCCTCGGGATCGCCCTCTGACTGAAGGCACCCCCGCCCGCGGGGTACTGATACATCGCGTTGTACACCTGCGTGCTGTTCGGCCAGACGCGGATGATGTCGTACACGCCTTGCTCCGCGACGCCGAACGACGCCTGCACCCGGCGCACGTTCTCCGCCACCCGCTGCTCCTGGGTGCCGGAGAAGAAGGCGCCGGCGATGAGCGCGCCGACGACCACGAGCGCAACGATCGCGAGGGCGAGCGCCATGCCGCGCTCGTTCTTCAAGACGTGCTTCATAGACCGCTCCTTGAGGTTCACGTGTGACCCACCCGTCAGCTGCACGGGATGGGAGGCATCGAGCCCGTCCCGCACCGCGGATTGTTCCGCAGCGCGACGCGGGTCACCATGCTGTCGACCTTGGGCGCCTGCACACCGCTCGCGTTCCGTATCGGCGACGCGGTGCGGGCCCGGAGGATGATCTGGATCTGCGCCACCTTCGACGAATCGGCGGTGACGGTACCGATACTGTCGTAATAGCTGAGCGTCATTCCCGTGGCGCCCGTCAGGGGGCCGATCACCGGTTGCATCACGCCGCCCTGCGAGAGATTCTGCTGCCCGAGGTAGTAATCGTTGTCCGTGGACGACTGAAAGACGCCGTACTTCACGACGTCGAAGCCGCGCACCGGCGCGCCGCGCGTGATTGCGCCATTGACGTTCAAGCCCGGGTTGTTGATCCACTGGGGCTGCATCGTCAGGGTATAGCCTTGATTGATGGCTCCGAGCGTGTCCTGGGTACAGACGGCCCCCGGCGTGACCGTCTTGATCTGGGCCGGCAGCCAGATGTCGTCGGCCCGCGTGGTCGGGTTGCCTTCCCAATAGACCAGCAGCGAATCGTTGATGGAGAAGGTCTGCCGTGTGCCGTACATCGGGGTCTTGCGCACGGTGAGCGTCAGCTGACCGATCCCACCGCCCAGAGGCGGGGTCAGACAGGCCCACCCGAGCAACCGCATCGCGCGGATCGTGATGGATGTCGCGCTCATCGCCCGAATGTCGCCGTCGGCCGCGTCCAGCTCGCGGAACTCGGCCGGGAGAATGGCCGCCGCCGCCCGCATGTTCTGCTGCAGGTCGATTTGCTGGGTTTGCGCCAGGTAGAGACGCTGGTTGTTGACCAGCACTTTGTAGATAGCCCCCGACACCATGCCCAGGAGCACCAGGGCGATCAGCAGCTCGATGAGGGTGTACCCTCGCCGTGCTAGAAGAGGCATGAGATCTCCGTCTCTGTGCTGTCCCTCCGCCATTTCCCCAAAGCGGTTTGGTACTTGCTCCGCACTACCACCTGCCAGTGTTTGGCGGGACTAGCCGGCATGTTCGTGAAGGTCCAACTGACCGAATCGACCGGCGTTCCGCCGCGCCACCACACCTCGCTCCCTCCTGTCTGCGTCTTACAGCCACTTGCCCGGAGCATCTCGAGCCGCCGCTGCGCGTACTGCGCGGCGACCGCCGAGCGCTGCCCGCGGCCGATCATGCGCGTCACGAGCGCCGCGGAGGTTACAAGCCCCAGGATCCCGACGGTGAGCACCAGGACCGCGATGATCACCTCGACGATGGTGAAACCCTGTTCTCGTTTCATTGGCGCACCACCTTGCCGATGGTGTTGATCACGATGGAGTCCTTGTTTCCGGCGGCACCGGTGATTCGCACCACCGTGACGGCGTTGTCCATGCTGAGGCCGCGCGGGTCGTATTGGACCGAATCGCGCGTCGCGGCGAGCGTGACGTTGAAGCGTGTGCTCAGCTTCTCGACACCGGCTACGGTGTCCACCTTAGCCGGACACGCCGTCGTTACCCACACCGTGGCGCTCGCTCCCGAAGTGAAGTGCAGCACGCCGCGGCAGCCCCGCTGAACCGCGGCCGCGCGTGCGATCGCTGCCTCCGTGCCGAGCGCGTCCCGGCTCGAGCGGACGTTGGCCCTGTCGAGCCGGTTGCGAATCTTCGGGAAACCGATGGACGCGATGATCCCGATCAGGATCACGCAGATCACCATCTCGATGGTCGTAAAGCCCGAACGCCGCATGACAGTGTCCTCCCGGCCAGCAGAAAACTCCTATCACATGCCGTGCCACACGCTAAGTTGCTGATCTTAAGTGAGTTAGGTAGCTAGGCGAGTCTCGGCTGGTACTGCAAATTGCTGCAGTCGTGCAGATTGTTGCACTACTCCAGTCCGTAGCGATCCATCTTGTAGAACAGGGTTCTCAGGCTTACACCGAGGCGCTTCGCTGCCTCGCGGCGGTTGCCCCCGGCCGCCCCCAGAGCCGCCGTGATGGCCTCGCGCTCCGCTGCTTCGACCGCGTCACGAAGGGTACCGCTCCCCGCTCCTTGCTCCCCCCCTTGGGAGCGGGGAGCGGGGAGCGGTTCCTTCCGGAAATCCGTCGGTTCGAGGATCTCTTTGTCCGACAGGACCGCCGCCCGCTCGATGGCGTGCTCGAGAGACCGCACGTTCCCGGGCCACGGCTGCTCGCGAAGCCACGCGACAGCGGCCTCTGTGAGGGCCACCGGGCGGCCCAGCCGCCGGGCCACCTGTGTCGCGAAGTGTTGAGCGAGTGGGGCTATGTCCTCCCGCCGTTCGGCGAGCGGCGGGAGATGAATCGTGACGACATTTAAGCGGTCGAACAGGTCATGGCGGAACCGGCCGGCGGTCGCGTCCGCCGCGAGGTCCCGCGCCGTGGCGGCGAGCACCCGCACATCCACCCGCCGCGTCTTTTGATCACCCACGCGCCGGATCTCGCTCTCCTGCAACACCCGCAGCAGCTTCGCCTGAAGTGGGAGCGGCAGCTCCCCGATCTCGTCCAGGAGCAGCGTGCCGCCGTCCGCTTGCTCGAAGAGCCCCGGGCGGTCCCCAGTCGCGCCGGTGAACGCACCCTTCGCGTACCCGAACAGCTCCGACTCGAGCAGCGTGTCGGGAATCGCCGCGCAGTTCACCGCTACAAACGGCCCCGCTGCCCGGGGGCTCGCCCGATGGATCGCCTGTGCAATGACCTCCTTCCCGGTGCCCCGCTCGCCGGTGATCAGCACCGTCGTCGGATGGCCGGCCACCCGTGCGACGATCGCGAGCGCCTGCCGCATGACCGGGCTCTCGACCACGAGTGCCCGAGCCGACGGCCGGGTGTCGAGCTGTGCTTTGAGTGTCGCGATGGTGTTGCCGAGCCGCTCCCGCTCCTCTGCCTTCCGGAGCGTGAGGATCACTTCGTCAGGACGAAAC
>QHUC01000038.1 GCA_003221045.1 Gemmatimonadota bacterium | reverse complement strand
ATCCGAGTCGGTTACACTCCGAACTGCCGGAGGTGGTGATCGAGGTGCTTGTGCTCCATGACTCCCCAGCTCCGTCCGGAAATCCGGCCAAAGACACGACTCGGGGGCCACTCAGCGGCCGGTCCACGGTCACCAAAGCGCCGAATCAAGTCGCGCAATCGGGTCACGTCGGCCTGCCACGTGGTTGGGCGCTTGGCCAGGAACTCGGGCGGGCTCCGTCCCTTGCCCTTGGGCCAGGGCAGCACGTGAATCACCAGCCAGTTGAGGGGCGCCTGCGACAGAGGGCCGGCGGGTGGTGCAGTCTCCAGCTCCCCGAGACCCTGGCGAAGAGCACAGCTCACGTGGCAGACCATCTCCGGTGCGGTGAAGCGCCCCCAGAGCGGCTTGCGATCCGGCGCTAAGCGGGCGATGCGCTCGAGGACGAGGTCTCGGGCTTTGGGGTCGAAAAGGGAAGGCACTGCCCGTCCCTCCGAAGAAAGGTGGGAGCCTAACGGATCGCGCTTAACCTGCAGGCGCAACGCGCGCGGGCGCAAGGTAGGGGAGCCGCTGATTGAGCCGGTCAGCCTCGTTACGCAGCCGCTCGCTCAGCGATTCTCCTCGAGCCGCGTCGAGACGAGAACCGTCCACATAGGCCCGCAGAGGGCACGAAGGACGCCCCCGTAGAACAGCACTCGAGCCAGGTCACTGCCGGTTGGGTCGAGGCTGAACCCGATAATGGCCAAACCTGCCACGAGGCAGACTGGCAGGAGCGGAGTTTTCCGGCCGTAAGTCGCGCCATTGGCAGCAATAAGCTCGGCTCTCCACAACTCCTCTTGAATGCGCGCTTCCGAGAGTGTGAGGAGCGGCTGAACGGAGATGGTCATGTGTGCGGCCGTCTAACGGATCGCGCTTAAGCTGCGGGCGACGAGGATACCTTGCATCGCTTGGCTCCTGCTTTGACTGCCGGTCCTTGCTGCTGCCTAAAGTGGACCAGCCTGGCGCAGATAGTAAGAGCTATGGCCTACTTCTTCGTGAGGTATGGCTTCCTGACGGGTCGGATCGCCCGATTCGATTTTGTGACTGGTGTGGTCTTAGGTGTGCTGACGGTCGGAGCGTTCCTTACGTTCGTGCCGCCGGTGCTTATCCCTGCCTTGGTCCGCCGCCGGGGTTAGCGCCTGCCCGCGGCGAGCCAAGGCATGCCGCGGTAGGAATCCGCCACCACCCAAGCGGCGGCCGTCAACACCCAAGAGACGACGAACTCGCTCCAATCCGAGGCGCTGGGTCCCGCTGCCACGATGGGTACCCACACCAGCAGCGTGAACATGCCCAGCTGCAACACCGAGAGCATGGCTGCCAGCCGTGCATACACGCCGATGAGCACCGCTACGCCCGCCGCGATGAACGTACAGCCAAAGAAGTACGCCCAGGCCAAATGCCATGGCAGCCAACCGGGCACCATCGAAGTGGTTCTCTCGATATACGTGAAATGAGCTATGCCGAAAGGGATCAAGGCCAGCCCGTAGAGCGCCCTCGCGATGCGGAGCCCCGTGTCGCCGGTGGCGAAACGGAGGCGGTGCCCGTCACGCTCGCCGGCGAACCAGACGTACAGAACCCAGGCGGCCGCCACCATCACCGCGGTCTTACAGGCTGCCCAAGTAAGCTGCATCCCGGGATCGAGGAAGAGGTGGGGCACATCCAACAGCAGCAGCCAAGCGAGGAGAAAGCTGAGCAGCACACGAGAAGCGACGGCGGCAGCGCGCTGCCAGAGTAGCCCGATGCCGGATACCAGAGGGACGGTGGCGGAGAGATAGACCAGTACTTCGCGCGCGGGCACACCTTTGGGCACGGGCAGCCATATCGGCGTGAAATCGCCTTTGATCAGGCCCAACGTTCCGAGGGTGATCAGCGTCGCAGCAAAGACCGCATGACCGCTGCTTTCGATGCGCATGGCGTGGCTCTGTGGCGAGCTCCGTCCTCAGCTCACGGCTTTCTTCACGAGCGCGCCGATCCTTGCCTCTTCGGCGGCGGTCAACTGCTTCAATGCGAAGGCGGTCGGCCACAGGGCGCCTTCGTCGAGGTTCGCCTTGTCGCTGAAGCCTAACGTCGCGTACCTCGTGCTGAACTTCTGCGCGCATTGGAAGAAGCAGACGACCTTGTCGTCCTTGGCATACGCGGGCATCCCGTACCAGAGTTTCGGCGAGAGGGCTGGCGCGCTGGCTCTAATGATAGCATGGAGCCGCTTGCCCAAGGCGCGATCCGGTTCCCGCATCGCGGCGATCTTCGCGAGCACGGCGCTTTCCCCATCCGTCTTGTCCGCCTTCAGCTCTCGGGCGCGCTCCTTCATCGCGACTCGTTCCTCGTCCGTAAATCCCTTGAACGTCTTGCCGATCGCGGTGGTCCGCCTGGCGGACTTCTGCGTGTCCTTCTTTGGGCTCATAGAAGCCTTGCTTCAAGTGGTTGTTGGTGCCGCTCATCGATTCGGTCGGCGATTCTTGGGTCGATTCCCAACAGTCATTGACCCATGCGCGTGGCCGGATCCCAATGCTCGTCTGCTTTGCCGTCCTCAAAACGCCACATATCGAACCACGTCGTGGTATAGCGCTGTGAGGAATCCTTGGCGGCGTTCAGCTCGCGCACATACGCCACCACCACGAGATCGCCCTCAGCGACCACCGACACGACCTTCGTCTTCATCTTCTCCGGTATTGGTACGCGCTTCACCTTCCTGACCTCGGTGAAGTACTTCACCACACCAGCGCGTCCGGACGCGGCGTTCGGATTGTGCTGGATGTACCGCTCCGTCAAGTATTTGTCTGCCAGCTCCCAGTGCCCAGCCTCGAGCAGGTCTTTGACGATGTGGTACGCCACCTGTTTGTTCGAATTGAGCGTCGGGTCGCTGCTGTGGAACAGGGCGTCTGGATCGCTTGCGCCGACAACGGTTTCCTGTGCGTGCAGCGACATGCTGCCCACCAACAGAGCGGCCGCCAGTCGGAGGTGAAGACGACAAGGCATGCATTCCTCCTCTGAGGATCCGAATGGCGCCAGGCTAGCCCAATTCATAGTGCAGCGTTAGAGGATGTTCAGTCCCGTGCCCAACAGCCGATGTGCCCTCCCCGCGCAGGCCCCGAAGCTCTCCCCTTCCGGAGCCAGGGATGACGGAATAGGTCTCCTTCGCCACGCCGTTCTCGAATACTCCCGTGCGTTGGAGCACGAAGCTGCCCGTTTTCCCTGCAACGTGCCCGATGACCCGCTCGAGGCCGACGAACGTGGCCGAGCCGTCGCTGCGGTACATCATCAAGTATTCGACGTGCCCCTCGCCCGCGATATCGCCGGTGAACGTCTTTGTGACGACGGCCCGAGTCAGCTTTGGCAGGTCCTGGCCCTCACTGTAAGGCTTCTCGTCCCAGCTCTCGATGGAGAATCGGGAGTTCGCAACGTTCTTCATGTTTCTACCTCGGCCAGGTGATCGGGTACATAAATACAGTTGCTAACGAATCGCGCTTAAGCTGCGGGCAACATGCATACAGGGCGCATGTTAGGCGCCCGCGACCTGTGGGTCCGGTAGACGGTGCCGCAGCAACACCACGCCGAAAACGATCATCCACAAGGGCAGCAGATAGTTGTTGATGGCCGCGACTGGGGCCACAACGGCGGTCACGTTGCGAAACATGCCGATGAACCCAGCGCAGGCGACGGCGACCCCGAGGACGGCCACCCAATGCGGCGTCGCACGGAACCGCAGCAACGTCCAACTGGACAGCAGAAAGAACATGTTAACGCTCAACTCACCCAAGAACTCACCGATGTAGTTGCCCAAGTAGGTATTTAAGCCGTCGAACACGGCCGCGATGACTTGCTGTTGCTCCGCGGTTGCGGTTCGCTGCAGCTGGGCCAGGTGCCAGTGCACACTGGGCCAGCGCATCAGACCGAGCATCATACTGATCGCCGCCAGGGCGGCACATTGCATGGCGAGGAGCATGGCCCCTGGATAGAAGCGCCGCAGCGCGCAATATGCGCCGACGCCTGCGGGAAGCCAGATGAGAGGCAAGAAGGCATACAGCGCCCACGCCGCACGACCGGGAGTGCCGGTGGCGAGCAGCCGGGGGAGTACCGTGTTCGCTGGACCGTCCAGTATGGCGGGGTAATCGAAGCGGGCAGCGAGGAACGAGAAGACCGCCATGAACGCAATGGCGCCGAAGACGAGAGCCAGCCCGCCAACTCGGACGGTCGTAATCGCTTTCACCGCAGCCTCGGATCGTGGAGCCGAGCGTCTATGGCTCGATCTGCGCTAGGACAAGCGAACTATCGCGACGCTCGACGACACCTGCCCAATGGCCGCACGGTTTCTTCGCGTCGTAAAACCACGTCGCCTTCTCTTCGGTCATGGTATTGAAGATGGCCGGCACTGACTGGCCCTTCGGCCTTAAAGGATAATCGTGGATGGTGCCGTGGATGCGGCTCGCCGGTGTCGGGCCAGGGTCTAGAGCCATGCAGCCCCAAAGCCTGACGTGCCTCCCGAGGAGTTCGGGACCCCACTTCACGAAGTTCGGAATGCTCCAGAAGCTGTATTGGCCGATCTCGCTCACGATGGACCCGGGCGATGTCCCCGCCGCTTTGAGCGCGTCGAGACGTGCTCGCAGGAGGCGCTCGACGCATGCGTGCACAACCGAAGCGTAATCTTGGTGCAGAACCGAAGTTGCATTTTGACAATTGTTGCGTTCAACCATGAAAGGCCGTTCCGTATCGACGAGCGCTTCCTTGTTGCGGCCCGTCAAAGTCGCTTCGAGATGACCCGTCAGTTGGTCAACGTCCGTTGTCAGCCGCATCAGGTCTGGTGACGCGCAGGTCTCTCGCTCAGCGCCAGTGAGCCGTTTCCCGCCGCAGTCGACGACAGATCGGACCGTCTGCCCCATCGCTGGCGCCTGAAGCAACAAGCACACAAGGAGCACCATCGTCCCGCGGCACATTTCCCACCTCCTGTGCGGCGCCGCCTATCGGATCGCCCGACCCTAACTCACCTTGATGACGACCTTGCCTTTGGCGCGCCCCGTTTCGAGGTAAGCCCAAGCCTCTTTGGTGGCTTCGAACGGGAAGATCCGATCCATGACCTGCCGGATGCTGCCGGATTCAATGAGGGATGTGATCTTGCTCAACTGCTCGCCGTTCGCTCGCATGAAAACAAACGAGTAGCTCACGCCGTGGTGCTTGGCCTTCGTCCGGATGCCAAAGCTCAAAAGGCGCATGCCTTGTTGCAAGAACCAGTTCGACCCGTTCTCCTTCGCGAACGCTACATCCGGCGGACCGGAGATGGAAATGAGCTTTCCACCGGGCTTCAGCACCTTGAGGGACTTTTCGAGCGTGTCCTTGCCAAGACTGTTCAGGACGACGTCGTAGCCGCTCAGGACCTTCTCGAAATCTTCTTTCTTGTAGTCGATGACGACATCCGCGCCGAGACTTTTGACCAGATCGACATTCGCTGTGCTCGTCGTAGTCGCCACCGTTGCGCCGATGTGCTTTGCCAGTTGAA
>QHUC01000037.1 GCA_003221045.1 Gemmatimonadota bacterium | reverse complement strand
CAGAATGCGCTGGCCGCTCCGGCGTTTCCAGGCCACCTCCACGCCTTCTACGATGTCCCCCGCATCGAAGCGAGCCAGAATCTGTCGCCGCTGCTCGGGGTCGACGTACACCTCCGACGCGAGATCCACGCGGAGCAGCTCCGCCGCGGACTCGTACCCGAGCATCTTGACCAGCGCGGGGTTGACGGTGAGGAATCGTCCCTCGAGGGAGGATCGATAGATCGCGTACGCCGCGTGCTGGACCAGCGCGCGATGGCTTTCCTCCGAGCGGCGCAGCGCTTCCTCGGCGCGGCGGCGCTCGGTGATGTCCGTCCCCACGCCAATCACGCCGACCACGACGCCCGCGGCGTCCCGCACCGGTGTGTACCAGCTCTCGAACACCACGCCAAACACTTCCACCGTGGACGAGAACGTCTCGCCTGTGAGCGCCCGTCGCACGTCTGCCAGCGCCTGGGGCAAATCGGCATACAGCTCGAACGCCGACCGTCCGACCAGGAGCCCCGGCCGGAGCCCCAGGGCATCCAGCCCCCGTCCCTCGACCATCGTGAACACGCCGTGGCGGTCGAGCGCGAAGAGCACGAGTGGGGCGCCCGAGATGACGGTGCGGAGCCGCTCCTTGTTCTCCCGGAGCGCGCGCTCCTGCCGCAGCCGCTCGGTCACGTCGCGGGCGTTCACAATCAGCTGCGCGAACCCGCTCGCTTCCACGCGCGCCTGGCCCACCGCCTCCAGCATGCGCCACGAGCCGTCCTGCGCGCGGAATCGGAACTGCGCGGTCTGCGGCGTCGCCGGTTGCTGGATCGCCCGCGCCAGCGCTTCCCCAACCCGCGGGATGTCGTCTGCATGGACGAAGTCGAACGCGCTGCGCTCGAGCAGCTCCCGGGGAGCGTAACCCAGCACCCGCTCCACCGATGGGCTCGCGTAGCGGAAGACACCGTTCTCTCCGACGATCGTGACGATGTCCGACGCGTTTTCGATCAGCGAGCGGAAATGCTCCTCGCTGCGTCGGAGCGCGTCTTCCGTGTGGCCGCGGTCGATCGCGGTGGCCAGCACGTTCGCGATGGCTTGCAGGAAGTGCGTATCGTGAACCGTGAACTCGCGGCGGACCGCGGTGTGGACTCCCAAGATCCCGAACGGGCGATCCTTGCCCTGCACGATCACGCTGAGGCTCGACACGACACCGTGTTGCGTGAGGAGCGGGGCGCTTCCGAACCGGGCGTCCGCCCGCAGATCCTCCACGACGACCTGACCCGTCGACCGAAGCACGTATCCGGCGTGCGAATCCGGGTCCGCGGGCAGCACCGTCCGGCCGACGCTCCCCGGACGCCACCCTATCCCCGCGCGCAATACGAGCGTCCGACTCTCCGGGCGGAGCTCGAGCACGCTCGCAAACTCCACTTCGAGCGCGCGCGAGGCCAACGCCACCGCGGCACCGATGAGCTCGTCCACCGGCGCACCGGCCAGCGCCTGCTGCCCCAAGTGCGCCACGGCTTCCTGTTGCCGCGCCGTGCCGCGCAGCTGCGCCTCGCTCCGCGACAGCTCCGCGTCGTGTACGGCAGCGTCGTGCCGCAGCAGCCTGAACCGGTTCGTGCTCACGCCAACGCGCCTCTGGGGTCGTGGTCGACAAGACGATGCTCTCCGGGGGTGTGGCGTAACCGATCCGGGAGCATCGAGCGCACCAACCTTGCAGACGGCGACCCAGTTTTCCATTATGACGCCCACAGGCGCCGCGTGCGCCAGGTCACGCGATCACTCGAAGCGAGCCGCGATCAATGACTTACAGGGAGCCACCGTGACGCACTATGTCATCCTGCGGGACCTGGCGATCATCTTCGCGGTCTCCCTGCTCGTCATCTGGGTGTTCCACCGCATCAAGCTGCCGGCCCTGCCCGGCTTCATCGTCGCGGGTGTCGTGCTTGGCCCGAATGCGCTCGGCCTCGTGTCCGACGTGCACCAGGTCGAGAGTCTCGCCGAGGTGGGCGTGATCTTGCTGCTGTTCACGATCGGCATCGAGTTCTCGCTCAGCCGGCTGCGCGAGATGGGACGGCAGGTAGTGGTGGGTGGGGGGTCACAGGCGATCCTCACCACGGTGCTGAGTAGCGGGCTCGCCGTCGCCCTCGGTGCGCGGTGGCCGGTGGCCGTGCTCGTGGGATTTCTCGTCGCGCTCTCCAGCACGGCGATCGTCCTCAAGGGCCTCGCAGATCTGGGCGAGATCGACGCTCCCCACGGCCGCTTGGCGACCGGCGTGCTCGTCTTCCAGGACCTCTGCGTCGTTCCGATGATGCTCGTCCTGCCCTCCCTCGCCGGGCAGTCGGCGGGTGGCGCCGCCGGCCTGCTGCTCGCGCTCGGCAAGGCGGTCCTCGTCGTCATCGGCGTCCTCGTGCTGGCACGGACCGTGGTTCCGCGAGCGCTCGCGGAGATCCTCAAGACGCGAAGTCGCGAGCTGTTCCTCATCGCCGTCATTCTCGTCGGGACGCTGACCGCCCTCGGGACGGCGGCGGCCGGGGCTTCGCTCGCGCTGGGCGCGTTCCTCGCGGGACTGGTCATCTCGGAGTCCGACTACGGCCACCAGGCGATGGCCGAGCTGCTTCCGTTCCGGGACGTGTTCATCTCCCTGTTCTTCGTGACCGTCGGGATGCTCGTCCAGGTGGACTTCCTGCGCGAGCACCCTGTCCTCGCGCTGGGCGGCGTCGCCCTGGTGATGGGGGGGAAGACGCTGCTCGCGGCCGTCGGGCCGGCGCTCATGGGGTATTCGGGCCGCGTGGCTCTACTCGCGGGGCTCTCGGTTTCCCAGATCGGCGAGTTCTCCTTTGTGCTCGCCCGCGAGGGCCGCGGTGCCGGGCTGCTCGCGGAAGGGCTGTACCAGACGTTTCTCCCGATCGCGGTGCTCACGATGCTGGTGACACCCTTTCTGCTCCAGGGCGGTCCGGGGATCATCGATCGGCTCGAGCGCCTGGTCCCCTTGGGTCGCCTTCTGCCAGGGCTGCGGTCGGAAGCGATGGCGACGGCCGATCAGCCGCTCACCGACCACGTGATCATCGCCGGATATGGACTGAACGGGCGCAACCTGGCCGCCGCCCTCCGCTCGATTCAGGCCCCGTACCTGATCGTCGAGCTCAACGCCCAGACGGTGCAGCAGGCCCGCGCCCGTGGCGAACCGGCCTTCTACGGCGACGCCACCCGTGAGGAGATTCTGCGCGCGCTGGGCGTGGAGCGCGCCCGAATGCTCGTCGTTGCCATCTCCGACCCCACGGCCACGCGGCGAATGGTGCGGGTCGCGCGCGGCCTCAACCCCGGGATCTATATCATCGCGCGCACGCGCTATGTCGTTGAGATCCCGGAGCTCACCCGGCTCGGCGCCGACGTCGTGATTCCTGAGGAGTTCGAAACGTCGATCGAGATCTTCGCGCGTGTGCTGGCGCACTACAACGTGCCGCGCTCGGATATCGACGACCTGGTGGACCGGATCCGCGCCTCGCACTACGAGGCGCTACGCGGCGGCGACGGGGCCGGACGCCTGCACCTCGGAACGGTCGCCGGCGTTCCGCAGATGGCCGTCGAGCGTCTGCGTCTCACCGCCGAGTCGCCCCTCGCGGGAAAAAAGCTCTCCGCGACCGGCCTGCGCACTCAGACCGGCGCGCTAGTGCTCTCGGTCACCAGGGGGGACGAGGAAATCACGACCCCGGGCCCGCATTTCCGGCTGGCCGCGGGCGATGTACTTGTTGTCGTGGGCCAGCCGCACCAACTGCGCGCCGCCGCGAAGCATGTCGCCGGTGAGTCCGTTGCGTCGACGCCACGCCAACGTTCATGACATGTCGTGGCAATGTACCACCGAACAGAAGGCGAAAATGTAAGAAAATTGGGCACTATCTGGCGAGTGTGTGCTCACTTTATGTAATAACATACTATGCAGCAATAGCTTACTGGAGCACAAGCCCCAAAAACTTGGTGTAACACTCTGCGCCATAAGGTGTTGCGTCTTCCACACACCCCGGAGTTCCGCCCCCCCCGTAGATTCCCGCCATGCCACTACCCCCCCTGTACGGCCATGAGGGGACGAGAAACCGGCTGGTAGGCGCCATCGCCTCCGGCCGGTTGCCGCAAGCGCTCCTGTTCGAAGGGCCGCGTGCGGTCGGGAAACAGCGGTTGGCTCTGTGGCTCGCGCAGGCGCTCGTGTGTGAAAGCCCCGGAGGAGGGCCGGGACGAGCGAAGGGACCACCGTGCGGCGAGTGTCAGCCCTGCAAGCTGGTGCTGACTCTGTCGCACCCCGACGTGCATTGGTTCGTGCCGCTCGAGCCGTCGAAGCGCGGCGCCGACCAAGACCGTCAGGTCGACGCGGTCGAGGACGCGCTCGCCGAGGAGATGGCAGCGCGACGCGAGCGGCCGCTGTACGAGCCGGCATCGGGGCTGGCGATTCACAGCATCGGCGCAGTGCGTCTGTTGCTTCGCCGACTGGCGTACCGGCCCGTCCTGGGGCGGCGAAGGGTGTTCGTGATCGGTGACGCCGAGCAGCTGGTGCCGCAGCCGGGATCCGACGCGGCCGCCAACGCGTTGCTGAAGGCGCTCGAGGAGCCGCCGGTGGATACGGTATTCGTGCTCACCAGCGCTGCCGTCGAAGCGCTGCCGCCGACGATCGTGTCTCGCATCGTGCGAGTGCGGATGGCAAGACTGGCCGACAGCATCGTGGCAGCGTTCGCACAGCAGGAGCTCGGAATTCACGGCCAAGCTGAGCTCCGGCAACGAGTTGGACTGGCTGACGGATGCCCCGGCAGGCTCCTTGCGGAGACGGACCGGCGTGATGCCGATGCGACGACCGCAGGGCGGTTCCTACAAGCGGTAGACGGAGGGCCGGTGCGTCGCCTGGCATTCGCGCTCGCGCAGCAGCCATTCCAGGCGCGGGGTGGATTCACCGGGATGCTGGACGGCCTGCTCGAGCTCTTGCGAGCGCAGGCGCGGGCGGGACAGGAGACCGGATGGACGTGGCCGCCAAGCCTGCCACGGTGCGCACGGCGGTGGCGGAGGGCACGATCCGGATGTCGCGGGAGGCATACCGGAGCGTCGCGGACCAGCAGGTCGCCAAGGGAGATGTCCTGGCGGTGAGCGAGGTGGCCGGGACCCTGGCGGCGAAGCGAACCGCGGAGCTCATCCCGCTCTGCCATCCGCTCGGTCTCGATCATGTAGAGGTCGAGGCGACGCTGGATGAGGGGCTGCCGGGAGTGCGAGTGCGGGCCGCCGCGAAGGCGGTCGGACGCACTGGCGTCGAGATGGAAGCGCTCACGGCGGTGTCGGTCGCGCTGCTGACGGTCTACGACATGGTAAAGGCCGTGGATCGAGGGATGGAGATCGACCGGGTCCGGTTGCTGGAGAAGACAGGCGGAACCCACGGAGATTGGCGGCGCGACTCGGCGGATTGATTGGAAATTGATGGAGCGGTGCCACCTTGGACCGCCTGGCCATACAAAGAGAGGGTTATGCGCACGACCACGCAGAAGTTGGTGCTTCAGGGAGGGCTCATCCTGCTCGGTGCCCTGATCGTCAGCAGCATTGGCGGTTGGGCGCGCCGCGCCACGGCCGACGATCAGCCGGCGCCGCTGACCGCACCCGCGCTCATCGGGGAGTTGCGGTCGCTGGAGCAGGCCCTCGAGGCTACGCGGGGCGAGCTCGCCGTCGCACGGCTCCAGCTGGAGCGCGCTAACGCGATCATCGACTATTCGACGCACTACAACATCGCCGCGGATCTCGCGGCCGCCATCTACGACGTCGCGCTGGCGGAGGGTGTGGACCCGGCCCTTGCGTTCCGCCTCGTCAAGATCGAGTCCGGCTTCAACCCGAAGGCGAAGAGCAAGGTGGGGGCGATCGGCTACACGCAGGTGCTCCCGAGCACTGCGCGGTTGTACGAGCCGGGCCTGACGACCTCCCAGCTCTATGAGCGGGGGACAAACCTGCGGCTCGGCTTCCGCTATCTGCGGGATCTGCTCGAGCGCTACGAGGGCAACCCGGACGCGAAGCTACGGCTGGCGCTGCTCGCGTACAATCGCGGGCCGGGCAAGGTGCAGGAGCTGCTCGACGCAGGGAAGGATCCGCAGAACGGCTACGCGGCGGCTCTGATGAAAGGCTACCGGCGGAAGACCTGACCGGCGGCCCCGAGTAAGGTGACGAAGGCGCAGGGCGGCTCTGCCCTGCGCCTTCGTGCTTCAGGCGCCCCTGGATGCTCTAGCAGGTGGCGCTGCACTTCTCCGGGATCTTCAGGACGTCTCCCGCACGCAGCACCGAACCCATCGTCAGGCCATTGTAGTTGAGCAGGGAGGTCAGCGACACGCCGTACCGTCGCGCGATGGTGCTGGCCGTTTCTCCACGCCGGATCCGGTGGCTTCCGCTGCTCGCCGCCGTGCTCGACACGCGACGGTACCGGGGCTCGGGCGGGACCGACCACGCCGACGCCGGCACCACCCGCCCACTCATCGGAATGATGATCCGCTCCCCGACCCGCAACGCCCGCGCTGTCAGCCGGGGGTTCGCGCTCTGGATCATGGCGACGCTCACCCGATAACGCTGGGCGATCTCCGAAAGCGTCTGCCCGCGGGACACGTAGTGATCGACGAACGTAATCCGGGACGTCACCGGCAGGCTGTCGTAGCGTTCCGCCACGATCGTGCCCCGGCCGCGCGGCACGCGCACGACCACGCTGCGGCTGGGCGGCGTCACGCCCCGCACGAACTGCGGGTTGAGCTCCAGGAGCGTCGCGATGGTCGTGTCCGCGAGGCGTGCGATCACATCGAGGCCGGTCGCGTCGGGTACGGTGATCTCGTCGAACACGAGTGGGGCCAACGGATCCACATGGAAGCCGTACCGCTCGGGCTGCTTCGCGATCAGCGACGCGGCAATGAGCTTGGGGACGTAGTCGCGGGTCTCGCGGCGGAGGTAGCGTCGGTCGGAGAGCTGGAAGAACGTGCGGTCATCCACCGAGTCGGGCTCGCCCGGCAGACGGTCGATGCCGCGCTCGATACGACCTACACCTGCATTGTACGCCGCGGCGGCGAGGTACACGCTCCCGAGCCGTTGCCGGAGGTCGGCGAGGTAGTTCACGGCGGCTTCCGTCGCCTTGAAGGGGTCGCGTCGCTCATCCACCCAGGGATCCACGGTGAGCCCGTACAGGCGCCCCGTACTCGCCATGAACTGCCACATGCCGACCGCCCTCGCCCGGCTCACCGCCGTGTTCGAGAGTCCGCTTTCGATCAGCGTGAGGTAGAGCAGGTCCGCCGGCAGGCCCTTCGCGCGCAACCGCTCGCGGATCATGCCCTGATAGCGCCCCAGGCGAGACAGCCAGATCTCGAACCGGTCCCGCGAGTCCACCTGGAAAAATTCGAGGTACTCGAGCACCCGCCGGTTGGTGGCGAAGCTGGAGACATCGATGTCGAAGGTCGGCTCCGGGGAGGGCGCGGCGCCGATGGCGCTCCGCCCCTCCGGGCCGAAGAGCCGGACCGCCTCGCGCTCTACCTCCTCCCCCTTGATCGGCGGTGTCGAGGGCTGTCCGGTCCCCGTGTCGGCCCGGAGGCGCGGTCCGTGGAGACTGTCGAGCACCCTCTGATCCGCCGCCGAATCCTGCGCTGCCTGTGCCGCGAGAATTGCAATGGAGTCCGCGTGCTGCACCAACGGCGCTGCACCCGAATCGTGGGCCACGGGCACGACGGCGCCCGACGGGGGATGGCTTCCCCCGCAGGCCACGCCGAGCCCGGCGCCGAGCGCCGCGCCGAGCGCGATCAGTCGAACCCGTGCATTCCTGATCATCGTGTCGCGAAGAAATTCCCCAGTATGCGGTTCGTCGCGTTCAGGACCGCGAGCGCGGCGCCGCGCGGCGGGTCGGTCTCCGCCAGATACGCGCCGACCAGACGCGAGGCTCGTGATTCCTGTCGCGCCGAGAGTGAGACGATCACCACGATCGCGTCGAACGCCCGCACGGCTTTGACGCCCAGCAGCTCGAAGCCCATCTTCGGCTGCACCACCCGCTCGAGCGCCCGAACCGTCGCTTCAGCACAGCAACGCAGCTCGCCTGCCTGCGAGATCACCCCGTCGGACTCGCCCGTGAACTGCCGCCCGTCGGACCACGTCAGGACCACCTTGGCGCGGCAGCGCCCGCTCGCAAGCCGCTGAAACTCGAAGTCCTTGAAGCGAAGCCGCTCGCCGCCGGCTCCACCCCCGCCTCCCGGTGACCCCTCCATCAACGGCGCCGTCACGGTTACCCGCTCCCCTCAGTCGAACCGGACTTCGATCTGCTGCCGGGACGTCTGGTCGTGCGGCAGGTCGACGACGTCCACCTCGAGCCGAGGCCGCCCTTGCGCGTCCCGCTCGGCCGACACGACCAGAATCACACCGCTCTCGAGCTCGACCCGCATTTGCCGCACGTCGGACCGGACGGTGACCTCGCGGACCGCCTCGCCGCGCAACCGGGCGACCGCTCCTGCGATCCGGCGCAGGTCCTGCAGCTCGAGCCGGCTCACGCCAACCGCTCGGCGAGGAGCTGCGACAGGGCCCTATCCGGAATGCGCTCGGCCTGGATGAACAACGAGGACTTCGACGTGGCCTCGAGCGGGTACAAGGTCCAGAACGACCGGCCGGAGCGCTCAGACGCCGATCGGAAGGAAAGGACCAGCTGCCAGGCCTCGGCGTTCGCCGGCCGTTCAGCGAGGGCATCCACGTGCCAAACTTGATCGCCGTGGGCGATCACTCTCCATGGCATGGATCACCTCGGGGAACAGGGCCCGGGAATATGTGGCTAACCCTAAGTCCTGTCAATAGTTGGGCTTAAGGGCCGCGGCGAGCCCGGGGGCCCCTAAGTCAGTCGCCGCGCGTGACCAGCACTTTGAACCGCTTGGCCAGCTGCTGGGTGGTTGGACCCGGCTTCCCTGTGCCGATCGCCCGGCCGTCGAGCTTTGTGACGGCGACGATCTCGGCCGCGGTGCCGGTGAGGAACATTTCGTCCGCGTTATACAGATCGTAGCGATTGAGTGGCAGCTCTTCCACCCCGAAGGTCGCCTCGCGCGCCAGCTCGATCACCGCGTCGCGCGTCACCCCCCGCAGGACTCCGGCATAAGGGGGCGGGGTCTTGAGGGTCCCGTTCGTCACCGCGAACAGGTTCATCCCGCTCGCCTCGGCGACGTACCCTTGCGAGTCCAGCATGATCACCTCGTCGACGCCCGCCGCGATGCCCTCGACCTTCGCCAGAATGTGCGCGAGATAGTTGAGCGACTTGATGCGCGGCGACAGGCTTTCCCGATGGCTGATCGGCGTCGCCGCGGTGAGCGCGGTGAGACCGTTCTCATACCGTTCGGGTGACCACAGCTGAATCGTGTCCACGATACAGATGATCGACGGCTTGGGGCATTTGCGCGGGTCGAGTCCCAGGTCCCCGACCCCGCGCGTGACCACCAGACGAATGTACGCGTCGTCGAGACCGCTCTTCGCCACCGCCTCTTCCACCAGACGATGCATCGCGGGCTTGGCGAGGGGGATCTCGAGCCACACGCCCTTGGCCGAGGCATACAGGCGGTCGAGATGCTGCGCCAGGCGGAACACCCGTCGACTGTAGACCCGAATGCCCTCGAACACGCCGTCGCCGTACAGCAGCCCGTGGTCGAAGACCGAGACCTTGGCGTCGCCGCGGCCGTAGTACGTCCCGTCTATCCAGATGGTAGGCGGCATGATCCCCTAACGTGAGTAGGCGACGATTCGATCGAGGATGGTGCGAGCGTAGTCTTTGTCCCAAGTGACCGCGCTCTTCTTCGCTACGACCTGGACCCGGGAGGAGTTGGTCTGCTCGGCCTTGATCGTGACACTGATCTCGCGATCGCCGGCCGTGCCTTCCACTTCCCGCTGTTCCCCGTCCGCTTCCTGCTCCGTCGCCGATTTTGTCTGGTGGATCTTGAGCTCGTCAAAGGCGCGGGTCGTGGCGGTCGCCGCGCGGTCCACGCTGACGGGCACCACGGATTCGACGCCGCGTTGGGTGAGGTACATGCCACCGCCTGCCCCGGCACCGGCCGCGGCCACGACGCAGGCGCCGAGGACCGCGACGGGGAAGGTCGCGGTCACGCTGGTTCGAAGAATGATACGTGCTGGAGATGTGCTCATCCGGACCCCCAAGGCTGCGGCTAGACGTCGGTGCGACCGCATCTTACGCGAATATACGTGGGTCTTGGGTCCTGCGGCTACCGTAACTTGCCTGGCCCTATGTTACCCAGATCACGGCACGTCGGGACGCGAATCGCGATCTGTACCCCATGGAACCGACGCTCGGCTGGGCCCGGGTCTGGTTCGCCGCCAAACGCGACGAGGAGACGGATTCCCGGCTACGAAACGGGGCGTGGTACCCGGTCTTGAGCCATGGTGACAGCCGCGCGGTGCTCGATGTCTCCGGCCAGCGCGTGGTGGTACCGCAAGACATGCTGGAAGTGCGCGCCAAGCGCCCGGACCGATTCACGGTTGTCTACCGGGCCTACGATGATCCCAACCCCGCCCGTGGCACGCGAGCCGACCTGGGCCGCAGGTATGCGGTGTGTCCCGTGTGTGCCTCGCGTGTGCTGCTGCGAGGGCACGTCATCCCCGCCGTCACAACGTGCCACAAGTGTGGGCACCAGGGGATCGTGGCGTGGTGGGAGACGGGGTGAGGGCGAGCCTCGCGGAGTGACCCGGGCGGGGATCGAACCCGCAGCCTACGGATTAAAAGCACCCATCGAATACGGCACCATCGCCGCTTGACCGAGCACGTCATCGTAATCACCCCCGGTCGGCTTGCCGCCGTCCGGAACGCCACTTAGGTTAGCCGCCCCCCTCTTTCAGAGGCGCCCATGCGACGCGCAGTTCCCATTCTGGTCGGCCTCCTTGCGCTCGCCGCGCCACTGGTCGGTCAGGCGAGATCCGGCCACTTCTATCACGTCAATTACTATCAGGTCCGGCCCGGCGAGGAGAAGGCATATGATTCGGCGCTCGTCAACGTCGTGACCCCCGTGTTCGACGAGTTGGTCAAGCGGAAAGCGATGGTGTCCTATCTATTGCTCACCAAGGCTGCTGGTTCCGGGGAGTACACGAACACGCGGGTTGGCCAACGGCCGTAACGACGAGTTTGGAGATCGAAGGGGGCGCGGTCGCCGGATCGCGCCTCGACTCTGGTAGTTATACGAAGCCGCGATGGTTGCCCCGCAACGATCGCACTCTAGCACATTCTTCTTCATCGATCGATCCACCCCCCGTAGGAGTGGGAGCCCGTTCGCTTCGAGGATTCGCCGCCATCCATTCGGATTGACACACTTTTGACACGGCGATTTTCGTAACTCCATGACCCGGGCGGGGATCGAACCCGCGGCCTACGGATTAAAAGTCCGTTGCTCTACCAACTGAGCTACCGGGTCGGACACGTAACTTCGCCGTGCGTTTGGGCTTCCACAAGCGGGCACATGCCGCCGTTACGTACCGCCGCTCGTGAGGCTCTTTAGAACGGATGACGCCCGCCTTAGATCGCACTCGCCCCCGCCCTGACCGGGCCTCCGACCGCGCGCTCGTGCGGCGCATGTCGCTCGGCGACGAAGGGGCGTTCCGAGAGCTGCTCGCGCGCTTTCGCAGCACCGTGTACGCCACCGCCTACGCGGCGCTACCGGACCCTGAGACCGTCGAAGCCGCAGTCGCCGATGCCTTCGAGCAAGCCCGCCGCTCCGCCACAGGATTCCTCGACACGCGCGGTTCGGTCTCCGGCTGGCTGACGCACCTCACCAGGCTCTGTATCGCCGCCCGCCTGCCGCGGCTCCGTCAACCGAAGGCTTGCTAAGTAGGGCCGGCGCATTCGCGCCGGGGTTATCGTTAGTCGACAATTCCCAAGGTCACCTTGTCTCCGCTCGAGGCACGGCCGAACCGCATCGTGCTCGCGCTGTACGTCGGTAGCGCCGTGCTGGTCACCATACAGCAGGCGGTCTTCGGTCGCTCGAATAACCTCCGGATCTTTCGCGCCGCGACGTTCAACCTGATCGCCGGGCAGGACCTCTACGCCGCCCACCCGGAGCAGTACGGCGACCTCTACAAGTACAGCCCGACGTTTGCACTTCTGTTTGCGCCGTTCGCCTACCTGCCCTTTGCTCTCTCGTTCTTGTGCTGGACGCTCCTCAACGCGCTGCTCCTGTGGTACGCGATCAACCGGCTGCTTCCCGGGCGGCCGGCGACGGTCGCTCTCTTGTTGCTGTTCCTGGACGTCCTGCTCACGCTGCAGTACGGCCAGAGCAACGCGCTCGTGGCCGCTCTCATGATCCTCGCCTTCCTCGCGTTCGAGCGCGACCGGCAAACCGGCGCCGCCGCCAGCATCACGCTCGGCGCCGCGGTGAAGGTATTCCCGATCGCGGGCCTCTCGCTCGCGGCGTTTTATCCCCGACGCGGGCGCTTCGCCGCCATCTTCGTCGCCGCCCTCGCCGTCACCGCGGCGCTCCCGCTGCTCGTCACGTCGCCGGACACGCTGGTCGCGCAATACCGCTCATGGCGCGGCCTCGAGGCGATGGAAGCGCTGCGACGCGGCGATTCGATCCTCTACTACTTCCACGCCTGGCTCGGCGTGGACTGGCCCAACTGGCCGGTGCAGCTCGCGGGCACGATACTGCTGCTGTTGCCCCTCGCGGTGCGGTGGGAGCGGCGCACGAGTGCCGACTTCCGTCGGTTGTTCCTCTGCTCGCTCCTCGTGTACGTCGTGCTGTTCAATCACGCGTCCGAGCCGCCCACGTTCATCGTGGCGTACACGGGAATCGTCATCTGGTACATGAGCGCACCGCCGAGCCAGGTGCGGACCGCGGTGCTGGCCCTGACGCTGCTCGTGATGGTGGCGGTGGATGTGGACATTTTCCCCCGCTCGTTCAAGCAAGACATCCTGGTCCCGTACCGGATCAGAGGGATCCCGGCACTGGTCGCGTGGATCGTGATGCAATGGGAGCTGCTGAGGCCCGGGTCCGTCCAGGATCGCGCGGCGCTCGACGTGGCCCACTGAAACAGGTAGCTTTGCCCGCGCGCGATCTCTTTCCACGAGGATTTCCCTGAGCGACTCACCTGCAACGATCGAGCACGTCTCCGACACGGCGCGCTGGGTGGCGTTGTACCGCGCGATGGAGTCGGAGCGGCCGGACGCGCTGTTCCACGATCCCTACGCGCGTCGCCTGGCGGGAACGCGCGGCGAGCAGGTCCTCGCCGGCATGCCCAAAGGGAAAGCGTTCGCGTGGCCGATGATCGTTCGCACCGCGGTCATGGACGAGTTGATCCTGCGGGCGATCAAGCGGGATGGGGTCGATACGGTGCTGAACCTCGCCGCCGGATTGGACACGCGACCGTACCGCTTGCCCCTGCCGCCGTCCCTCCGGTGGATCGAGGTCGATTTCCCCGACGTCATCGCGTACAAGAAGGAGCAGCTCGCGGGTGAGCGTCCCATGAGCACGCTCGAGCACGTGGGGATCGACCTCACCGACCAGGACCGCCGCCGGGCGCTGTTCGCGAGGGTGGGCAGCACGGCCAGGCTGGTGCTGGTCATCAGCGAGGGATTGCTCATCTACCTCGCGCCAGAGCAGGTCGCATCGCTCGCGGCCGACCTGGCCGCGCCATCGTCCTTCCGGTGGTGGCTCATCGACCTCGGGTCGCCCGGACTGCTCAAGATGATCGAGAAGTCCTGGGGCCCGATCCTCGCCGCCGGCAACGCGCCGTTTCGCTTCGCCCCGGCAGAGGGGACGCGCTTCTTCGAGCCACACGGTTGGCGGGAAGCGGAGTTCCGCTCCACGTGGGAGGAATCCATCCGTCTGAAGCGGACCATGCGGGGCGCGTGGTTCTGGAACCTGATCGGACGCTTCATGTCCAAAGCCAAGCGCGAAGAAGGGCGTCGATTTTCGGGAATCGTGCTGCTCCAACGTCGCTGAGCCACGGATTTCGACACCACAAGAGAGGACGGGTCAACGATGCCACACCGTCGATTCTTCGTCGCCGGGCTCGTGCTCGGCACCGCCGCCTGCGGCAAACCGGCCCCAAAGGCGGCGGGACCGAACGTCGTGACGATCACCGCCGCGGACTACGCCTTCGCCGTCCCCGAAACGGTCCCCGCCGGGCTCACGACGCTGCGGCTGGTCAATCAGGGGAAGGAGCTGCATCACGCATCCCTCATTCGATTGAAGGACGGCAAGACCGTCGCTGATTTCCAGTCTGGGCTGCAGGCGGCGATGCAGAGCCACGCCCCTCCGCCACCCTGGATCTCGTTTGCGGGCGGCCCGAACGCCGTCACCCCAGGGGATACCGGGACGGCGACCCAGACGCTCGAACCCGGCACTTACGTGTTCGTCTGCTGGATCCCGAGTCCGGATGGGACGCCGCACATCATGAAGGGAATGATGCACCCGATGGTGGTCGCCGCTGCGCAGGCCCCGGCGGCGACGGAGCCGGCGGCCCGTCTCTCGATCAAGCTCACCGATTACGACTTCGCGTTTTCAGAGCCGTTGACGGCGGGCACGCACACCGTGCGCGTGGAGAATGCCGGCGCTCAGCCACACGAGATCGTGATCACGGCGTTGCCGCCCGGAAAGACGCTGCAGGACTTCATGGCGTGGGAAAAAGGCGGAGAGAAGGGTCCGTTGCCCACCGGCAACTGGCTGGGCGGTGTCGCGGCACTCGACGCCGGGGGGCACGCGCAGTTCACGACGACGTTCGCACCCGGCAATTACTTGTTGCTGTGCTTCTGGCCCGACGCGAAGGACGGGAAGCCGCACATCGTGCATGGGATGGCGAAGCAAATCACTGTAAGCTAGGACGGTGGAGGTTCTGGAGGATGGTGGAGGTTGGTGGAGGTTTTGACCTCCACCGTCCTCCACCATCCTCCACCAACCTTCAGAACCTGCTTCTTAGAAAATCCACCTCACTCCCGCCTGCAACTGCCGCGGGTCGCCTAAGCCCGAGCGAATCGTACCATCGAAGTTGAACAGAAGGTTCCCGTAGGACGGATCACGGAAGTTGTCTCGGTTGAACACGTTGAACACCTGAACGATCAGCTCCGCCTGGCCCTGCCGTCCCAGATCGAACGGCCGCGAGACGCTCACGTCCCACGAGAAAAACGCGTTGTCTTTGCGCAGAGTGTTGCGTGGAAGAATGGAGCCGTTCGGGCAGATCCGGTCCTGCGGGGTGGCTGCGCGTTGACCTGTCCCTACGTTCCCCGCACCGCACTTCTCTGAAACAGGCTGGGCCGAGTAAT
Organism: Gemmatimonadota bacterium; assembly: GCA_003221045.1. Taxonomy (GTDB): domain Bacteria; phylum Gemmatimonadota; class Gemmatimonadetes; order Gemmatimonadales; family GWC2-71-9; genus AG41. The sequence continues at coordinate 1,818 of QHUC01000037.1, read as the reverse complement.
AGCTGATGCGATTATCCAGATGAATATCACCGGGTAGCCGTATGAGCGCCCAGCCGTTAAACCGGTGGCGCTGGTCGCGGTCGCTCCAATTGTATTCGGGCACGAGGTTATCGGCTTTGGCGTAGCGGTACGTAAATGGGTCGCGCTCGTTGTCGTCATCCGACTTGTCGAACGACAGCGTGTAATTCAGCTCAAACTGGAAATTCGGATCGAGGAGTCGCTTGAGACCGAGCGTGACAGCGTTGTAGCGTGACTTCGCGCTGCTCTCTACTGTGACCAGGCCAGAGGCGTTGAGCGCCAGCGGGTCGATCCCGTTGAGCGTGTCACCAGGGCCAGTCGGCTGGTTCGCGATCGCGGGGAGCCCAGTCGTCCACGGGCCACCGAAGACAGGGTCGTTGCGGTCGATGAACCTTGTGAGGTGATCGGTCCGCGCGTGTGTGTAGCTCACGGATGCCGCCAGGTCGGACGCGATCTGCCGTTCGTAGCCGATGGTTGCGCTGATGGTGCGCGGGTTCTGGAAATTCTTGTCGAACACGAAGACATCTGGGTGATCCGGGGGGACCGCGGTGCCGCGCAGATCTCCGTAGGCGGGAATGACACCGAACGAGCTAGCGCCGGAGAGTGTCTGCCCGATCGAACCGTTGGTGCTCCGGGCGCTCGCGAGGTTCAGGCCCGGGATACGCGCGTAATAGATCCCCACGTTGCCTCGGATCACCTGTTTCCCCGACGCCTCGGGATCGTAGGTGAAGCCGAAGCGCGGTTGGAACATCTTCCAATCGGATGGGATCGTCCCGTCGGACGGGAACGTGAACGTCCCGGCAGCGGTGGTCTTCGTCTTGCCGATGAACGGCGCGAAGAATACCTGGGATGGCGGCGTTATCGGGTCGGGCTCGATCTGCGCTTCCCAGCGCAGCCCGTAATTGAGCGTCAATTTCGGTGACGGCTTCCAAGTATCTTGGAGGTACAGCGCCAGCTCGTGCTGCACGATCGCTTGAGTCCCCGCCTGCTCGACCGACAGCCCGCCGACGCCACCCTGCTGTTGGAAGAGCAACAGCGGCCCGGTAATCGTGCCCCCCGGGCAGGTTCGCGATGTGTTGGGGGGGCCGTTGGAGCACTCAACGTAGTTGGGACCGTTCTGCACGAAGTTGATGAAGCCCGTCACGCTGTTGAAGATGAACCTGCCGTTGGCGAAGCCGATGAACGTCTGATCGGTCTCGGTCCGATTCCACTCGGCGCCCGCCTTGAAGAAGTGGTCACCCTTCTGGTACGAGATGTTGTCAAGTACCTGAATCCTGGTGTCATGATCCTCGGGCACCGGAAGGAAGAATGGTAGGCCGAGGCGGAAAGCATAAGCGAAGTCCATCCCAGTATCGGGGAACGGGCGACCGGTCGCGGGGTTCGTCGGCCCGTCATAAGGCCGTGGCCGGTCCTCACGCGACCACTGGAAACGAAGCTCGTTCGAGGTCCGCGACGACAGGTAGGACACGAGGCTGCCGTTCACGGCATTGGACCAATCCTTCTCCAAGCCGTTTGAGCTCCGCCCCCACGTGTCCACATCAAAGGTCCCATTCTCCTGCTCGGACCAAGTGTAGTTGTACTTGAGTGACAGGTTGTTCCGCTCCGATAGCCGCCAATCGAGCTTCGCGAGGGCAGCGCGCCCATTGTTCGTGCGGGCAATCGACCCGAAGTCGTTTGCCAGCGCGCCGCCGAACGCCGAGCCGAGGAACGTAGTCAGCGAGTCGAGCTGCGGGCTCGACGGCCGCGTCTTCTGCTTGACGTCGTCATAGATTTGTTGGTCATACGCCACGAAGAAGAACG
>QHUC01000036.1 GCA_003221045.1 Gemmatimonadota bacterium | reverse complement strand
ACCGAGCCCGCGAGCATGGACGACGAGCCATGGAAGATTCGCGGGCCCGAGGTAAAGTACTTGCCGATGCAGGCGCGCATGGGCGACTATGCGCTGTTCTTCCGCAAGGCGGCGGTGGAGATCACATTCGAAGGGAGCAAGTACCTCGTGGTCCCCCAAGCGGCGATCCTCGTGCTCGTCCGGGACGGAGCGTCGGAGGACCAGGAGTAAGGTGAACGGCGCGATCGGATGGGCGCGCGGCAGCGGTGAGTTCGCCGAGGAACGCGGCCTGCGGCGCGGCGAGTGGTACAAGGTGCTGGAAGACCAGGGAGCGGGCTGGTTGGTGCTCGACGTCAACGACGTGCACGTTCGCATCACCCGCGACTACCTGGTCGTTCGGCGCAGCCAGCCGAAGACCTGGAGCGTCGTTCGACTCACCCCGGCTCAGGGCGCCGACGAGACTCACCGCATGTACCTGGTGTGTCCCGGCTGTCATACGCGCCAGCACCTGACGGGTCGACCGAAGGAGTCGGAGTGTCCCAAGTGCCGCAAAACATATCCCGTGGACTGGAGTGACCGCGCATGAGTCGAAGCGACATTGGATGGGCCCGAAGCCGCGGAGATCGTGCCGAAAAGCAAGGCCTGCGGCGCGGCGCGTGGTACCGGATCGTGGAAGAGTCAGGAAACCCCTGGGTCGTGTTGGACGTGCATCAGGTCGAGCTCCGCGTACCCCAGGAGAGCCTCGAGCTCCGCAAGGACCGCCCCAAGGGGTGGAGCGTGGTCCACGAGCCCCATCTGGTCTGTCCGGGGTGTCACAAGCGCCAGCACGTGTCGGGTCAGCCCAAGGAAGTGAAGTGCCACGAGTGCGGCAACAGCTACTCAGTGGACTGGAACGACCGGGCGTGAGGCCCGCATAGATTCGGTCGCACACGCAGAGTTTGGGCCCCGCGCTTCGGCCGGGGCCCGTTTTCTTTGGCGGCCATGTCGCCGTTCAGCGGCGGGCTCGAGCGGGCGCGTGCGCTTCTGACTGAGCGGTTCAGGCACGTCGCGTTTCGGGTGCACCAGCTCAAGGTCGTGGGCCCGCTCCTAGCGGGTCGAAACGTCCTGGCGGTGCTCCCGACCGGAGCGGGGAAGTCACTCTGCTACCAGCTGCCGGCACTCATGGCCGGCGGCCTCACGCTCGTCATATCGCCGTTGATCTCGCTCATGCAGGATCAGGTGGGCGCCCTGCGGCGACGGGGCGTTGCGGCGGCGTTCCTCAACAGCCTGCTCGCACGGGACGAGCGTCGCGCGATCCTCGATGCGGCGCTCGCGGGAACTCTGACACTGCTCTATTGTGCGCCCGAGCGGCTGGACAGCTTGGTGCGACAGCTGGCGCGATCCGGCCGGCCGGTGTCGCTGCTCGCCGTGGACGAAGCGCACTGCATCGTCGAGTGGGGCAATGAATTCCGCCCCCTGTATCGCCGGCTCGACCGGCATCGCTATCTGCTCGGTGATCCAGTCACAATCGCGCTCACAGGGAGCGCCACGGCCGCCACCCGCGCCGAGATCCTTCGGGTGCTGCGGATGCCGGACGCGGAGGTGGTGGTGACGTCGTTCGATCGACCGAACCTCCGGTTCGCAGTAGAGCAAGTGCGGGACGACCGTGAGCGGTTCGCCCGCGTCCGCGAGCTGCTCCGGCGCGTCGACGGATGCGCGATCGTGTACACACCCACCCGCCGCCTGACCGAGCTGGTCACACGTGCCTTGTTGCGGATGGGCGTGCGGGCGGCTCCGTATCACGCGGGCCTCGGGCCGGCGACTCGGCGTCAGGTGCTGCGCGCCTTCCTCGCCGACCGCGCGCCGGTCGTCGTCGCCACGAGCGCGTTCGGCATGGGTATCGACAAGCCCGACGTGCGCCGGGTGCTCCACTGGGGGCCGTCGCACAGCCTCGAGTCCTACTATCAGGAAGCGGGGCGCGCGGGCCGGGACGGGCGCGCGGCCGACTGCGTGGTGCTGTGGCGGCGGACCGACTTCGAGTGGGGTGATCACGCGACGGCGATGCGCCGTTACGTCGAGAGCCGCGCGTGCCGGCGTGGCACGCTCCTCGCACATTTCGGGGAGCGCCTTACCGGTTGCTCCGGCTGCGACATGTGCGGGTAGCGACTTGTCACCCCTCAACTTAGGGGGGCCGAGTCCTACCCATCCGTGTGGTTGCGGGGTCGGGGTCGCCGAATACGTTAGCCCGAGTAACTTAAGCGAGAGCCGGCGGTTCTCGCTTTGTTTTTCCTCTCTTCCGAGGACGTGTCTTATGCCCGGCCGCAACTTCCTGTTCGTCCCCGGCCCAACCAACGTGCCCGAGCGGATCCTGCGCGCCATGGACCGGGCCATGGAGGATCACCGCTCGTCCGCCTTCCCCGAGCTCACCGTTCCGCTGTTTCGCGACTTGAAGGAAGTCTTCAAAACCACAACCGGCCAGGCTTTCATTTTCCCGGCAACGGGGACCGGGGGTTGGGAAGCGGCCCTGGTCAACACGCTGTCCCCCGGCGACCGGGTCATCGCCCCGCGGTACGGTCAGTTCAGTCATCTCTGGATCGACCTGGCCCAGCGTCACGGCTTGCGCGTGGACGTCCTCGACGTGGAGTGGGGAGAAGGAGCTCCGGCGGAGCGCATCGGAGAGATCCTGTCGCAAGATCGCGAGCACGAGATCAAGGGCGTCCTGATCGTCCACAATGAGACGGCGACGGGCGTCACGAGCGACGTTGGCGCGGTGCGCACGGCGATGGATGCGGCACGCCATCCCGCGTTGCTCTACGTCGATGGCGTCAGCTCGATCGGCTCGATCGACTTCCGGATGGACGAGTGGAAGGTCGATCTCGCGATCACGGGGTCGCAAAAGGGCCTCATGCTGCCCGCCGGATTGGCGATCGTGTGCGCCAGTCCGAAGGCGCTCGCCGCCCGCGAGAGCGCCCGCTGCCCTCGGGTGTTCTTCGATTTCGGAGACATGCTCAGGGCCAACCCGAGCGGCTATTTCCCGTACACGCCGTCCATCCCGATGCTCTACGGATTGCGCGAATCGCTCGCCATCCTGTCCGAAGAGGGCCTCGACAATATCTTCGCCCGACATCGGCGCCTCGCCGAGGGCGTGCGCGCGGCGGTCCGCGCCTGGGGGCTCAAGCTCTGCGCGAAGGCTCCCAAATGGCAGTCGGACACGGTGAGCGCGATCCTCGTGCCCGAGGGCTTCAACGGGGCCGACGTGATCGACGTGGCCTTCCGGCGGTACAACCTGGCGCTCGGCGCGGGGTTGGCCCGCATGGCGGGCAAGCTCTTCCGGATCGGCCACCTCGGGGACCTGAACGAGCTGATGCTGCTCGGCGCGATCGCCGGCGCGGAAATGGCGATGCGGGACGTGGGCATCCCGGTTACAGTGGGCAGCGGCGTCGCCGCCGCCGCCGAGTACTACCGCGGGACGGCCGCCCCGCTGCTCGCGCGCGGCGCCGCGACCCAATCCCCCGACGCGGTGCAAACCGCGGGCGGGAAGACGACACCACGCGTGACCGTGAGGGCATGAGTCTCACTCGGTACGAGCCGGCGCATCCTCCCCGCCTGCAGCGGAGCGAGCTCGCCGTGCCCGGCTCGCAGCCCGCCATGTTCGAGAAAGCGCTCCGAGGTGAAGCCGACTACGTCTTCCTCGACCTCGAAGACGCCGTCGCGCCCGCCGACAAGGAGCAGGCGCGGAAGAACGTCGTGGCCGGCTTGCTCGAGCATGACTGGAACAGCCGGGGCAAGACGATCTCCGTGCGCGTTAACGGGATCGACACGCACTACATGTACCGGGACGTGGTCGACATCGTCGAGGAGGCGGGCCACAGGCTCGACGTCGTCCTGGTGCCGAAGGTCGGGGTCCCGGCGGACGTGTACCTGGTGGACGCGTTGCTCACGCAGATCGAGACGGCGCGGCACATCTCCCACCGCATCGGGATCGAAGTCTTGATCGAGACCGCGCTCGGCATGGCTAACGTCGAAGCGATCGCGCAGGCGAGCCGCCGACTCGAGGCGATGCATTTCGGCGTCGCGGATCTCGCCGCGAGCCTCCGCGCCCGGACGGTGAACATCGGCGGCTTGAACCCCGATTACCCGGGCGACCAGTGGCACGCCGCGCTCGCGCGGATGGTGACCGCGTGCCGCGCCTACGGCCTGCGTCCGATCGATGGTCCGTACGGCGACTTCAAAGACCCAGATGGATACGTGGCCGCCGCCCGGCGGGCCGCCGCACTCGGCTACGAGGGCAAATGGGCCATTCACCCGTCCCAGATTCCACTCGCCAACGAGGTCTTCACGCCCCCTGCCGCAGAGGTGGATCGCGCCCGCCGCATCCTCCTCGCGCTCGACGAGGCGGCGCGCGCCGGCCGCGGCGCCGCACAACTCGACGGCCGCATGATCGACGCCGCCTCCGCGCGCATGGCCCAGAACGTCGTCCAGATCGCCTCCGCCATCGCGGACCGCGCGAAGGCTACCACGCCCCTCGCCGCAGCGAGAGCGTAGTCGTGGAAATCCACGAGTATCAGGCGAAGGAGCTGCTCACGGCGTTCGGTGTCCCCGTGCCGAAGGGCGGGGTAGCGTACAGCGCCGACCAGGCCGTGTACCGGGCGACCGAGATCGGCGGCCTGCGGTGGGTGGTGAAGGCGCAGATCCACGCGGGCGCCCGCGGCAAGGCGGGGGGCATCCGGCTCTGCTCGACTGACGCCGATGTCCGCCAGGCCGTGAAGGAGCTGCTCGGTAAGACGCTTGTGACCGCCCAGACCGGCCCGGAAGGTCTGCCCGTCCATCGCGTGCTGGTCGAACAGGCGCTCCCGATCGACCGCGAGCTGTACGTCGGGCTGGTGCTCGACCGCAAGCGCGAGCGCATTGTCGTGGTGGCGCACCCGCACGGGGGCATGGAGATCGAAGAGATCGCGCAGCGGGAGCCTGCGGCCATCCTGCGCGAGGTGGTCGAGCCGGCCGTCGGGATGCAGGCGTTCCAGGCGCGGGAGCTGGGGTTCGGCCTCGGCCTCGCCCCGCCGCAGGTGAATCAGGCCGCGACGGCCATCCTGGGCGCGTATCAGGCGTTCCGAGAGCTCGACGCCACCATGGTCGAGATCAACCCGCTCGTGGTCACCAAGGACGGCCAGGTGCTCGCCCTCGACGTGAAGATGAGCTTTGATGACAACGCGATGTTCCGGCGGCCGAATGTCGCCGAGCTGCGCGACTACGCGCAGGAGGATCCGCGCGAAGCAGAGGCGGCGGAGCACGGCCTGAATTACGTCGCGTTGGACGGCGATATCGGCTGCATCATCAACGGCGCCGGCCTCGCGATGGCGACCATGGACATGATCAAGCACGCCGGCGGCGAGCCCGCGAACTTTCTCGATATCGGGGGCGGCGCCAGCCCCGACCGCGTCGCGGCCGCGTTTCGCCTGGTCCTCTCCGACAAGAACGTCCGGGCCATCCTTGTGAACGTGTTCGCCGGGATCAACCGATGCGACTGGGTGGCGCAGGGCGTCGTGCAGGCCGTGCGGGAGGTGCGCGTGCCGGTGCCCCTCGTCGTGCGCCTGGCCGGAACCAATGTCGAGGAGGGACGCCGCATCCTCAAGGAGAGCGGCCTGCAGATCCACACGGCGGATACGCTCTCGGAGGCCGCGGAGCGCGTCGTGGCCGCCCGCGACGCCGGGCTCGCCGCATGAGCATCCTGCTCGACGAGAAGACGCGGGTCATCGTCCAGGGCTTCACCGGCGACAAGGGGACGTTCCACGCCAGGGAAATGATCGCCTATGGCACGAACGTCGTGGGCGGCGTCACGCCGGGGAAGGGCGGCAGCGAGCACCTGGGGCGGCCGGTGTTCAACACGGTCAAGGAGGCGGTGGAGAGCACGGGCGCCGCCGCCAGTCTCGTCCTCGTTCCCGCGCCCTTCTGCGCCGACGCGATCATGGAGGCCGCGGACGCCGGCATCCGCCTCGTCGTGACGATCCGCGGGGCGGTGGGCGTGGTCACACGGTCCGGGACGCTCGGCTACGAGGCGGCATCCCAAATGAAGGCATTGGGCGTCGGCATTACGACGAGCGTGGGCATCGGCGGCGATCCGATCAACGGCAGCTCGTTCGTCGACATGCTGGCCCTCTTCGAGCAGGATCCGGAGACGAAGGCGGTGGTGATGATCGGCGAAATCGGCGGTCCTCAGGAAGCCGACGCCGCGATGTTCGTGAAGGAGCAGATGACCAAGCCCGTCATCGGTTACGTCGCGGGACTCACCGCGCCCAAGGGGCGCCGCATGGGGCACGCCGGCGCCATTATTTCCGCTTTCGGAGACACCGCCGCCGAGAAGGCCGAGATCATGCGGTCGGCCGGGCTGACCGTGGCGCCCAGCCCTGCCGAGCTCGGGTCTACGGTCGCGGAGGCGCTCGCGCGGCAGCCGTCCCGGCCGGTGATGGTTGAGCGGTGAGCGCCGGGCGACCCGGAAGTGGGCGTCCGACGGTCGTGGTCACCCGCCGGCTCCCGGGGCCGGTCGAGGAGCAGGCGGCCCGCGAATTCGACGCTCGCCTGAACGCCGACGACCATCCCTTCAGCGCCACGGAGCTCGCCGACGCGCTGCGCACCGCGGACGCGCTGCTTCCCACCGTCACCGACCGGCTGACCGCCCAGGTGCTCGGCGCCGAGCCGCTGAAAGCCCGCATCATCGCCAACTACGGCGTGGGCTTCAACCACATTGATACGGGGGCCGCGAAGGCGCGTGGCCTGGTGGTGACCAACACGCCCGATGTATTGACCGACGATACCGCCGACGACGCGATGCTGCTGATGCTGATGGTGGCGCGTCGCGCCGGAGAGGGTGAGCGGCAGGTGCGCGCCGGCGCGTGGACCGGCTGGGGACCCACTCACATGCTGGGGACCCGCGTGAGCGGCAAGACCCTGGGACTCATCGGGCTAGGGCGCATTGGGCGGGCGGTGGCGCACCGTGCCCGCCACGGCTTCGGCATGCGGGTGATCTTCCACGATCCCTATCCTCCGGCGCCCGCCGTCGTAGCGGAGCTCGGCGCGGAGCCGCGGGCGAGCGTCGACGAGGTGCTGCGGGAGGCGGACTTCGTCTCACTCCATTCGCCGGCGACTCCGGAGACCCGCCACCTGATGGATGCCCGGCGGCTCGGGTTGATGAAACGGGGTGCGTTCCTCATCAACAACGCCCGCGGCGACATCGTGGACGAAGCCGCCCTTGTGGCCGCGCTCAAGCGCGGCACGATCGCGGGAGCGGGGCTCGACGTGTTCGAGCGAGAGCCCGCCGTCTCCCCAGAGCTCCTGCAGATGGAGCACGTCGTGCTGCTCCCCCACTTGGGCAGTGCGACGCACGAGAGCCGTGTGGCAATGGGTCTCCGGGCGCTGGATAACTTGAAAACCTTTTTCGCGGGCGCGCCTCCGCGCGACCGCGTGGCGTGACGCCACCCGCTGAAGATTTCGTCCTCGTTGACACCGCCGAGTACCTGAGACGCACGGCGGGCCTGCTGTACGACGGCCTGCTCGACGTGATTCGCACCCATCATCCGGAAATCGAGCGGGTGCTCGAGGGGCAGCCGCTCGAAGCCGACGCGCCCCCCGAGCTCGTCGCGCGGGCCATTCAGGCGCAGGGGATGTGGTTCCAGCTCCTGTCCATCGCGGAGCAGAATGCCGCGATGCGTCAGCGACGCCAGAGCGAGGTCGAGCGCGGCTACGAGCAGGTCCGGGGAACGTTCGCTCACGTCGTTTCCGCCACGGCACGCGCCGGCCTCGCGCCGCACGAGGTGCGCACCATGGTCGGCAGTCTCCGGGTGCGGCCCGTCATCACGGCGCACCCCACGGAAGCCAAGCGCGTGACCGTGCTCGAGAAGCATCGGCGCATCTATCGCCGACTGGTGGACCTCGAAGCGCCGCGCTGGACGCCGCGTGAGCGCGGCGCGCTCCTCGACAATCTCCGGACGGAGATCGAGCTGTTGTGGCTCACGGGCGAGCTGCGACTCGAGAAGCCGACCGTGGAGCAGGAGCTGGCCTGGGGGCTGTACTTCATCAACGAAAATCTCTTCGAGGTGGTCCCGGAGCTGGTCGAGAAGCTGGAGCGCGCCCTGCGGCAGGCCTACCCGGGAGAGCAATTCGACGTCCCGCCGTTCTTCCAGTTCGGCTCGTGGATCGGCGCCGACCGGGACGGCAATCCCTTCGTCACGAACGAGGTCACACGGCGTACGCTGCTCGAGAACCGGATGGCGAGCCTGCGGACCTGTCTGCTGCGGCGGCTCGACCAGACGCTGGCCGCCGCCGAGGGCCGTGAGGTCTCGGAGGGACGCGGCTACGCGACGGCCGATGACCTGGTGGCAGACCTCCGTACCCTCGAGGCCGGACTCGTCGCGGCGCGCTGCGCCAGCGCCGCGAACCTCCTCGTGCGGCCGTTGCGCCGCGAGGTCGAGGCGTTCCGCTTCAGCACCTTCCGGCTCGACGTGCGGGACAATGCTCCGCGACTGACCGGCGCCCTCGCCGCTTTGTGGCGCGCGCGAAACGCCGGCGAGCCGCCCGATGCGGCGTCGGCTGCATGGCGCGCCTGGCTCGTGAGCGAGCTGGGACGCCCGCTGAGGGGAGATCGCGCCGCGCCGCCGCCGGAAGCCGAGGAGCTCTGCGGCCTGTTCGGCCTGATTCGTGAAATGCGCGATCGGCTCGACCGCGAGGCGGTCGGCAGCTTTGTCCTCAGCATGACGCACGACGCGGCCGACGTGCTCGGCGTCTACCTCCTCGCCAAGGAAGCGGGCCTGTTCGCGGATGCGGCGGGCGTGGAGAGCTGCACGTTGCCGATCGTCCCGTTGTTCGAATCTATCGACGACCTGCGCCGGGCGCCGGAGATCACGCGGGACCTGCTCCAGGTGCCGCTCGTGCGCCGCAGCGTCCGGGCGCAGGGTGGGGTGTTCGAAGTGATGATCGGCTACTCCGACTCGAACAAGGACGGCGGCTTTCTCTCTTCCAACTGGGAGCTCGCCAAGACGCAGCTGCGGCTCACGCGACTCGGCCGCGAGTGCGGCGTGCCGATCGCGTTCTTCCACGGCCGCGGGGGCTCGGTGAGCCGTGGAGGCGCGCCCACGGGTCGGGCGATCGCGGCGCAGCCGGCCGGATCCATTCAGGGGCGGTTGCGCCTCACGGAGCAGGGCGAAGTGGTGTCATTCAAGTACGCAAACCGGTGGAGGAGATCGCGCTCCTGAACATCGGGTCCCGGCCCGCGCGTCGGACCGGCGTGCGCACGCTCGCCGATCTGCGCGCAATCCCCTGGGTATTCGCCTGGACGCAGAATCGGCACTTCATTCCCGGTTGGTTCGGCGTGGGGACGGGCGTGGGGACGTTCCTCGAGGTCCGAGGAGCGCGCGGCGAGGCACTCCTCAAGCGGATGTTCAGCGACTTTCGCCTCTTTCGACTCATCATCGACGAAGCCGAAAAGACCCTCGCCTACGTCGACCTCGAGCTGGCCCGTCAATACGCCGACTTGGTGGCCGATCCCTGGGTACGCCAGGAGATCTTCACCCTCGTGACCGACGAGTACCATCGGACGGCGGACGTGGTCCGGCGCCTCACCGGGTGCACTGGGCTCGCCGAGCGGTTTCCGCAGTTCCGCCAGCGACTGGCGAGCCGTCTGCCGACCCTCAATCAGGTGAACCGTCAGCAGATCGAGCTGCTGCGTCGCTACCGCGCCGCTCCGCCGGAGCGGGCCCAGGACGACCTCGCGGCGCTGCTGCTGTCGATCAACTGCATCGCGGCGGGGTTTGGAACTACGGGATAAAGGGCGGCAAAGGCGCCTATATTTCGCCCATGCACGACTCCCTCTACTTCACTGATCATCACTTCCAGGTGCGCGACATGGTGCGCGACTTCGCGCAACAAGTCGTGAAGCCCAGTGCCCGACGGTATGACCTCGACAGCGCGTTCCCCTGGGACAACGTGCGCCAGATGGCGGATCTGGGACTGTTCGGGATCCCCTGGCCGGAGCACTTGGGCGGCTGCGGCATGGATTACCTGTCCTACATCATGGTGATCCACGAGCTCGCGAAGGTGGATGCGAGCCACGCCATCACGGTCAGCGCGCACACCACACTCGGCACGTCCCCGATCATGGATTTCGGGACGCCCGCTCAGCAGCAGCGCTACGTCCCCCTGCTCGCTGCGGGCAAGGTGCTGGGCGGGTTCGGGCTGACGGAGCCCGGGGCCGGGTCGGACGCCGGAGGCACGCGCACGACGGCGGAAGACCGGGGTGACCATTACGTCCTGAATGGCTCCAAGATCTTCATCACCCACGCGGGCGTGGGCGAGATCTTCGTCGTCACGGCGCGCACCGATCCCACGGCCACAAAGACGCGTGGCATCACGGCGTTCATCGTCACCAAGGACACCACCGACCTCGAGGAAGCCCAGCGCGTCGGTGTGGGGCACGATGCCTCATTGCCCAAATGCCGCGGTGTCTCCGCGGCCAAGAAGGAGGACAAGCTCGGCTGGCGCGCCTCCGACACCCGCGAGCTCGTGTTCCAGGACGCGATCGTCCCGAAGGAGGACGTCCTCGGACCGGTCAACGACGGGTTTCGCCAGTTCCTCCACACGCTCGACGGGGGTCGTATCGGCCTGGGTGCGCTGGCGCTCGGGATTGCGGAGGGGGCGCTCGAGGAGTGCCTCCGTTATACGACGACGCGACGCCAGTTCGGCAAACCGATCGCGAGCTTCCAGGGCGTGCACTTCGCGCTTGCCGACATGGCCACGGAGATCGAGGCGGCCACCCACCTGGTATACCACGCCGCCTGGCTCAAGCAGCAGGGCCGACCGTTCAAGAAGGAAGCCGCGATGGCGAAGCTGTACGCGTCGGAACTCGCCATGCGCGCCACCACGAAGGCCGTCCAGCTGCACGGCGGCTACGGCTACACCACGGACTACCCGGTCGAGCGGATGATGCGGGACGCCAAGATCTGCGAGATCGGCGAAGGCACGAGCGAGATCCAGCGGATCGTGATCGCCCGCCAGCTCCTGGGAGACCTCATCGACTAGTCCCGTCTAGGGCAACGCCATGCCCAGGTTGCGCACAAGAAACGCGAATCTGTCGGCTTGCTCCTCGATGATCTTGCTCGTCGGCTTGCCGGCCCCATGTCCTGCCTTGGTCTCGATCTCGATCAACACCGGTTCGGGTCCGGCCTGCGCCGCCTGGAGCGTGGCCGTGAACTTGAAGGAGTGTCCCGGCACGACCCGATCATCGTGATCGGCCGTGGTCACGAGCGTGGCCGGGTACTTGGTGCCCGCTCGGATGTTGTGCAACGGCGAGTACTTGTACAGATAGGGGAACTGCGACGCGCTGTCCGCTGACCCGTAGTCCGTCACCCAGGCCCACCCGATCGTGAACTTGTGGAATCGCAACATGTCCATCACGCCCACCGCGGGCAGGGCGGCGCCGAACAGCTCCGGGCGTTGCGTCATGGCCGCGCCCACGAGCAGGCCTCCGTTCGACCCGCCGGCGATGGCGAGTTTCTGGGAGGACGTGTAGCGCTGGGCGACCAGGTACTCCGCCGCGGCGATGAAGTCGTCGAATACGTTCTGCTTGCGGTCGAGCATCCCCGCCTGATGCCACTCTTCGCCGTACTCACCGCCGCCGCGCAGGTTTGGCTGGGCATACACGCCGCCCATCTCGAGCCACACCAGCGTGCCGACCGAAAAGCTGGGCGTGAGGCTGATGTTGAAGCCGCCGTAGCCGTACAGCAGGGTGGGATTCGTCCCATCGAGCGCGAGCCCCTTCTTGTGCGTGATGAACATCGGCACGCGCGTTCCGTCCTTGCTCGTGTAGAACACCTGCTTCGTCTCATAGCCGGACGGATCGAAGTCGATGGCGGGCGCCTTGAACACGCTCGTCGTCCCGCTCCGAAAA
>QHUC01000279.1 GCA_003221045.1 Gemmatimonadota bacterium | reverse complement strand
CGGGACCGTGTGGTCATCGGACCGCCAGTGGATCGTCCCGTGCAACGCGGGCGTGGCACCCTCGCAATGCTGCTCGAAGTGCAGGTCGACGGTGGTCAGATTGCCGTTCGCATACGTGACGCTGTCGACGGTGAAGGACCCTGTGAGCGTATTGCACCCGCGCCCTTCGCCGTACCAGCTGAGGCCTCCCGTCGCCGGATCATTGAATGGGTAACGCTGGAGGCCGCTGTACGTACCGGGTTGGAGCTGGGTGAGTGCGCTAGGACTCTGGAAGTCCCCAGACCACTGTTGATCTCCGCTGATGCTGACGGAAAGGTGGCCGCCGTTTGCCGTTACGGTAAGGATGGCGCTTGCCTGGGTGTAGTTATACGTCTGACCCCCACCGATGTAATCACCGGGGTCGCTTTGGAGCTGGACGAAGTTCGGGGACGGGCTCCCGCCGACGCCCGTGATCCCTGACTTATCCGACCCGCAGGCTGCCGCCGCCACCCCAACGAGGGGGAACAAGAAGTAGCGAAGCGGGCGCCGAGGAGAGAACATGTGTCGCCGTTGTCTACCTTACCGCAAGTATTGCCCGACGAAATCCAGTACGTTCTTCCGGTCCAAACGGAACACCCCGCCGGTCCCGCCGCACGTTCCGTTGAGTCCGAACGACGTGACGCCGGCGATCACGTTGCTCGTACCGAGGTAGTTGGGCCCGCCGGAATCGCCGAAGCACGTGCCACCGGTCGAGGCGTTGTTCGAGAGCAGGAGCGAGAAATCCCCCACGATGCCCCCGTCGATCTGGATCAGGTGCGGCTGGGCGTCCATGCGCACCTTCTCAGCCACGACGAACACGGGATTGATCCGCTGCACGCCATACCCGACGGCGGTGAAGATCGTGGAACTCCTCGGCTGCAGCGGGTCGAGCTGGTCCTGCGTGGGGAGCTTGCCGTACTGGTCTGAGGGGAGGTTGACAGCCTTCTTCAAGAGGACCACGCCCACGTCGTGCAGGAAGAACGCGCTCTCGGTGAAGAGCGGGTGGGAGTGCCACGCCGTGGCCTCGACACTGTTCGGGCCCGCGAACGGATAGTTGTTGTTTCCGTTCTGGACATCCGACTCGGTGAAAATGCGCATGCCACTGAACTCGCCGGGCTCCCCGGCGCAATGCCCCGCGGTGAGCACGACCTTCGGGGCGATCAGGGTGGCGGAACAGCGGAATGCCGGCTTCCCGGCGATGTCCATCACGAGGAGGACGACGGCGGGATGCGCATTCCCGTCGAGCGTGCCGTAGGTGATGAACGAGGGGCGGGTTGGCAGAGGGTAACGTTCGATTCGGAGGGTGACTAGAGCGCGCTCGACCGCTGACCAGGCGGGCATTGGTACAACCGCCTCTCCCGCCGAGCCCTTCAGAACAATTGTTGACAGTCGGGGCATGGACAGGCACGAAAGTCCGTTAACACCTTCCAGTCCAGCGTGTTGACACGGCGTTGAATCAGCTGCCTAATAGTACCATTCCGAAACGCCGCGAGCCGTCCGCTTGGCGCCGCACCTGCATCTCCTCAGCCTCGGGGCCCCTCTCCTTCTCACCGAGGCGGGGGACCAAATCCGTTTCCGCACGCGGAAGCACTTCGCGTTACTGATCCGCCTGGCCGTCGAAGCCGGCCGGAAGTTCACCCGCGACTACCTCATGGACCTGTTGTGGCCCGACGTGCCGGCGGTACGGGCTCGTCATTCGCTGGCTCAGGCGCTGACGGTGCTCAGGGCGAAGGTCGGTCGCGAGCACCTAGTGATTCAGCGATCCTCCGTCGGGCTGGCACCGGGTGCTGTGCAGGCGGATGTGGGGACACTCGACGCCGATGAACCCGCGATCCGCGGGCAGTTCCTCGACGGGTTCGAGGTCCCGGGAGCCGTCCAGTTCGAGCAGTGGAAGGACGAGTGGCGCGCCAAGCTGATGCCGCGGATCCGTGACTCCCTCGTGAAGCAGATGGATGCCGGCCGCCGGATTGGCGACTTCGCGGCCGTCGAAAAGCATGCGCAGCTGCTGCTCGAGCTCGACCCGCTATCCGAGGATGCGGTGCGTGGCGTGATGGAGGCACGCGCATGGGTGGGAGATCGCAGCAATGCGCTCAAGGCGTACGCCCGCTTCGAAGCGCGCCTGGCCGAGGAGCTCGGCGCAAAGCCGAGCGCTGACCTGGCTCGCGTCGCGAACCTCCTGCGCGAGGGGCGGCGAGCGACGCCGCGGCCGGACGCGGGGGCGGCGGCCGGGGCGGGGGCGGGTCAGGTCTCGGAGCGTCGGGAGCGGCGCTTCGAGGCGGAGACGTTGATCGGCCGCGAAAATGAATTCGCTCGCCTGTACGATGCCTGGTTGGAGGTGCGACGCCGTGAGCCCCGGATCATCGTGGTGCTCGGCGACCCCGGCGTCGGGAAGACCACGCTGGTAAATGCGTTCGTGTCGACGTGCCAGATGGAGGGCGCGGCGATCGCGCGCGCACAGGCGTAC
>QHUC01000035.1 GCA_003221045.1 Gemmatimonadota bacterium | reverse complement strand
GTGGCGAGGTTCCGGCCGTAGCACATCCGGCACACGCCGCGCTTGGCCTCGCAGGTGAGCACAGACCGGATCCGGACCGACTCGATCCCCGCGTCCTCGATCGCCTGCGCGGTCTCCTCGTCGATCAGCTTCCCCGCCTCGACCAGCACCTTGGGCCGCTCGTCTTCATCGAGCTCGTGCGGGTCCGTGACCTCGTCGAGCGCCACGCAACCTACCAGCCGCTCGCGCAGCGGCTCGATGATGTCCTCGCCCTCCTTCAGCGCCGACATCTCGAGGCCGAGGATCGTGCCGCAATCTTCCTCGGTGATCGTGACGTCCTGCGCCACGTCCACCAGCCGGCGCGTCAGGTAGCCCGCGTCCGCGGTCTTCAACGCCGTGTCCGCCAGACCCTTGCGCGCGCCGTGCGTCGAGATGAAGTACTCGAGCACCGACAGCCCCTCGCGGAAATTCGACTTGATGGGGCTCTCGATAATCTCGCCGATGCCGCCCGTGAGCTTCTTCTGCGGCTTCGCCATGAGGCCGCGCATCCCCGCCAGCTGGCGGATCTGGTCACGCGAGCCCCGGCTCCCGGAGTCGAACATCATGAACACCGGGTTGAAGCCGCCCTTGGAGCGCTGCATGGTCTTCACCATGGCGTCCGCGATGTCGTTGTTCGCGTGCGTCCACGCATCGATCACCTTGTTGTAGCGCTCGCCGAAGGTGATCTGGCCCGTGGCATACGCCCGCTGGAACCGCTCGACGCGTCCCTCCGCATCGTGCAGCAGGCTCGACTTCTCGGCCGGAATCTCCAGGTCCTCGACCCCGATCGAGACGCCACCCATGGTGGCGTAGCGGAAGCCGAACTCCTTGAGCATGTCCAGGAACTGCACGGTGCTCGTGAGCCCGGCCCACCGGTAGCTCTCGAACACCAGCTCCGACAGGTCGCGCTTGCGCATCACCTGGTTGTGAAAGCCCTCACTCCGGATGCCCTCGGGGAGAATGCTGTTGAAGATGACCCGCCCCGCGGTCGTGTAAACCCACGCGGACCCGTCCCAGAAATACACGGGCGAGTGATAGGCGATTCGCTTGGTCGCGAGCCCCATGTCGAGCTCCGCGATCGAGCCCACGTGCGCCGCCTCCGCCCTCACATCGGCCTGCTCGAAGTCAGCGGGCTCCTTGGTTAGGAAGTAGCAGCCCAGCACCATGTCTTGCGACGGCTCGGCCACGGGCCGTCCGTCCGAGGGCTTCAACACGTTGTTGGACGAAATCATGAGCAGCCGGCATTCGAGCTGGCTCTCGAACGAGAGCGGCACGTGCACGGCCATCTGATCGCCGTCGAAGTCCGCGTTGAACGCGGCGCACACGAGCGGGTGGATCCGGATCGCCTTGCCCTCGACCAGCACCGGCTCGAACGCCTGGATGCCGAGTCGGTGCAGGGTGGGCGCGCGGTTCAACAGGACCGGGTGATCCTCGATGATCTCCTCGAGGATCTCGTACACCTCCGGCGACTCCTTCTCCACGATCTTCTTGGCGCGCTTGACCGTCTCCGCGATGCCCTTCTCCACCAGCTTGTGGATGATGAAGGGCTTGAACAGCTCGACCGCCATCGCCTTGGGCAGCCCACACTGATGCAGCCGCAGCTCCGGGCCCACCACGATCACCGAGCGGCCCGAGTAGTCCACGCGCTTGCCGAGCAGGTTCTGGCGGAACCGGCCCTGCTTGCCCTTGAGCATGTCGGAGAGCGACTTGAGCGGCCGCTTGCCGCGCCCGCGGATCGCCTTCGAGCGGCGGCCATTGTCGAACAGCGCGTCCACCGCCTCCTGCAGCATGCGCTTCTCGTTCCGCAGGATGACCTCCGGCGCCCGGTGTAGGATCAGCTTCTGGAGCCGGTTGTTCCGGTTGATCACGCGCCGGTACAGGTCGTTCAGGTCCGACGTGGCGAAGCGCCCGCCGTCGAGCGGCACCAGCGGCCGCAAGTCTGGCGGAATGACCGGGACCACGTCCAGGATCATCCAGCGCGGGTCGTTCCGGCCCTCGCCGGCGAGCCCAGAGTTCCGGAACGCATCGACGATCTTGAGGCGCTTGAGCTGCTGCTTCTTGCGGTGCTGGCTCGTCTCGCCCGCGACTGCCTCGCGTAGCTCGTCCGCAAGCTTGTCGACGTTCAGCCGCTCGAGCAACGCCCGTACCGCGGGCGCGCCGATGTCCGCCTTGAACGCCGCGTCGCCCTCGGCCTTCGCCTTGGCGCGCAGCTCCAGGAAGCGGTCTTCGTCGAGCAGCTCCTTCTCCTGCACCTCCTGCTCACCCGGCTCGATCACCACGTAATTCGTGTAGTAGATCACCCGCTCGAGATCCCGCAGGGTCATGTCGAGCAGGTTGCCCATGGGTGACGGCAACGTCTTGAAGAACCAGATGTGCGCCACCGGCACCGCGAGCTCGATATGTCCCATACGCTCGCGGCGCACCTTGGACAAGGTCACTTCCACGCCGCAACGGTCGCAGATGACGCCGCGGTAGCGGATGCGCTTGTACTTGCCGCAGTGGCACTCCCAGTCCTTCACCGGGCCGAAGATGCGCTCGCAGAACAGGCCGTCGCGCTCCGGCTTGAAGGACCGGTAGTTGATGGTCTCGGGCTTGGTGACCTCGCCCCAGGACCACCACGTCCGCTGGCCCTGCAGCTCGAGGCGCTCGCGCTCCTTCGAGTCGCGGGGTCCGCGGATCTCCTCCGGAGAAGCAATCCGGATCTGGATGTAATCGAAGCTCGAGCTCTTCGGCTCGCGCCCGCTACGGAAATCGATCATCGCGTCTCCCTCCCCTTATTCCTCAACGTCCTCGGTGGTGCCCAGGGTGACCTTCAGCCCCAGGGCCTGGAGTTCCTTCACCAGCACGTTGAAGGACTCGGGGATGCCGGGTTTCGGCAGGTTCTGCCCCTTGACGATGGCCTCGTACACGCGACTGCGACCGTTCACGTCGTCCGACTTGACCGTGAGGATCTCCTGCAGCGTGTGCGCCGCCCCGTACGCTTCCAACGCCCACACCTCCATCTCCCCGAACCGCTGGCCGCCGAACTGCGCCTTGCCGGCGAGCGGCTGCTGGGTCACCAGCGAGTACGGACCGATGGAGCGGGCGTGAATCTTGTCGTCCACCAGGTGCGACAGCTTCATCATGTAGATCGACCCGACGGTCACGTCCGAGGCGAAGTACTCGCCCGAGCGTCCGTCGCGGAGCCGCGCCTTTCCCGTGGGCGTGAGGCCCGCCACCTTGAGCAGCTCGTTTGCCGCCTGGTCCAAGTCCGCTTCGGACTTGGGCCCGAGCAGCGCCGCGAGCGCCGGCAGTCCCACCGCCTCGAGCACCTCGGCCGGCTTGTCGTGCTCCAGGAACTTCTCGCTCTCCTTGAGCCCCGCCTTGAAAGCGGCCTGCTCCGGCTTGCCGAGATCCTCGGCCTCCAGGCGGACCTCGTGGAACTCCTTCTCGCTCTGGCGCAAGTCGCGCTCGCGCCCCGCCAGCTCCTTGGCCGCCGCCTTGAGGAAATCCACGAACTGGTGGTGCAGGTCCCGCGTCTCCTGCGAGAGCGCCCGGCTGGCGAGCAGCGCGATCCCGGCCTTGGCGAGGTCGGGTCGGCCACCGTTGGTCGCGGGCAGCTTCCGCACGTCTTCGGCGATGCGGCGCACCGTCTCGGGGTCAAGCTCAGGGGGACGCGCGGCCAGCCGCAGGCCCTCGGCGGCCCACGACAGGCCCGCCAGGCGCAACAACACTCCGATCTCGGTCTCGTCCGCGCCCTGGAAGACGGGCGTCTTGGCCTCGAAGCCCAGGATCGTCGCGGCCCACCCGAGGTGGGTCTCGAGGATCTGCCCCACGTTCATGCGCGACGGCACGCCCAGCGGATTGAGGACGATGTCCACCGGCGAGCCGTCCGGGAGGAACGGCATGTCCTCCTCCGGCACGATCCGCGCGATGATGCCCTTGTTCCCGTGGCGGCCCGCCATCTTGTCGCCCACCGAGATCTTCCGCTTCTCGGCGACGTACACCTTCACGAGCTGGATCACGCCCGGCGGGAGCTCGTCCGGCTGCAGGATCTTGTCGATCTGATCCTCGGACTTCTCCTCGATCTTGGCGCGCTCGGCGGTCGCGGCGTCGAGCACGGCGCGGATCCGCTCGTTCACCGCCTTGTTGGTCACCCGCAGTGTCTTCAGGTCGACGTCCGCGAAGTGGATGCCCTCGACCTGCTGCCGCGTGAGCTTCGTGCCCTGGGGCAGGAACTCTTCTACCGTGCCCGACTTGAGCATCAGGCCGACTTCCTGGCCCGCAAGCAGCTCCGCCAGCTCGACGAACATGGCCTCCGAGATCCGCGCCTTCTCGTCCGCCTCGAGCCGGCGCACTTCGCCGATGCGCTCGCCGCGGTCCTTCTCGACCACCTGATCCTCGATGCGCGAGAAGATCTTCACGTCGATGACGACGCCTTCCATCCCCGGTGGCACCTTGAGCGACGAGTCCTTCACGTCCTTGGCCTTCTCGCCAAAGATGGCCGTGAGGAGCTTCTCTTCGGGGCTGAGCTCCGTTTCCCCCTTGGGGGTGATCTTGCCGACCAGGATGTCGCCCGCCTTGACGTGCGCCCCGATCCGGACGATGCCGCGCTCGTCCAGGTCGACGAGCGACTCCTCGGCCACGTTCGGGATCTCGCGGGTGATCTCCTCACGCCCGCGCTTGGTGTCGCGGACGTGCAGCTCGAGCTCCTGGATATGGATCGACGAGTACACGTCGTCCTTCACCAGGCGCTCGGAGAGCACGATGGCGTCCTCGAAGTTGTGTCCGTACCACGGCATGAACGCGACCAGCACGTTCGCGCCGAGCGCGAGCTCGCCGCGCTCCGTCCCGGCGCCGTCCGCCACGATCTGGCCGGCCTTCACCTTCTGGCCCACCTGCACGAGCGGCCGCTGGTTGATGGCCGTGTCCTGATTGGTCCGCCAGAACTTCTTCAGGCGGTAGCGGTCGTGCTGCTTGAGCCGCGCCAGGGGATGATCCCCGGCCTTGGCTTCCTCCTCACCGGCGTCGATGATGATCTCATCGGCGGTGACACGGGTGACCACACCCGCGCGCCGGGCGATCACGACGGCGCCCGAATCCCGGGCCACCGTCTCCTCGAGCCCCGTGCCCACGAGCGGCGACTGAGGGAAGAGGAGCGGCACCGACTGCCGCTGCATGTTCGAGCCCATGAGCGCGCGGTTGGTGTCGTCGTGCTCGAGGAACGGAATCAGCGCCGCGGCGATCGAGACGAGCTGCTCGGGCGCCACATCCATGAAGTCGATCCGCGACGGCGCCAGGAGCGGGTAGTCGTCCCGCTTCCGGCACAGCACCAGGTCGTCCGCGAAATGGCCGTCCTCGGTGAGCCGGGCGTTCGCCTGGGCCACCGCGTATTCCTCTTCTTCCGAGGCCGACAGCCAGCGGATCTCGTCGGTCACCTTGCCGTTCTTCACCACGCGGTACGGCGTCTCGATGAAGCCGAGATCGTTCACGCGGGCGTAGCACGACAGGCTGGTGATGAGTCCGATGTTCGGGCCTTCCGGCGTCTCGATCGGGCACATCCGGCCGTACTGGCTGTAGTGCACGTCCCGCACCTCGAAGCCGGCGCGCTCGCGGGTCAAGCCGCCCGGCCCGAGGGCGCTCAGCCTGCGCTTGTGCGTGAGCTCGGCGAGCGGATTGGTCTGATCCATGAACTGCGACAGCTGCGAGCTGCCGAAGAACGCCTGGATCACGGCGCTCACCGTCCGGGCGTTCACCAGGTCGTCTAGGGTGATGCGCTCCGGATCGTTGTTGATGCTCATCCGCTCCTTGATGAGCCGCGCCATGCGCGACAGGCCCACCGAGAACTGGTTGGCGATCAGCTCGCCCACCGAGCGCACCCGGCGGTTGCCGAGATGGTCGATGTCGTCGGTGTAGCCGCGCCCCTCGCGCAGCTCGATCAGGTACCGGATGATCGCGATGAAGTCGTCCTCGGTGAGGACCGTGTGGTCCTTCGAGACGTTCACCTTGAGCCGTTGGTTGATCTTGTAGCGGCCCACCCGTCCCAGGTCGTAGCGCTTGGGGTGGAAGAACAACCGCTCGAGCGCCTGGCGCGCCGTCTCCAGGTTCGGCGCCTCGCCCGGCCGCAACAACGCATAGATCTGCTCCAAGGCCTCGGCCTCTGTGTGGGTCGGGTCCTTGAGCAGCGTGTTCTTGATGAGCGGTGACTCGCTCCGCCCCGGGGGCAGCAGCACGTCCACCTTGGTGACGCCCGCCTTGAGCAGCTTCTTCTTGAGCGTGTCGGACAGCTCGCGCCCCGCCTCGGTGAGCACCTCGCCGGTCTCGGGATCGGCGACGTCGAAGGCGAGGATATGCGCACCCTGCCGCTCCCGCGTGGTAGTCGGGAGCGCCTCGTCGCGCAGGTCGAGCGACGTATACCCCGCGAAGACCTTCACCTTGCTGATCCCGGCGCGCCGGAACGTGTTGAACTTCTCGAGCGTCAGCTCGTCGCCCACCTTGCCGAGCGGATCCCCCTTCTTGTTCTCCGGATCGGGCACGTCGGCCGCGAGCAGCGTCCCGAGGACCTCGCGCTTCTGCGCCCGGCCCTCGAGCTTGCCGGTGATGTCGATCTCCTTCGTGGCGTAAAACAGCTTCAGGATGTCGGCGTTGGTGCCGTAGCCGAACGCCCGTAGGAGCGCCGTCGCCGGGAACTTCTTCTTCTTGTCGATGTGGACGTAGACCACGTCGTGGATGTCGATCGTGAACTCGACCCACGAGCCCCGGAACGGGATGATCCGCGCCGAGAACAGCCGCTGGCCGTTGGGATGGATGCTCTCCTCGAACACCACCCCCGGCGAACGATGCAGCTGCGACACGATCACCCGCTCGGCCCCGTTGATCACAAAGGTGCCGAGCGGCGTGAGGATCGGGAGCTCGCCGAGATAGACTTCCTTCTCGATGATGTTCTTCGGCCGCTTGGTCTTGGTGGTCTCCCCGACCTCTTCCATGACCACCAGCTGCAGCGTCGCCTTCAAGGGGACGGAGTACGTCATGTCCCGCTCGATGCACTCCTCCACGGAGTACTTCGGCTCCCCGAGCCCGTACTTCACGAACTCGAGCGAGTAGTTCCCGTTCACGTCCTGGATCGGGAACACGTCCTTGAACACGCGCTCGAGCCCGACGTCGCTGCGCTCGGCGCCCCCCCCCTTGCCGTCCGGCTGCAGGAGCGACGCGAACGCCCGCGTCTGGATGTCGAGGAGATGCGGCATCGGCATCCCCTGGTCGAGCTTGGCAAACGACAGCACCGGCAGCGTCTTCGTCATGTCAAGACCTCAGGCAAATGCGAAAAGCCCCCAGCCCCGGACCGGAACGCCGGCCCGGGGTCGACCGAGGGGCTCGTGGAAGCGAGCAGGAGTGTGGCAAATCCGCGCATGTCGTGGACCAAAGAAGACCCGAGAGTCGCCGGCGGGCCCCCATGGCCCGCCGCGTCCGCCCCCCCCGTGCCTACTTCAGTTCGACAACCGCGCCCTGCGCTTCGAGCTTCTTCTTGATCTCTTCGGCTTCCTGCTTGGACACGCCTTCCTTCACGGTGCCGGGCGCGCCCTCCACCAGATCCTTGGCCTCTTTCAGGCCCAGGCTGGTGATCGCCCGGATCTCTTTGATCACCTGTATCTTCTTCTCGCCGCCGCTCTTCAGGATGACCGTGAACTCGATCTTCTCCTCAGCCGCCGGCGCGGCGGCGGCGCCGCCCGCTCCTCCCACGGCACCCGCCGCAGGAGCCACCGCCGGAGCCGCGATCGTGACGTTGAACTTGTCCTTGAACGCCTCGATCAGCTCCGCTAATTCAAACACCGACATGTTCCCGATGGCCCCGAGGATGTCGTCCTTGCTCAAACTCGTCTGCGTCGCCATAGCCCTAGTCTCCCACCTGGATTAGGAAGCCGCGCCCTCGGCGCGCTTCGCCCGAAGCGCCTCGAGGGCGCCCACCATGTTCATCAGCACGCCGTTCAACGCGCCCACGAAGCCGGCCATGGGCGCCTGTAGCGCGCCGCCCAGCTGGCCCAACAGCTCCAGGCGCGACGGCAGGCTGGCGAGCCGCCTCACCTGCGCGGGCGTCACCGCCTTGCCGTCCACCAATCCCACCTTGATGGCGGGTTTCTCGAATTCCCGCGCGAAGTCGGCCAGCACCTTCGCCGCCGCCACCGGGTCTCCCCCCTCCCCCTCCCCTCCCCCCGTGAGCACCAGGCCCGTCGGCCCCGCCAGGTGCTCCTCGAGCCCCGGGACGTGTGCGTCCACCAGGGCGCGGCGTGCCAGCGTGTTCTTGACCACGACGAAGTCCGTGCCCGCCTGGCGCAGGCGGCGCCGCAACTGCGTCATCTTCGCGACGTCGAGCCCGGTGAAATCGGTGACGTACAGCGTGGTCGCGCGTCGCAGCCGCGTCGCCAGCGCCGTCACCGTCTCCTGCTTTTGGGCCTTGGTCCTGATCATGCGAACACCGCCGGATCGAGGGGTACGCCGGGCCCCATCGTGCTCGACACCGTCACCGACCGGATGTAGTGGCCCTTGGCGGCCGGCGGCTTCGCCCGCACGATCGCCTCCATGAAGGCCTGCACGTTCTGCTCGAGCGCTTCCGCGCTGAACGACTTCTTGCCAACGGCGGCGTGCACGATGCCACTCTTGTCCACCCGGAACTCGAACTTGCCCGCCTTCAATTCCTTGACCGCCCGAGCCACATCCATGGTCACGGTGCCGGCCTTGGGATTGGGCATCAGCCCACGGGGGCCGAGCACCTTGCCCAGGGGACCGAGCTGTCCCATCACGTCCGGCGTCGCGACGATGACGTCGGTGTCGAGCCAGCCCTCCTTGATCTTCTGCACGTACTCGACGCCGACGTAGTCGGCGCCCGCGGCCTCGGCTTCCTTGGCCTTCTCACCCTGCGCGATGACGAGCACCCGGATCTGCTTGCCGGTGCCGTTTGGCAGGCTCACGGTGCCGCGCACCACCTGGTCCGCGTGCTTGGGATCGACCCCCAGCCGGACGGCGACGTCCACGGACTCGTCGAACTTGGCGAACGCCGCGGCCTTCACCTTGTCGACCGCTTCGCGCGTCGCGTACAGCTTGCGCGGCTCGAGCGTGCCGACGGCGGTCCGGTACCGCTTTCCGTGGGTGCGCATCAGTCGGTCACCTCGAGACCCATGGAGCGGGCCGTGCCCGCCACCATCCTCATCGCCGCGTCGAGATCATTCGCGTTCAGATCGGGCATCTTGATCTCGGCGATCTTCTTGAGTTGGGCGCGCGTCACCTTTCCCACCTTCTGCCGGTTGGAGGTGGGTGACCCTTTCTCGATGCCCGCCTCCTTCTTCAGGAGCACGGCCGCGGGGGGCGTCTTGGTGATGAACGTGAACGTGCGATCCTTGAAGATCGTCACCTCGACCGGGGTGATCATCCCGGCCTGGCTCCCGGTACGCGCGTTGAACTGCTTCACGAACTCCATGATGTTCACGCCATGGGGTCCGAGCGCCGTCCCCACCGGCGGCGCAGGCGTCGCCTGTCCGGCCGGGACCTGAAGCTTGACCATCGCGGCAATCGGCTTCGCCATCTAATGAGCCTTCAACTGTAAGTAGTCCAATTCCACCGAGGTCGGCCGGCCAAACAGCGACACGGCGACCCGCACCTTCCCCTTTTCGGGGATCACTTCCTCCACCGTGCCCGAGAAGTCGGAGAACGGCCCCTCGGTGATCTCCACCACCTGACCGACCAGGAACGGGATCGTCTCCTGCGGCTCTTCTTCCTTCACCGCCTCCTCGATGCCGAGGAGGCGATTCACCTCTTCGGGGCGGAGCGGCATCGGCATCCGCCCGGTCCCCACGAACTTGATCACGCCCTGGATGCCGTTGATGACGTGGATCGTCTCCTGGTTCAGGACCATGTCCACCAGCACATAGCCAGGGTAGATCTTGCGCTCCGCCGTCACCTTCTTGCCATTCTTGATCTCCACCACTTCCTGGGTGGGGACCAGGGCCTGCCGGATCGGCTTTTCCTCGTCCGGCCGCGGATCATCCTTGATGCGCCGCGCGATGAGCGAGCGCACCTTGTTCTCGTGCCCCGCGGTCGTCTGAATGGCGTACCAGCGGTGCTCCGACATCAAAACAGCTTCGAGACGACGGTCACGAAGATCAGTTGGAGCAGCCAATCCATCACTCCGATCAGGACGCCGAGGGCCAGCACGAATACGATGATGACCCCGGTCGCCTTCTTGAGCTCGTCCCAGGTCGGCCACGTGACCTTGCGAACTTCCGCCGGCACGTCGACCCATACGAACTGCCAGGCGCGCCGCAGCCAGCTCTGGTCGGAGCGCTCCAGTGCCTCCGTCGCCACTACTTCGATTCCTTATGCTGCTGGTGCTTGTTGCACCGCGGACAGTACTTTTTCCACTCCGCCCGCTCCGGGTGCTTTCGCCGGTTCTTGGTCGTGAAATAATTCCGGCCTTTGCACACGGTGCACTCCATAATGATGTTTTCCCGCGGCATCGCTCCGCCTTACTTCAAGATCTTCGTGACCACGCCGGCGCCCACGGTGCGGCCGCCTTCGCGGATCGCGAACCGCAGCTGCTCCTCCATCGCGATCGGCGTGATCAGCTCGATCGTCATCTTCGTGTTATCCCCCGGCATCACCATCTCCACCCCCGCCGGCAACTCCACCGTCCCCGTCACGTCCGTCGTCCGAAAGTAAAACTGCGGCCGGTACCCCTTGAAGAAGGGGGTATGCCGCCCGCCTTCCTCTTTGGTGAGCACGTACACCTCACTCTCAAACTGCGTGTGCGGCGTGATGCTCTTCGGCTTCGCCAGCACCATCCCCCGCTCCACATCCGTCTTATCAACCCCCCGCAGCAGCAACCCCACGTTGTCCCCCGCCTGCCCCTCGTCCAACAGCTTGCGGAACATCTCCACCCCCGTCACCACCGTCTTCTTGTCCGTCCCAAACCCCACCATCTCCACTTCCTCCCCCACCTTCACCTTCCCCCGCTCGATCCGCCCCGTCGCCACCGTCCCCCGCCCCGTGATCGAGAACACGTCCTCCACCGGCATCAGGAACGGCTTCTCCACCTCCCGCTTCGGCACCGGGATGCTCTTGTCCAACGCCGTCAGCAGCTCGTCCACCTTCCCCACCCACGCCTTGTCCCCCGCGATCGCCTTCAGCGCCGACCCCCGGATCACCGGCACGTCGTCCCCGGGGAACTCGTACTTGGAGAGCAGCTCCCGCACCTCGAGCTCCACCAGGTCCAACAGCTCCGCGTCATCCACCAGGTCGCACTTGTTCAAAAACACGACGATCGCCGGCACGTTCACCTGCCGCGCCAACAGGATGTGCTCCCGCGTCTGCGGCATCGGCCCATCGACGGCACTCACCACGAGGATCGCCCCGTCCATCTGCGCCGCCCCCGTGATCATGTTCTTCACGTAGTCGGCGTGCCCCGGGCAGTCCACGTGCGCGTAGTGCCGCTCCGCCGTCGCGTACTCCACGTGCGACGTCGCAATCGTCAAAATCTTCGTCGCATCGCGCCGTCCCTGCGACTCCGACGCCTTTGCCACCTGGTCGTAGGTCACGTAGGTCGCGAGCCCCTTGTCCGCCGCTACCTTCGTCAGCGCCGCCGTCAACGTCGTCTTCCCGTGGTCCACGTGCCCGATCGTCCCCACGTTCACATGCGGCTTGGTCCGCTCAAACTTAGCCTTGGCCATAACTCCTCAAAAAACAGTCGTTGAAC
>QHUC01000034.1 GCA_003221045.1 Gemmatimonadota bacterium | reverse complement strand
GCGAGCTATCCCACGCAGCTCGTCTACCTCTTTCTGCTCGGGCTCCCGATGTCGCTCGCGGGTGCGATGATCACGCTCGCCGGGACGGTGCTCTATCCCTTCTACGCGACGGCACCGCGCGTATGGGGCCTGATGCCGCTCGCGGACCAGCAGCTGGGCGGGTTGTTGATGTGGGTGGTGGGGACGATGTACCTGTGGGTCGCCGGGGGGGTGGTCTGGTTCCGCTGGAGCGCGCGGGAAGAGGCGGGGGACGTTGAAAGAGCGGTGCCGCTGGAAGCATACGGCAGTGCGGAGTTCCGAATGCGGAGTGCGGAGTCGAAGGAGCGAGCGTCGGAGCTGTAGTCACGCGACCCGACACTCCCTCTTCAATTCCGCATTCGACATTCTACATTGGACATTCTACATTCCGCATTCGTCACTCCCCCTCGTCCGTCTCTCCGAGCGGATGCAGCTTCAGGGTTTCAGCGATCTTGGGGTGCACGCGCCACAGGTAATAGCCCATGCCGCAGGCGGCGATCGCGTTGCCGATAGCCACATTCCACCAGGCCAGGGAGCCCAGGAGCGGTTGTGCGAGGATGGCGACCGTCACGTAGAAGCCGAACTCGAAGATCGCGAAGAAGACCACCACGAGGTACAAGGTCGGTGGCGCCACCTCCACCTCGGCCGCGAGCACGGCGGCAATGGTGCCCACGAGGATGAAGGCGCTGACGTGGATCATCGTGTAGCCGATGATACGTGAGTACTCGATCACCACGTGGGCGGGATCGTGCACGCCCCAGAACACGGCGGAGCCGAGCATGGCGGGCGTGAAGAATGGACGCCCGGCGAGGGTGTCGATGATCAGGAACCATAGGGCCACGGCCGCCGCGCCGATCAAACCGGCGATGAACCCCTCACGCAGGATCCGCGTCAGCTGCATGATCCCCTCCGTCTCCGATGGACCCGCTGCTGAATATAGGATGGCTCCACTCTTCCGCGCGAGGCGCCCATGACCTTCTCTCAACGGATCGTATTTCCCGGCTGCCTGCTCCTCGGCGCGGTTCTCACTATCGTGGCCGGAACCCTGCATCCCGATCTCGCGGGCGACGGTGCGGCACAGCTCACGACGATCGCGCAGTGCGAGGCCTGGCGTGCGATCCACTGGGGCTTCCTGTTCAGCTTTCCGCTGGCGCTCACGGGGCTGGTGGGGTTGGCGCGCCTGCATGCCGGCATTCCCGGGGAGAACGCCGTCCGCGCCGGATTGATCGTGGGCACGTTCGCCTATACCGCTTGGATGGTGATCGTGGCGTTCATGGCGGGGGCGGGCTGGTCGCTCGCGCAGAGCTTCGTCGCGGCCGACCCCGGAATGACCGCCACACGCGCCGTCTTTCTATTCGATATGATCCATCCGTTCGCGCTCGCGAGCCAGCGCGTGGCCGGGTTCGCGCTCGGTCTCACGACCTGTCTCTTCGGATGGGGCGTGCTGGATGGGAAGACGTTGCCCCGCTGGCTGGGCACGAGCGGCTTGGCGGCGGGCGCCGTGGCCATGGGGCTGGCGCTCTTCTTCCGGGAAGACACGAAGGCCGACCAGGCGGCCTTCGTGCTTCCGGTATTCTGGCAGTTGCTGACCGCTGGTGTAATGCTCCCGAACGCCCGTGACGCGCGGCTGAAGCCGCGGCTCGGCAGCGTCTGCTGAAGCAGAACGCGAGAGGCCGTTTACGGGCTGACGCCGAGCCGCGAGTTCACTCGCGACTATCTCACCCTCAGCCGTACCACTCTCGACGCCCAGCCGTCCGGCGTATCGGGACTGCGCGACAGGACCTGCAGGGTCACGACGTCGCCGGGCTTCACCTTGCGCAACGCTTCGCGGAACGCGGTGCGCGTGCGCGTGGGGGCTCCGTTCACCGAGACGATGATGTCCGGGCCTCCGGGGTCGTCGCTCGACTGGAGCCGCTGGAACGCGGGCCCCTCTGGCGAGACGTCGGTGACCACCAGGCCGCCGCCGCGCTCGATCACCGGCCGGAGCCGCGCGTCGCGCGCGTCGTCCTGGGTGAGCGGCTCAACCGAGATCCCGAGCATCTCCTCCTTGCTCGAGACATCCGATTTCGACCTCGAGGAGGCCGTCGCGACCTCGTTATCCGTCTCCCCCGGCGCCCGCGCGAGCCGCACCGTGACGGTTTTCTTCTCGCCTCCCTGGCGGAGGAGCGTCACCTCGACCGGCTCGCCTGGCCGCTTGAAGCCGACCTTCTGCTGGAGCTGGGGCGTGTTCTCGACCGGCTCGCCGTCCAGGGCGATGATGACGTCGCCCGGCTGGATCCCCGCCTTCTTGGCCGGTGAGTCGTCGTTCGTATAGCTGTTCACCACGACGCCCGTGATCTGCTTCAGACCGACCGCATCGGCGTCCTCCTGATTGGCATCCCGGATCGAGATGCCCATGACGGCGCGCTCCACGTGCCCGGTCTTCACCAGCTGGTCCATGACCGTGCGCGCGAGGTTGATGGGAATGGCGAAGCCGTACCCCGCGTAGTACCCGGTCTCGCTCGCGATCGCCGAGTTAATCCCCACGACTTGGCCACGGATGTTGACGAGCGGGCCCCCGGAGTTGCCGGGATTGATCGCCGCGTCCGTCTGGATGAAGTCCTGGATCGAGTACCGTGTCTGCTGCAGTCCCGCGAGGAGGCGGCCCTTCGCGCTGATGATGCCGGCGGTCACGGTGAACGCAAAGGCTTCGCCGAGCGGATTCCCCACCGCGAGCGCCCACTCACCGACGCGCGTCGAGTCGGAGTTGCCGAACGCGAGCGTCGGCAGGCCGCGGGCATCGATCTTGATCACCGCGACATCGGTGTTCGGATCGGTGCCCACCACCTTGGCCGTGAACTCCCGTTTGTCATACAGCCGGACGGTCACCTTGTCGGCGCCCGCGACCACGTGATTGTTGGTGAGGATGTAGCCGTCGGGTGAGACGATAAACCCCGACCCCGAGCCCTGCTCGACCTGCGGACGCCTGCGCAGGTTCGGGAAGAAGTCCTCGAACCCGGGCGGCAGCCGCTGGTTGTCGCCGCGGTCCACGTGCTGCGACCGGATGAACACGACCGCTGGCCTGGTGTGTTCCGCCACGCCGACGAACGCATCGCTCAGATCGCTCACGGACTTCGTCACCGGCACGGTGACCTGCGGCGCCACTGCCGTCGGCGGCGATGTGGCGATGGACTCGAGGGCGTCACCTTTCTTGGGCAGGCCTAACGTGGACGCAAACGCCAACCCGAACACGAAGGCGATCGCCACGAGGGTGCCAAACTTCAACCAATCACGCGTTCGTACCGACATGCGTCGTCATCCCATGCGTTAAAGGGTGTTACTTCTTCTTGTCGTCATCCACAATCTCGTAATCCGCGTCGACCACATTGTCCTGCTTCTGTCCGGCGCCCTCCGGCTGGCCGGTCCCGCCGGGGGCACCAGCTCCGGCGTCTCCCGGCCCCCCCCCGGCCCCCGCTCCGCGCTGCGCCGCATAGAGCGAAGCGCCGGCGGCGGAGTAGGCTTGCTGCAGCTCCTCGAGTGCCCTGGAGATCTCGTCGGCGTTACCGGACCGCAAGGCCTGCTTGGCGCTCTCCACGCCCTTGTCGAGACGGGTCTTGAGTGAGGCGTCGAGCTTGTCCGCCCACTCCTTGGAGTTTTTCTCCACCTCATACACCAGGGTGTCGAGGCGGTTGCGACGCTCGATCTCCTCGCGCCGCTTCTTGTCCTCGGCGGCGTGCGCCTCGGCGTCCTTGACCATCTTGTCGATGTCCTTGTCGCCCAGGCCAGACGACGCCTCGATCCGGATCTTCTGCTCTTTGCCGGTCGCCTTGTCTTTGGCCGAGACGTGCAGAATGCCGTTGGCGTCGATATCGAACGTGACCTCGACCTGCGGTACGCCCCGCGGAGCCGGCGGGATGCCGGTCAGCTGGAACTTGCCGATGGTCCGGTTGTCGCTCGCCATCTGGCGCTCGCCCTGGAGCACGTGGATCTCCACCGTGGTCTGGTTGTCCTCGGCGGTGGAGAAGATCTCCGACTTCTTTGTCGGGATCGTCGTGTTCCGCGAAATCAGCACGGTCGTGACGCCGCCCAGCGTTTCGATGCCGAGCGAGAGCGGGGTCACGTCGAGGAGCAGGACGTCTTTCACCTCGCCCGCCAGTACGCCGCCCTGAATGGCCGCGCCGATCGCCACTACCTCGTCCGGGTTCACGCCCTTGTGAGGCTCCTTACCGAAGAAGGACTTGACGATCTCCTGGACCTTGGGCATGCGCGTCTGGCCGCCGACTAGGATCACTTCGTCGATCTTGGTGGGGTTGAGCCCGGCGTCCTTGAGCGCCTGCTCCATCGGAGGGATGGTGCGCTTCACCAGGTCGTCCACGAGCTGCTCGAGCTTGGCGCGGGTGAGCGTCAAGTTCAGGTGCTTGGGCCCCGACTGGTCGGCTGTGATGAACGGCAGATTGATCTCCGTCTGCATCACGGTCGAGAGCTCCATTTTCGCCTTCTCCGCGGCCTCCTTGAGCCGCTGCAGCGCCATGGGATCCTTGGAGAGGTCGATCCCCTGATCGCGCTTGAACTCGGCGACGAGCCACTCCATGATGCGCGCGTCGAAATCGTCGCCCCCCAGGTGCGTGTCGCCGTTGGTGGACTTCACCTCGAACACGCCCTCGGCGAGCTCGAGCACGGAGATGTCGTACGTGCCGCCGCCCAGGTCGTAGACCGAGACCTTCTCTTCCTTCTTCTTATCCAGCCCGTACGCCAGAGCCGAGGCGGTGGGCTCGTTGATGATGCGCACCACGTCGAGCCCGGCGATCTTGCCCGCGTCCTTGGTGGCCTGGCGCTGCGAGTCGTTGAAGTACGCGGGGACCGTGATGACCGCCTTCTCGACCTTGTGGCCGA
Organism: Gemmatimonadota bacterium; assembly: GCA_003221045.1. GTDB lineage: Bacteria > Gemmatimonadota > Gemmatimonadetes > Gemmatimonadales > GWC2-71-9 > AG41. The sequence goes on along the minus strand of QHUC01000034.1, from coordinate 10,219 downwards.
GGTAGTCCTCCGCCGTTTGCTTCATCTTCTGGAGGATCATCGCCGAGATCTCGGGTGGCGTATAGCGCTTGCCCTGAATCTCGACCGAGGCGAGCCCGTTGGGCCCTTCCACCACCTTGTACGGCACCCGCTTCGTCTCCTCCACGACTTCGTTCATCCGACGGCCCATGAAGCGCTTGATCGAGAAAATGGTGTTTTGGGGATTGGTGACCGCCTGACGCTTGGCCACCTGGCCGACCAGCCGCTCGCCGTCCTTTGTGAACGCGACCACCGACGGGGTGACGCGGCCACCCTCGGCGTTCGGAATGACGACCGGGTCGCCACCCTCCATCACTGCCACTACGGAATTGGTGGTGCCGAGGTCGATCCCGATGATTTTCTCAGCCATGAAGACTGCTCCTTATCCTGAGGTTGATGCGCACTGCTAACTCCTCGTCGCACAAGCAATCCCCGTGCCTCCGAAAGATGCCAATATGACAGACTCGGCTTATCTTTACCCGCGTGTTTCCGTATAAAGATGAGAACCCCACCGAACTTACGCCGGTCAGCACCGTCGGCCTCATCGCCCTAAACGTCCTGGCCTGGTTGTTCGTTCAGGGCGCCGGTGCGTCGGACCAGACGCTGGCGCAGTCGGTCTGCCAGTACGGGTTGATCCCCGGCGAGGTGCTGCGGACAGTGCCGCCTGGAACGGCCGTCCCGGTCGGCCCCGAGATGCACTGCGTGATTCCCGCGGTCCCGCATTGGTGGACCCTCCTGAGCTCGATGTTCATGCACGGGGGCTGGTTTCATCTCATCACGAACATGTGGTTCTTCTGGGTCTTCGGAAACAACATCGAGGACTCGATGGGCCATGGGCGCTTCGTGGTGTTCTACCTGCTCTGCGGCCTCGCGGCGGCCGCCACGCAGGTGCTCATTTCGCCCAACTCCGCGGTCCCGATGGTCGGTGCCTCAGGGGCGATCAGCGGCGTGATGGGCGCGTACGTCTTGCTGTATCCCCGGGTGCGAGTGCATACGCTCATATTCCTGGGGTTCTTCGTGACGACCGTGACGTTGCCCGCGTACGTGATTCTCGGCTACTGGTTCCTGCTCCAGCTCCTCGGCGGTACGGCGTCGGCGCTCAGCCAGGTCGAGGGCGGCGTGGCTTTCTGGGCGCACGTCGGCGGCTTCGTGGCGGGCATGCTGCTCATCAAGCTGTTCGCGAATCCGGCCACGGGCGACCCGGTGGGGGGGGTTGAGCAGACCCGCTCCGCCCTTCCCCAGCTCGAGAAACGGGTTGTCGGTATCGCACACCAGAGCGCAGACCATCAACGAAAGATCGGGCTCGTGGCCGACCACCGCGATTGTGCCACGCGCGCGTTGACGTTGCAGCCACGCGATGACCCGGTCCACGCCGCCGCCCGGCGCGAGCTCGGGGACTTGCTTGACGCGAAGCTCGCCATACGCCCGCGCGATAATCTCGGCCGTGTCGGCCGCGCGGCGCAACGGGCTGGAAGCGAGGAGGTCCACCTCCGGCACGAGCTGACGCAGGCCGAGCGCGCCATTCTTCATCTTGCGGCGGCCTTCGGCTGTGAGCCGACGCGCGGCGTCATCTCGGTTGGTGCGCGCGGAGGCCTTGCGGCCTTCGGCGATGCCGTGCCGGACGACGAGCAGGTGCATGGCCAGTCAGTCCCCGCGCTCCTCCGCGTGGTGCTTGATGGTCTTGCCTTCAACGACGAACACGACGTCTTCGGCGATGTTCGTGGCCAGGTCCGCCACGCGCTCGAGGTTGCGGCTCACGAGGAACAGATCCATCGCCGCCCCGATGATGTGGGGATCCTCCATCATGTGCGTCAGCAGGATACGGAACACCGAGTGGTGCAGCGCGTCGACGGAATCGTCGCGCCGGCAGATCTCGCGACCCAGCTTGGCGTCGCCGCGCACGAACGCGTCGAGCGCTCCCGACAGCATGGCCCGGGCCTGCCGCGCCATCTCGAGCAGCTCGGGCTCGGGGGCGATCAGCCGAGCGGAGAGGAGCCGCTCGGCGGACTGCGCGATGTTCACCGCGTGGTCGCCGACGCGCTCCAGATCGTTGGCGATCTTGGTCGCCGCGACGAGCAGGCGCAGATCGCGCGCCATCGGTTGCTGCGTCGCCAGGAGATCGATCACCGTCTCCTCGATTTCGAGCTCGAGCGCGTCGATCGCCCGATCGCCCGCGATGACGCGCTCGGCGAGCCCGGGGTCGCGCTTGAGCAGCGCCTCGAGCGCCCGGCCGAGGGCGTCCTGGGCCTCCCCGGACATGGTCAGGAGCTTGGCCTTGAGCTCCGACAGCTCGTCGTGGAAATGGCCGTGCGCCGGTGAGGCATTCATCCGAACCGTCCTGTGATGTAGGCCTCGGTGCGCTCGTCCGATGGCCTGGTAAAAATCTGCTTCGTGTCACCGAACTCGATCAAGCGACCGAGATAGAAGAAGCCGGTGAAGTCGGACACGCGCGACGCCTGCTGCATGTTGTGCGTCACGATCACGATGGAGTAGTTTTGCTTGAGCTCCACCATGAGCTCCTCGATCCGCTGCGTGGCCGCCGGGTCGAGCGCCGAGCACGGCTCGTCCATCAACAGGACCTCGGGCTCGTTCGCCAGCGCGCGCGCGATGCAGAGGCGCTGCTGCTGGCCACCCGAGAGACTCGTCCCCGCCGCCCGCAGCCGGTCCTTCACCTCGTCCCATAACGCCGCCCGCCGCAGCGCTCGCTCCACGCGCTCCGGCATCTCTCGCTCCGCGGCCAGGCCGTTCAGGCGGGGGCCGTACGCCACGTTGTCGAAGATGGTCTTGGGAAACGGGTTGGGCTGCTGGAACACCATCCCTACCTCGCGGCGCAAGGCCACCGGATCGGTCCCGCGCGAGAAGACAGAGACGCCCTCGAGCAGGATGTCGCCCGTGTGGCGCGTGCGCGGAATCAGCTCATTGAGGCGATTGATCGACCGGAGAAACGTACTCTTGCCGCATCCGGACGGTCCGATCAGGGCGGTGACGGCGCGGCGCGGGATGGTGAACGTCAGATCGAACAGGGCCTGGGTCGGGCCGTACCAGAAACTGTACGTCCGGACGTCGATGACGGGTGTGGCGGTCACTGACCCCGGGCGCAAGCCCGGGGACCCCGGACTCGCGTCCGGGGTCAGTATCGTCCGACTGTCCGCCAGTCCGACCACGCTCATCCAAACCTCCCGGTAATGTACGCTTCGGTCCGCTCCTGCGTCGGCGTGGTGAACAGGACTTCGGTGCGGCCCACCTCCACCAGATCGCTCAGATAGAAGAAAGCCGTATAGTCCGACACGCGTGCGGCCTGCTGCAGGTTGTGCGTGACGATCACGATCGTGTAGTTGGTCTTGAGCTCGTGACACAGCTCTTCGATCCGCTGCGTGCCGGCGGGATCGAGCGACGCCGTCGGCTCGTCGAGCAGCAGGACCTCGGGCTCCGGGGCGAGGGCCCGCGCGATGCAGAGCCGCTGCTGCTGACCCCCGGAGAGCGCCAACGCGCTGCGCCGGAGGCGATCCTTCACCTCGTCCCACAGGGCCGCGCGCTTGAGCGCCCGCTCCACCGCCGCGTCCACGTCGGCGGGGCACCGGTGGCCGTTGACCCGCAGGCCGGCGGCCACGTTGTCGTAGATGGACATGGTGGGGAAGGGCGTGGGCCGCTGGAACACCATGCCCACGCGGCGCCGCAGCTGCACCGGGTCGACCATGTCGGCGTAGATGTCGTCGCCGTCCAGCAGCACCCTGCCCGTCACCCAGCCGCCCTCCGACAGCTCGTGCATGCGGTTCAAGCAGCGGAGAAACGTGCTCTTGCCGCATCCGGATGGTCCGATCACCGCCGTGACCGTGTGGGCGGGGAAGAGAAGGGACACATCCTTCACCACGGCGCGGCGACCGTACAAGGCTGTGAGCCGGACGGCCTCGAGCTGCAACCGCGCGTCAGCGGGCGGCGCCATGAGGGGGGCCTTGCCGGATGGCCGAGCGGGCCGCGACGGCGAGCAGCAGCACGAGACCCCCCGCGATCCGCGCGACACCCACCAACGAGCTCGTAACGATCCCGGCGAGCGCCGTGCGCGCCACGATGCGCAGCGACGTGCGCCACCGCGGGTAGCCGAGTGCGAGCGCCGCCTCGCGCAGCGAGTGCGGCACCAGCCGGACCATCTCCTCCGTGGTGCGCGCCAGCATCGGCACCATGAGGATCGCGAGCGCCACGCTTCCCGCGAGCGCGGAGAAGTGCCCCATCGGCTTGACGAGCCAGGTCCACGCGAAGATGCCGACCACGATCGACGGCGTGCCGTTCAAGACGTCCGCCACGAAGCGCACGATCCAGCCAAGGCGCCCCGATCCGAACTCCGCGAGATAGAGTCCGGCCCCGATGCCCACCGGCAGGCCGATGAGGCACGCGAGTCCCACGATGATCCCCGTGCCGACGATGGCGTTCGCCACGCCGCCCCCACTCTCGCCCGCCGGGACCGGGTTCTTCACAAAGAAATTCCAGTCGAGCGACGACCCGCCCTTCACGACGAGGTTCCCGAGGATCAGGACGAGGGCCAGGACCGCGAGGAACGACAGGACGCCGACCAGTCCCGTCATCATGCCGTTCACCACCCGGCGCCGAACCCGTCGCGCGTTCACAGGGCGCGGCTCCCCACGGCCGTCCCGCGCGCCACCTGCCAGATCAACAGGCGCGCCAGGGCGTTCACGACCACGGTAATCACGAACAGGAGCAGGCCGACCTCGAACAACGCCGAGAGGTAGAGATTGGTGGTCGCCTCGCTGAACTCGTTGGCAATCGCCGCGGCCATCGTATACGCGGGCTGGAGCACCGACAGCCCGATGTCGTGCCGATTTCCGATCAGCATCGTCACCGCCATGGTCTCGCCCAGCGCGCGACCGAGGCCGAGGATGATCGCGCCGATCAGGCCCGCGCGGCCGTACGGGACGACCGCCGTCCATACCGCCTCCCAACGCGTCGCGCCCATGCCGAGGGCGGCTTCGCGCTGGCTCCCCGGCACGGCGAGGAGCACCTCGCGCGACACGGCCGCGATGTAGGGCACGATCATGATCGCGAGGATCACGCCGCCGGCGAGCAGGGAGTTCCCGTAGAACACGCCGTCGAAGAACGGCGTCCACCCCAGCACGGCGCGCAGCGGCGGCACGACCTGGGCGCGCAGGAACGGAATCAGCACGAAGACGCCCCACAGGCCGTACACGACGCTCGGGATGGCCGCGAGGAGCTCCACGAGGAACGCGATCGGCTGGCGCACCCGCTTGGGGGCGAACTCGGTGAGAAAGATGGCCACCCCCAAGGACAGCGGTACCGCGATCACGAGGGCGAGCAGCGAGGAGGCAATGGTGCCGAAGATCATCGGCGCGGCGCCGAACACGCCCGCCACCGGATCCCAGACCGACGTCCAAAGGAAGTGGGGACCGAACCGCCGGATGGCGGGCCAGGCACTCGCGACGAGCTCGCCCACCAACGCGAGGAGCAGCAGGGGGAGCGTGACCGCGAGGACCGTCAGCGTACCGCGATAGATGCGGTCGCCCGCGTTGACGCCGCGGAGCGCTCGCCAGCGGGGCTCCGGCGCCGGGACCGGTTCGATCGGGAGTGCGGTCATGGGCCGGAAACGTATCCGACTCGTGTCACGAGATTGTAACGGCGATGGATAAGAAAAAACCCCCGCAGGCGAATACCGCCGTGCGGGGGTGAAAACGGCAGCCGGAAGGAGGGGTTACCGGGCTGCCGTCGTCCAGACCGACTTACCGTCGGCCGTGATCGTCTTCAACCGCGCCTCGATCCAGGGCCGAAGCTGCTTGGGAAGCGGCGCATAGCCCAGCCCGGGCGCCCGACCCTGGCCATCCGTCTCGGCCCACCACACGAACTTCACCAGCTCACCCGCTTTGGCCGCATCGTCGTACTGCTTGTGCAGCAGGAACCAGGTAAAGCTCGCGATCGGATACGCCTTGTCGCCGTTCGGGTTGGTGATCGAGACCCGGAAGTCCGTACCGGGGTCCATCGCCTTCATGGCGCCCGCGGCGGCCTCGGTGACGCTCTCCAGAGTGGGCGTGATGAACTTGCCCGCCTTGTTCTGCACGGCGGCAAAGGGAAGCTTGTTGATCTGGGCGTAGCCCAGCTCCACGTAGCCGATGGCGCCCGGAGTCTGTTTCACAGTCGCGGTGACGCCTTCGTTCCCCTTCCCGCCGAGCCCCACCGGCCAGTTGACCGACGTGCCCTTGCTCACCTTGCTGGCCCACTCGGGGCTCACCTTGCTCAAGTAGTCGGTGAAGATGAAGCTCGTCCCCGAGCCGTCCGCGCGGTGCACCACCACGATATCCTCCGCCGGCAGCTTCAGGCCGGGGTTGACGGAGGTGATGCGGGCATCGCTCCACTTCGTGATCTTGCCGAGGAAGATGTCGGCCAGGACGTCGGGCGTGAACCGCAGTGCGCCCTGCACCTCGGCCAGGTTGTAGGTCGCGACGACGCCCCCCAGAACGGTCGGGATATGGAGGACGTTGCTCTGGATCGCCGCGATGGCCGAGTCGGTCATCGGGGCGTCGCTCGCGCCAAAGTCGACCGTGCGTTCCGAGAACTGCCGGATACCGCCGCCCGACCCGATCGACTGATAGTTCAGTTGCACGGTGGCGTGGGCGCGGTTGTAATTGATGATCCAGTCCTGATAGATGATGTTCGGGAACGTCGCGCCCGCGCCGTTGAGCTTCACCTGGGCGCTCGCGGGAGCGGCGAGCGCGAGGGCGGCGGTGAGCGCGACGATGGAATACTTAGCCATGAGTCGGTTCCTCGTTCGATCTAGAAGTTGAATTGGGTCTGGAACAAGGCCTGCGAGCGCGTCGCTTCTTGTCCGGCGGTGGGCGTTCCCTGGTAGCTCACGTAGTCCCAGTCGCCGAGCACGCGCAGATTGGGCGAGATCTGATACGACAAGCCTCCGATAAACCGAGTCTGCTTGTCAGTGGTCACACCGGACTGCGGGTGGAAGATGTCGACCCGCGCGATGACGGCGGCCTTCGTCTGTGGGAACTTGTACACGCCGAAGACGCTGTAGACGTGGCCGTTCACGCGAGGCGTTCCGGGGTCACGGGTGACTGCGCCTTCGCCCGCGAGCGTGATCTGCTTGGACTTGTAGGACACCATCCCGAGCCAGCGCTGGTGGGGTCCGCCGCCGACAGCGTTTCCGTAGTCGGCAAAGCCGGTTACGCGGAGACCTCCGACGCGCGAGGAATCATCGGTATCCATGGCGCGGACTGACACGCGAGCTTGTGCCCACTTGCGCTGGTCGCCCTGGCCTTGGCTGTAAAAGCGGTCGTTCGTGACGGTGAACTGCATGTTGACCTTGTCAGGCCCCCACTTGCCATCGACTCCGACGCCGAACCCGGACGAGGAGACATAGCCGTTGCGCTCCATGGCCATCGTGCCCTGCATGCGGTAATCCCAGAGCGCCTCTTCCCAGTCGAGCCACGGCGTGTGGATCTCGCCCATCTTGAAGGCGAGCTGACTGCCGCTCGGCGTGTACTGGACGTAGGCGTACTTGATGCGGTAGCTGCGTGAGCTATCGCCGCCGGCGGCCGGTGGGTTGTAGATGTCAGCCGTGATACGCGCGTACACGCCGCCTGCGAACCTGCCGATGACGTTCACGTAAGCGCGCTTGACGTCGAAGCTGTTGAGATGGTTCGTCGTGTCCTTGAGCTGATACACATACTGCGTGTACGCCAACACGCCGACCGAGATCTGCGGAGGCGACGGCGACTGCGCGGCGGCAGTGGAAGCGCCTACCGCGGCGGCCACGACGGCCACCCCGAGCAAGCGACGATAGGAAAACGCCATTGGGTGTCTCCCCTCCTTGGGGAACGGTGTGTGGTGATCGTGCAGCATCGGGGAGAAAAGCGAACCCACGCCGGTCACGGGTATGCGCGGCGTGTGTAACGGGTTGGTAACGAGGCGCGCTTGCCCCTCTCTGGATGCGCGGGTAGCGTAGCCTCGTGCCGACCGGTGCGTCGCAACCGACCGTCGAGAAGGGGACCTGCTACCCCTTGTTCGCGTATGACGTCGCCCAGGCGATCGACCTGGACGGGGCCGAGCGGCGCATCTTCGCCGGCACCGAGCGTCAGACGGTCAAGCAAAAGCGCCGCGCGCCGGCGTTCTTCGAGTATCGGCCGGCGCCGCTGCGCGTTTCCCTTCCGGCCGAGCCGCTCTCCCTCGCGTCCTTCCTTACTGCGGGGGCCGTGGAGGTGGTGCTGTATGACTTCGGCGCCGTCTCGGTTAGCTACGCCATCCCGCTCGAGGGCCCGCTGCCGGCCCTGGCTTCGCTGAGTCACGAACTGTGGGGTAACGAGCGTCTGCTCCGGGACTCGAGACAACACGTCGAGCGGCTGGTGCAGACGCTGGGCGACGCGGCGGTGCGGCCCGAGATCGCCGACTTCGTGGAGGACTACGCCATATTCGACGTGGAAGCCTTCACCCCCGCGTGCGATGCGGCCACTCTCGCGGCGCAGCATGCACAGACGATCGCGCAAATCCTGCGGGGGGAGCCGCACACCCTGTCCCAGCAGGAGATCGCCGACGCGACGTCCTCCCGGCTGTCGTTCGGCCCGGAGGATGCCACGTTCATCGACACGGATGTCAGTCTGCTGTTCGATCCGGAGGGTGAGGATGTCCGCGCCGTGATCGAGTTCGCGAACACCCAGCTCCTGGAGATGCGCTACCTCGACCAGCAGCTCGACGACGCATTGGAGCGGGCGTACGGCCTGCTCTCGAAGCCGCGCTTCTCCCCGCTTCGCGTGTCGAGCCTGTCCGGTCCCGACCTTCAGACGCTCTCCCAGCTGCAGCTCGACGCGGCGATTCTGTTCGAGCAGGTGACGAACGCCCTCAAGCTGATCGGGGAGCAGTACCTCACGCGCGTATACAGCCTGGCGTCACGGCGTTTTCATCTGGCGGAGTGGGACGCGAGCATCACCCGCAAGCTGCAGACCCTCGACGGTATCTACAGTAAGATGGCCGAACGCACCGCGACGCGTCGGCTGGAAGTGCTCGAATGGATCATCATCGTTCTCTTTACCATCTCCATCATCATTTCGCTGGGCCCGAGCGTCTTGTCTCATTAAGCTCGGAATCCGCCGTCCATAAGGTGGGCAGGAGCTCCCGCCGCTCACCGTCCGTGCCCTCGACCCGCGCCGGGTCTTGCAGCGGCCAATGCGGTCGCCGCACCGTGCTCGGCACGTACGGGCAGACTTCCTCGGCGCACAAAGTGACGATCGTGCTCACCTCGTCGAGCGGAATGTGCGACAGGCCTTTGGCCCGCTGATGGGAGATGTCGATTCCCACCTCGGCGAGCGTTTGCACGGCGAGCGGATGGAGCGTGCCCGGCTCCGAACCGGCGCTCCAGAAGCGGTAGCCCGGCGGCGCCGTGCCGCGCGCCAGCCCTTCGGCCATCTGGCTGCGGGCCGAGTTCGCGACGCAGAGAAACAGGATGGTGGGCACCTCAGATACCTAGTAGAGGAACGACGTTTCCCCTATACGGTCTTAAGGAAGTACGCCGACGCAATCGCGCCGGCCAACCCCAGAACGACGCCCGCAACGACGTCGCTGACATGGTGTACGCGCAGGGAGACGCGCGAGTGCGCGACGACGCCTGCGAGGGGTAGTGCAATGGGGGCGGTGAGCGGGTGGGCCAGGACGATGGTCATCGCAACCGCGGTAGCCGCGGCAGCGTGACCCGACGGGAACGAATGGGGATCGGGCAGGTCCACGAGGGCGAGGGGCCGCCCCATGGCATCGCACGGCCGCGCTCGGGCAACGGCGCGCTTCAGGAGTTGGACGAGCACGTGTGACCCGGCGTTGGCGACGAGCGCGGCGAGCCCGAGGCGAGTCTCCCCGAACGCCGCCAGCGCGAGCCCGATGCCGAGCGTCACCCGGGCGCCGCCGAGGTGGGTGATCCAGCGCATCAGGCCGCCAGGGGCTCCGGCGCCGGACCCGCGACGCGGGCGAACGCCTCCGACAGCGGCCGGCCTTCGTAACAGATGGGGACCGGCACGCCGAACCACCACAGCACGGTCGCGGGCACGTCGAGCAGCGAGATCGTGCGGGTGAGCTGATGGTGCCGCGTCACGCCGGGCCCCGCCACGATCAGCGGGATATGGTCGTTCACCGGATGCGGCTCGTCGTGCTCGTTGACGGTCACGCCGCCACCGCCATGATCCGC
>QHUC01000033.1 GCA_003221045.1 Gemmatimonadota bacterium | reverse complement strand
GGTGAGGATCACGACGGGCAAGAGCCGCGTCCGGTCGTCGGCGCGGATCCGCCGCAGCACCTCGAGCCCGTCGACCTTCGGAAGTTTGAGATCGAGCAGGACGACCTCGGGCGCAATCGAGCGACCGGCATACGCGCCCGTTCCGAAGAGATAGTCGAGCGCCTCGGCGCCGTCGTGGGCCACGAGGACCTCGTTCTGGATGTTGTTCTTGGCGAGCGCGCGTCGGGTCAGCGCCTCGTCGTCGGGATTGTCTTCGACGAGCAGGATCATGCGTTGGGACGGTGCTTTCTGGGTCATGAGAGGGTGAAGTAGAAGGTGGCGCCACGGCCGACGGCCGACTCGGCCCATACGCGACCGCCGTGGCGATGGATGATACGTTGCACTGTCGCGAGCCCCACGCCGGTTCCGGGAAACTCGGTGACACGATGCAGGCGCTGGAACGCACCGAACAGCTTGGACGCATAGGCCATGTCGAAGCCGGCGCCGTTGTCACGCACGTAGTAGGCCCGTTCGCCGTCCGCAGCCACCACGCCGACCTCGATCCGCGCGTCGCTACGTTTGCCGGTGAACTTCCACGCGTTTCCCATGAGATTGTGCAACACCACCCGCAAGAGGCCACGATCGGCGCGCACCGCGACGTCGGGCGTGATGACGATTTCCACGTGGCGCTCGGGGTCGCCGGACGTGAGCTCGGTGGCGAGCTCCCGTGCGAGCTCGCTCAGATCCACTGGTGCGATCGTCATTTCGCTGCGGGTGACACGCGAGAGGTCAAGCAGGTCGTCGATGAGGGTGGCCATGCGCTGTGTGGCCGCGCGCACCCGCTGCAGGTAATCCTGTCCGGCCGCGTCGAGCCGGCCGGCGTAATCCTCAAGCAGGGCTTGGCTGAAGCCGTCGATGCTCCGGAGCGGCGCCCGCAGATCGTGCGACACGGAGTAGGCGAAGGCGTCGAGTTCGACGTTGGCCGCCTCGAGCTGCGCCGTGTGACGCCGCAGGAGCTCGTTGGTGCGCTTGCGCTCAGTCAGGTCACGCGTCACCTTCGCGAAGCCGAACAGCTTTCCCTCCTCGTCCCGCACCGCGGTGATCACCACGTCCGCCCAGAAGCGGGACCCATCCTTGCGTAGGCGCCAGTTTTCTTCCTCGAACCGTCCCTTTTCCGCGGCCATCGCGAGGGCGTGCTCGGGCGCTCCGGCGGCGACGGCTTCGGGCGGATAGAAACACGAGAAGTGCCGGCCAACAATCTCCTCGGCACTGTATCCCTTGATCTGCTCCGCGCCGCGATTCCAGCTCACGACTCGACCGTTCGGGTCGAGCATGTAGATCGCGTAGTCGCGAACCGTGCCCACGAGCAGGCGGAACCGCTCCTCACTCTCTCGCAAGGCGGCCTCGGCCCGACGTCGTTCGGTGCTGTCCACCCACGAGCCGAACACCTCGAGCGCCTGGCCCTCGGCGTCCCGAATCAACCGCGCCTCGTCGTGCACCCAGTGATATGTCCCGTCCTTGAAGCGGAAGCGGTACTCGGTGGCGAGTTCTTCCTTCTTGACCAGGGCGCCCATCTCGGCGAGCACGCGAGAGCGATCGTCGGGATGCAGATGGTCGATCCACCAGCTGGTTTGGAGCGCCTCATCGGTGCCGTAGCCGGTGATCCGGGTGACGTTCTCACTGATCCAGCTCGGTGAGAACGTCTCCCCTGCGACCTTATTGGCATAGATCACGGCGGTATTGGAGGCGAGCACCTGCCGGAAGCGCCCCTGCGCAGCCCGCAGCGTCTCCTCGGCGAGCTGACGCCGCCCCAGCTCCCGCTTGACGAGGACGCCCGCGGCAAGCGCGAGGACCAGCGCCAGCAGGGTGCCGCCGAGCACGGCGAGACGCGTCTCGTCGGCCCTCGCCCGCATGGTCGCAGAACGGGCGGCGAGCAGGCGCGTCTCCTCATCCTCCATGCGGGCGACCAGGCCACGGATCTCGTCCATGAACGGCTTGACGCGACCGGTGCTCATGACCCCGGCGGCCCCGGCGATGCGGTGCCGGCGGTGGGCCTCCAGGATCTGACGCAGGAGCTCGATCCGCTGCGGGATTAGCGCTTCCAGGGAGTCGAGCCGGCGTTGCTGCGTCGGGTTGTCCGCGGTCAGCTCTCGGAGCCGGCTCAGGAGACGGTTCAGGTCTGTGCGAGCGGCGTCGTACTCGCCGAGAAACGCGCTATCGCCCGAGATCTCGTAGCCCCGCACGTCGCTCTCCGCGCCGATCGCGATCGCGACGGCCCGCTCCAGCGCTCCGCGCACGTCGAGGGTATGAGCCACCCAACCGGCGCTCTCGAGCGTGGCCGACGAGCTGCGCAGCGCGGCTGCCCCGATGGCGACGATGATCGCGACCGCGACGCCGAACCCGATCTGAATTCTGCGCTCGAACGCGAGGGTCGGCCACGGGCTCATCGGTCGAACGCTCCCGCCCTCACCGGTCGAGCACCTCCCGGACCTTGCGCCCGAGGGTGTCCGGCGTGAACGGCTTCTGAAGGTAGGCCAGGCCCGGCTCCAGCACGCCGTGCCGGGTGACCGCGTCGTCCGTATAGCCCGACATGAAAATGACCCGCGCCTCCGGCCGTAGGTCGGCGAGTCGCGTCGCGAGCTCGCGGCCGCTCAGGCCGGGCATGATGACGTCCGTCAGGAGAAGATGGATAGTGCCGGAATATCTGGCCGCGATGTCGAGCGCGGCTTCGGCGGTGGGCGCCTCGAGTACGGTATACCCGTGGCGCTCGAGCACCTGTCGGGCGACCGCCCGCACCGGTGCCTCGTCTTCGGCGAGGAGCACGGTTTCCGAGCCCCGCGCCGCGGGGGAGCGAGCCGGCGCAGGGCCGCGGGAGAGGTCCGCCGACTCATCCACGCGCGGCAGGTAGAGCTTGAACGTGGTGCCGTGCCCCAGCTCGCTGTAGACCCAAATGAACCCGCCGCTCTGTTTGATGATGCCGTACACGGTGGCGAGTCCGAGCCCGGTGCCCTTGCCCTTCTCCTTGGTGGTGAAAAACGGCTCGAACATGTGCGCCTGCGTCTCCTCGCTCATGCCCGTGCCGCTGTCGGTCACGGCGATCATGACGTACGGGCCCGGGCGGGCCGGGTAATGATCGGCGGCGTATCCTTCGGACAGGTCCACGTTCGACGTCTCGAGCGTGAGCTTGCCGCCTTGGGGCATGGCGTCCCGCGCGTTCACCGCGAGGTTCATGAGGACCTGCTCGAGCTGTCCGGGGTCGGCCTTCACGCGACCCGTGTCCGGCGCGAGACGGGTGCTCAGCTCGACGTCCTCGCCGAGCAGGCGGCCGAGCATCTTCTCAAGGTCGCCCACCAGGGTCCTGACGTCGATCACGCTCGGCTGCAGGACCTGCTGCCGGCTGAACGCGAGCAGCTGTCGCGTGAGGCCGGCGGCCCGGTCGGCGGCCTTGCGAATTTCGGCGACATCCTGGTGACGGGAGTCGCTGGGACGCAGATCTTCGAGGAGCAGGTCCGCGTAGCCGGTGATCGCGGTGAGAATGTTGTTGAAGTCGTGAGCGATCCCGCCCGCGAGCCGGCCGACCGCTTCCATTTTCTGCGCCTGGCGCAGCTGTTGCTCGAGCTGAACGCGCTCGGTGACATCGCGGCCGATGCCAAGGATGCCGATCAGCCGTCCCTCGAGGAGCGGTGGCGTCGCGGAGAACTCTCCCATGCGATAGTCCCCCTTCGCCGTGGCGACGCGGAACTGGCTGACGGCACGGAGGTCTCCGCGCACGACGCGCCCGAGCAGCTCGAGCGCGAAGGGGAGATCTTCGGGGTGCACCAGGTTCTCGAACGGCCGGCCCACCCAGTCTTCCCGGCGGGAGCCGGTGATCGTCTCGAAGGCCGGGTTGAGGGAGGTGATCGTGCCCTCGGGGGAGAGCGCGAAGATCACATCGCGCACGCCTTCCACCAGTGTTCGGTAGCGTTCCTCCGATTCCCGTAACGCCGTCTCGGCCTGCCGACGCGCGGTTTGATCGCGAAAGTTGACGACGATGGCGCCAACGGCCGGCTCGGCAAGGCGGTTGACCGCGACGGCGTCGATGTACCGCCAGGAATCATCCTTGTGACGCCAGCGGAGACCCATCGCGAGCGGGGCACCGGGGAGCGAGGCGATTTCCGCCAGCGTGGCTTGCACCCCCGCGAGATCGTCGGGATGGACGCGGTCGAAGCCGGGCCGGCCGACGAGCTCCGCGGGAGCGAATCCCAGCAACCGCTCGATCGATTGGCTGGCGAAGAGCATCGTGCCGTCGGGAGCGACGAGCGCCACCGCGTCGGCACCGTGCTCGATCAGTGCGCGGAAGCGTTCCTCACTCTGACGGCGGGCTTCTTCGGCGCGGACCTTCTCGCTGCGGGCCCGGCGCAGGTCGAGCGCGCGCAGGACGGCCGGGCCCAGCCGCTCCAGGTGATGCTTGACGATGTAGTCCGCGGCGCCGGCCTTGATGTACTCCGCGGCCGTTTCCTCGTCGAGGCTGCCGGTGACGATGATCAAGGGCGTGTCCGGCGTCTCGAGGAGCGCGATTCGCAACGCGTCGCCCGCGCCGAATGTCGGCAGGGAGTGATCCGAGAGGATGATGTCGGGCGCGAACGCGCTCAGCGCCTCCCGAAAGGCGCGCTCCGAGTCCACGCGCCGGGTGGCGCCGCGGATCCCGGCCTGGCGGAGCTCCCGCTCGATCAGCGCCGCGTCGTCGGCGACGTCTTCCACGAGGAGGGTGCGAATCGACGCGGCCATGCCGTTAACCCGGCTGCTCGTTCAGGAGCAGCCAGTACAGCCCTACCTCGGAGACGGCTCGGGCGAAGGACTCGAAATCCACCGGTTTGACGATGTAGCTGTTGGCGCCGAGGCGGTATGCCGCGGCGATGTCGGGCTCTTCCTGTGACGAAGTGAGCACCACGACCGGTAGCGACCGGGTGCGCGGGTCGGCCTTGAGCCGCCGCAAGACCTCCAGGCCGTCCACCTTGGGAAGCTTCAGATCGAGAAGAACCACGCGCGGCATGACCCCGATGTCGCGCAGCGGGTGCGTCTCCTCACCGAAGAAGAACGCCAGCGCTTCCGCGCCGTCGCGCGCCACGAATACCTGGTTCGCGAGGTTGCGCGCGCGGAAGGCCCGCAGCGTGAGCTCGACGTCGTTCGGGTCGTCCTCGACCAGCAGGATCTCTACTTCCGGCGCCAGGCTCATGGGATGCCTCGGGGCGTCGAGTTCAGGTCTAGATGAAATCGTAGCATGCAGTTATGGCGCGGAAGGGGCGAGCGCTAGGGCGATTTTGCGGCACGGGGGGGCGCTTTTGCGGCATCCAGTGGCGCACGATAAGAAACGGCCGGGGCGGAGTCAAGCGGAAACTACCGCGCTAATACGTCTCGAATGGCGGCGAGCAGGTCGCGGGGTTCGAACGGCTTGCGCAGCGCGCGCGCGGCGCCCAGGGCCGTCGCGGCCTTCAGGATCTCTATTTGTCCCGTCCGGCCCCCGCCGGACATGGCGAGAATCGACTGCGGGGCTTCTGCCCGGAGTGCTCGGATGACCTCCAGCCCATCCCGCTCGGGCATGAAGATGTCCACGAGCACGAGATCGGCACCGTGCTCGCGATGCAGCCGGAGCCCCGCCTCTCCGTCGGCCGCCTCCAGCACGTCGTACCCGGCGGCCTCGAGGACTACCCGGAGCGCGCTCCGCAGCAGCGCATCATCGTCTATCACGAGGATCCGTGTCATTCCAAGAGTGGCGTTCGTGGTGGGCACACTGCGCAGGGAGACATGCGGGGCCAGGCGAGCCGAGTCCAATACTTTCTTGTTACGGGAGGTAGCGCTCCGAGCGATAGCTCGTCGGGCTCGGCGAATGCGGTTGACACGGGTGCGGGACCGGGTCAACGTATATCAGACTACGCGTTCTTAAATTGGGGGCGCGTGCCACGGACCAAGGCATTCCAGCCCGCCCAAGCGCTCGACCGCGCCATGGAGCTGTTCTGGCGCCGCGGGTATGCCGCAACCGGGCTCGACGAGCTCGTGCGTCGCACCGGCGCCAGCCGCTACGGATTGTACGCGACCTTCGGCGGCAAACGGGACCTGTTCCTCGCGAGCCTCGAGCGCTATTCGCAGGCCGTGATGGACCCGATGATTGGGCCGCTCGACGCCGTGGGGGCTTCCGCGCCAGAGATCCGCGCGTTCTTCGAACGAGTGCTCGGTGTGATTGCCA
>QHUC01000107.1 GCA_003221045.1 Gemmatimonadota bacterium | reverse complement strand
CGGCGGGGCATACCCCCTTTCATCAGTCGGTGCTCATCGAAAGCGGAGGCGAGACCCTCTGTTTCCTGGCCGACGTCGTGCCCACCAGCGCCCACCTCCCGCTGCCGTGGATCATGGGATTCGACATCGAGCCGCTCGTCACGCTGGAAAGCAAGCGACGCCTGTACGGCCGGGTGGAAGCGGAAGGGTGGCTCTTGATGTTCGGGCATGACCCCGACGTGGCACTCGGCCGACTCGCGCGCGACGGCCGGACGTTCGGCCTTGTGGAGCCCGTTCGGGCGGGCTAAGTTACCGCCGACAATACGGTAAGCGGGCGCCGCGTGCGCCTCACCCGCTGCCTCTCCGGATCGGGGAGTGCTCTAGGGTTTTGAGAGCGCCGTCCGTCGATGACGGGCGGCGTCACGCGGATTCCGGGACCCGGGATCCGCTTTTTCTTTTGTTGAGGAGGACCGCACCTGGCGATCGAAAGCCCGAACAACAAGGCGCCGCGCATCCGAGTGAACCGGCAGATCCGGATCAGCCCCCTCCGGGTGATCGCTCCAGACGGCGCGCAGCTTGGGGTGTTGACGGTCGAAGAAGCGCTGGCCGCGGCCCAAGAGCGAGGCCTCGACTTGGTCGAGGTAGCGCCGCTCGCGCGGCCTCCCGTCGTGAAGATCATGGACTATGGGAAGTTCAAGTTCGAGCAAGCGAAGGCGGCGCGCGCGGCCAAGAAAAAGCAACACGTCATTCATCTGAAGGAAGTGAAGTACCGTCCCGGCATCGACGACCACGACTTCGCGTTCAAGACGCGCCATGCGCGTGAGTTCTTGCAGGACGGCAACAAGGTGAAAGTGACGATGATGTATCGGGGCCGGCAGATGGCGCACATCGACCTGGGACGCGAAGTGCTCGACCGGGTCGCACAGGAGCTGAAAGACGTGGCCAAGATCGAGCAGGACCCGAAGCTCGAGGGCCGCAACATGTCGATGGTGCTGGCCCCCAAATAGCAGAGGAACAACTAACCCCGAGCGCGAGCCCGGGAGGATCATATGCCCAAACAGAAATCCAAACGCGCCCTCCGGAAGCGCGTCCGGCTGACCGGGACGGGCCGGCTGCGCCGCCATCGCGCGTACAAGAGCCACTTGCTCACGCGGAAGCACCCCAAGCGGAAGCGGCGCCTGCGTAAAGCCACGCTCGTGTCGCATGCCGACGAACGACGCCTCAAGCGGCTGCTGATGGCGTAAGGAGCCACCCATGCCTCGCGTCAAAAGCAACGTCGCGCGCCTGAAGCGCAAGAACAAGATCATGAAGCTCGCCAAGGGCTACTTTGGCGGGCGCTCCAAGCTCTGGAAGGCGGCGAAGGAATCCGTCGAGCGCGCGCAGAAGTACGCGTACCGCGATCGACGCCGGAAGAAGAGCGACTTCCGTCGGCTCTGGATCACGCGCATCAACGCGGCCGCGCGCCTCCACCAGCTGTCCTATAGCCGTCTGATGAACGGTCTGCGCCGGGCGGGCGTCGAGATCAACCGCAAGGTGCTGGCCGATCTGGCCGTCCGCGATCCAGCGGCGTTCGAGCAGCTCGCGGAGGTCGCCAAGCAGGCGCTCTGACCATGCGCGACCTCCTGGCAGCCCTCGCCGAGCTGCGGGAGCGTCTGAAGGAGATTCCGCAGGCGGATGAGCGCCGGCTCCCGGATCTCAAGACGGAGATCCTGGGACGCAAGGCCGGCGCCCTGACCCGGATCCTCGCGCGCGTGCCGAAGCTCGATCCCGCCTCCCGCAAGGAGGTCGGGGCGGCCGCGAATGCACTGAAGCGGGAATTCGAAGCCGCCCTGAACGCCCGTGAACGTGAGCTCAAGCATGCCGCCACGAGCGTGTCCAGCCTGGACCTCACGATGCCCGGCCGGACTTCCTGGCGGGGCGGGCTTCACCTGGTCACCCAGGTCGTCGACGAGATCTGCGAGATCTTCCACGAGCTCGGGTTTACCCGCGCGGTGGGCCCGGAGATCGAGACCGAGCGGAACAACTTCTTCGCGCTGAACTTCCCCAACGATCATCCGGCCCTCGACGCGCAGGACTCGTTCTACCTCGACGGCGACCTGCTGCTGCGCACCCACACCTCGCCGGTGCAGATCCGCACGCTCGAGCGGTATCGGCCTCCTATCCGGGTCGTGATTCCCGGCCTGGCCTACCGGCGCGACCCCTTCGATGCCTCGCATTCGCCCGTGTTCGAGCAAATCGAAGGGCTCGCCGTCGACGAGGGGATCACCTTCGTGGACTTCAAGGCGACGCTCGCGGCGTTCGCGCGGCGGTTCTTCACCCCGGACACGCAGGTGCGGTTCCGGCCCTCCTACTTCCCCTTCACGGAGCCATCGGCCGAGATGGACGTGCAGTGCCAGATCTGCCGCGGCGCAGGCTGCCCGACCTGCAAGCAGACCGGCTGGATGGAGATCCTCGGCTCGGGGATGGTGCACCCCGCGGTGCTCGAGAACACCGGCGTGGATAGCGAGCGGTACAGTGGCTTCGCGTGGGGGATGGGACCGGCGCGGATCGCGATGAGTCGCCACGGCATTCCAGATATCCGATTGCTGTACGAGAGCGACGTGCGGTTCCTCGCGCAGTTCGCGGAGGGCGCGAGATGATCGTCTCGCGGCGCTGGCTCGAGGCGCTCCTGGGCCGGTCCATCGATCCCCGCGAGGCCGCCGAATGCCTCACCCTGCACGCGGCCGCCGTCGACGCGGTCGTGCCGCTCCATCAGGAACTGGGCGACGTCCTGGTCGCCCGCGTGGTCGAGGTGCGCAAGCATCCCGATGCCGACCGCTTGTCGCTCTGTCTGGTGGACCCGGGCGGTGGCGCCCCGCCGGTCGAGGTCGTATGCGGCGCCCCCAACGTCCAGACCGGCAAGGTCTACCCGTACGCTCCCGTCGGCGCGGTCCTGCCGGGCGGCCTGAAGCTCGAGCGCAAGAAGATCCGGGGCGTGGAGTCCAACGGCATGCTGTTGTCCGCCAAAGAGCTCGGCCTTGGCGCCGATCACTCCGGAATTCTCGAGCTCGACACGGCAGCCCCGCCGGGCACGCGGTTCATCGACGCCGTTGGGATCGCCGATCATCAGATCGTGATCGACGTGCCGCCCAACCGGCCGGACCTCCTGTGCCACAAGGGAGTCGCTCGCGAGCTGGCGGCGGTGCTGGGAGGGACCGTCAAGCTCCCGCCCATACCAGGCGCTGGAGGCGCGGCTCCGGCCGGCGGGGACGCCGCCCTCGGCGGCCGTCGCCGCGCCCCCAGCGCCCGAGATGGCGTGGCCGCGAGGGCCGCCGAGCCCGGCGCGGCCGCCGGCCCGAGCGGGCGCGTCATCTCGGGCGTCGTCGACGGCGTGGACGTCCGCCTCGAGGATCCCGAGGGCGCGCCCCGCTACATGATCGCGGTGATCCGGGGCGTGCGGGTGGGACCGAGTCCCCAGTGGCTCGCAGACCGCCTCACATCAATCGGTCAACGCCCCATCAACAACGTCGTCGACGCCACGAACTACATCCTCTTCGAGCTGAACCAGCCGTTGCACGCCTTCGATCTCGCCCGCCTCCGCGGACCGGCGGTCATCGTCCGACGGGCGCGGCCGGGCGAGAAGATCGTCACGTTGGACAGCGTCATCCGGACGCTCACCGCCGACATGACCGCGATCTGTGATGCCGAGCGGCCCACGATCGTCGCCGGGGTCATGGGGAGTGCCGAATCGGAGGTCAGCACCGAGACGAAGGACGTCGTGCTCGAGTGCGCCTACTTCCAGCCGACGCGCATTCGGCGCACGCGACGGGCGCTCGGAGTGTCGAGCGAATCGAGCTATCGGTTCGAGCGCGGCATCGACATGCTCGGCATGCCGGACGCCGTGCGCCGTGCGGTCGAGCTGATCGTCGCCGTGGCCGGCGGCGAGCAGCGCGAGCCGGTCCTCGATCTGTGGCCCGAGCCCCAGCAGGAGCGGACCATCTTCCTGCGCCCCGATCGCGTCACGCGGTTGCTGGGGACGGCGATCGAGCGCTCCGAGACCGAGCAACTCCTCAGTGCCGTCGGCTTCTTCGCTGCGCCGAAGGAAGCCCGGCTGGCGGTCCAGGTCCCAGGCTGGCGCCCCGACGTGACGCGCGAGGTCGACCTGGTCGAAGAAGTCGCGCGCCTCAAGGGATACGACGCGTTCCCCGACGAGCTGCGACCCTACCGTCCCGGCACTGTGCCGGACGCTCCCGAAGAGCAGGCGCGGGCGCGCGTGCGCGACCGGCTCGTACGCGCCGGCTTCCTCGAGGCGCGCACCCTTTCGCTCGGCCCACCGGATGGGCCCGAGACCGTCGCCATTCGTAACCCTCTGTCCGCCGAAGAAGCGCATCTCCGTCGCCGGCTCCTGCCCGGGCTGATCCGGCGGGTCGAATTCAACTGGTCGAATCGGAATCGGGATATACGCCTCTTCGAGGTCGGAACGGTGTTTCGCGTGCCCGGGGGGGAGCGGGGAGCGGGGAGCGGGTCCCTCCCAGAAGAATGGACTTCCGTTGCGGGAGTACTCACGGGCGCCCGGCGACCGCCCCACTGGTCTGAGGGTGCGAAAGTACCTGATATGGACATATGGGACCTGAAGTACCACTTTGAGTTAGCAGCAGCGGTCGCCGCGCCCGGTAGCCTCGTGCAGCCGGTAACCGAGGGTGGGGGCGGTTGGGCGGCGGTGCAACAGGATGGGGAAGTGGTGGGGTGGGCGGGCCCCCTCGAGGCGGATGCGCCTCCGTGGGCGGCGCCGCTCTTCGGGTTCGAGGTGCGGCTCTCCATGATAGAGCGCTCGCCGGTTGCCTACCGCGCACTGTCGGTTCGGCCTCCGGTTGAGCGTGACCTCGCCCTGGTGCTACCGCCTGGGGTGACGGCCGGGCAAGTGAGCGATGTATTGCGGCGAGCCGTGGGACCGCTGCTCGAGCGGGTCCAGGTGTTCGACGAGTATCGAGGCCCGGAGATCCCGCCGGGCCATCGCAGTGTGGCCTGGCACTGCACGTACCGCGATCCGGTTCGGACCTTACGCGAGGCGGACGTGGTCGCGCTCGAGAAGCGGGGTCTTGCGGCGTTGGAGGATGAGCTTGGGGTACGACGGAGAGAGGTCTGATGCGCCGGTTCTCGACCAGCTCGAGACGATCCTCCGCCACGTGGCGGACGAGCTGGCCTTGTGGCGGGCCCGTGCCGTCAAGGCGGAAGCCGAGCTAAAAGAGAGCGGCGGACGGGGACCCACGTCGAAGCTGGACCCCGAGACGCGAGGGCGCGTCGCGGATTTGGAGCAGGAGAACAAGACGCTCAAGCAGCGGGTCGAGGCCGCGCGCACGCGCGTGCAGGATTTACTCTCGCGACTCACGTTTCTGGAAGAGCAGGCGCGTGAAACGTCCGGGAGTGGCGTCGGGCGCGGGGGGAGCGGGGGCGGGGGCGGGGGCGGGGGCGGGACCGGCGCTTCGGTCGGCGGTGCGGGCAGTGCACCGGGAGCGGTGGGGGGAGCAGGGGAGGCCCGGTGAGCACCAAGAAGCACGCCGTCAAGGTCATGATCGGCGGCGAGGAATACACCGTCCGATCCGACCTGCCGCCCGAATACACGCGCGAGGTCGCGGCGTACGTCGACCAGGCGTTGAAGAAAGTGCTCTCCCAAGGACCCATCGTAGAGACGCACAAGGCCGCCATTCTCGCAGCGCTGGACATCACGAACGAGCTGTTCCAGGCCAAGAAGGGCGAACGGGAGGTCGCGGCGCGGCTCGCGGCGCTGGCCGACGATCTCACCAAGCTCCTGCCGCCTGGCAAGCGAAAGGCCGTGGTCGGCCAGATGTAGGCAAGAATACTCGCTCCGCCTCCCGCGGAGTGGTGCTGGAGATAGATCCTATGGCGAACTGGCTGGCAATTCTCTCGGCCCTCGCGGCTGGTGGCGTGGCCGCGGGGCTGGCGTTCTATGGAGCGGGACGGCGGGTGGAGCGACGGGTCGCGGAAGCGGCGGCCCGGGCGGCGGCGGCGGAAAGCGAGCGGCTGCTCGCGGATGCACGTCAGCGCGTGGTGTTGGCGGCCAAGGAAGAACTTATCCAAGCGCGCGAGGCGTTTGAGGAGGATCTCACGCGCCGGCGGCGGGAAAGCGAGCGGCGTGACCAGGCGTTGGAGCAGCGGCAAAGCGGCTTG
>QHUC01000106.1:5913-20386 GCA_003221045.1 Gemmatimonadota bacterium | reverse complement strand
GAGCGTCGGGTTACCGAGGAAGAGCAACGTGGTGAGGTGGAGCGCACCGGTCGACCCGAAGTCGACGTCGGCGTCCTCTCCCCCGAATTCGATTCTCCCGGGTTGCTGCAGCGCGGCGTCGATGATGCCCTGGAACGTGGGCGTGGCGCCGAACGGGCCGGTCCACAGGCTCGTGCCGAATTGCCGGTCGGCGGCAAGCCCCAAACTGAGACCGACCATCCCCATCGCGCCGTTCGCGGCGATCGTGATCTCCGGCTCGCTATTGCCGTCGGGTCGCAAGAGCGGCGTATTCGTGAAGCTCAAGCCCGTGGATGGGGTCCGCGACAGCGCGGGCGGCATCGATTGCGCCGGTTGGCGTGCATCTTCGCAGGAGACGGTGACGAGCAGCGCGGGAAGAAAGATCAACGCTGCGCGGTTCATGGAGAGGTACCTCCGTTCGTGGCCGGCGACGACGTTCACTTCCCGAGTGACGCTACGCCGCGGCGCGGCCACGGCAAGACCGCGCACACGTTCCAATCGCGAACGCTCCTTAACGCGGCAGCGACCCCGGGCAGGGCGCCGCCAAGAAACGCAGCCCTCGCCATTAAGAATCCATTGAGTCGTCGTAACACGACACGATGTCCGCATCTTGTCTGAACGCCGCTCGGAGGCAAACATTTATTGCGAGGCGTGTGGTCGGGCCGTCGGACCATCGCCTCCCTTGCGTCCGCCGACCAGGACCGCACGCCTGGCGGCGGCGCATTGCACATTGCCTAAAGCCGCGACTCGGCCCTGCCGCTAAAGCGGCATCCCCGCCCGTTCACGGGCAGTCGCCGAGCCGCGAGTTCACTCGCGCTCAGCCGCACGATTCCGTCCCCGGGCGCACTGAAACGATGACGTCCCACCAGCCCCGCGCGCGATACTCGCACCATGCCGAGTTGCTCGGGGCCCCGGAGAGCCGCCATCTTATGCCCATGTCAGCGATTGTGCCGCGCTACACCGCCGAGGAGATCCGTCGCTTCCCGGACGACCGCGTCCGCTACGAGGTCATTCGCGGCGACCTGTTCGTGACGCCGGCGCCCGGGACCGCGCACCAGCGCGCGGTGCTCGAGCTGGCGGGCCGGCTGCAGGGTTATCTCGAGACCCACTCCATCGGCGAGGCCCTGCCCGCGCCCTTCGAGGTGGAGTTCACCGAGGACAGCGCCGTCCAGCCCGACGTGATCGTGCTGCTCGAGTCGCAACACCGCCGGCTCACCGCGGAACGCCTGTACGGCCCCCCGGCTCTGGTGATCGAGATCGTATCGTACTCGAGCAAGCGGACCGACCGGCTCCAGAAACGTCGGTTGTACCTGGAGGAGGGCGTCCCCGAGTACTGGGTGGTGGACCTTGAAGCGCGTCACGTCGAGCGCTGGCGTCCCGGCGACGAGGCATCCGACGTTGTGAGGGATGAGCTCGTCTGGCATCCCGACGCCCGTACGCCGCCGCTCACAATCGACCTGCCCCAATTGTTCACGCGGGTCTGGCGCTAGCGAAACGGGGAGCGGGGAGCAGGACCGTCCGATGCAGCGAGCCGTCAGGTACCTCTCCCTTCTCCCTTCACTGAGGAGGCGGCAAGAACACCTCGATGGTGAACGGATAGGCAACATTCTGCCCAGGGCCCCCGCCGTCGGGAGTGGTCCAGAAACTCACCCGCTGCAGGCGTGTGTTCTGGGCGGCTTGCCCTTCGAACGCTCGACCATACACGGCGCGCTGGGCGCCATCAAGCAGGTAGTACGTCTCCGCGGCGCCATAGAGGCGCGGCGCACCGAGCGAAGGAAGTGTGGCATCCGCGTCGTCCAGGATACGCTGGAGGAGCTGATCGTATGTTGCGCCTGTCGAAATCAGATAGCAGGAAAAGTCGATGCGTGAGGGCAGAGGCAGCCCTTGCGCGACCATGAACTTCAGACTGCGATACATCCAGGCGACCGAACGGTGGGCATCGAGAATCGGATCCACGGGATCCGTGTACCCGTTATCCAGCACGATGGCCTGACTGCCCTCGGCGAGGAAATACACCGCGGGCTGAATCCCGTGCTGAGATGCCGCGGAAACGAACCCCGGATAGTTGGTCGAGAGGAACCAATCCTCATTTGCCTTTGCTCCGATCATCACTTCGGCCTCGAAGAAAATCGTGCCTATCAACGGGACATTGTCGGGTCGAGTCACGTCGCTGACGGCCGCCAGGACTTTGTCCGATGTGGTCGCAACTCGAGCGCTGAACTCGGACGCGCTCAGATTCCTCGACCCGAGGCCCGTGGCCGGGGAACCCATCGTGTAGTCAGCGGCGCCCAGCCACGCGAGCGTGATATCCAGCCGCAACCGATTCCCACTGGCCCCCTGAATGGTCGCTATATCCTCGGTGTACGCCCGCAGGTTCGCGGCCTCTTGGTCGGTCATGGGGAATGTGGCCCTCCAGGTTTCACCAAAGTTGGTCTCGCCCGGTGGGGTGACAAACCAAATCATCGTGTTAATGAAGGTCGCGCCGCGGTCGGCCATCCCCTGGAGCTGGGCACGGACGGTCTGGCGCACCGCTGGCTGCTCGTAGATGGTGATGAACGCGCTGCTCAGGTTATTCAGACCGTCGGCGTGGTAGTCCACTCCGACGTCGTACCCGGGGAGCTGGCCGACCGGAATGAGCGTGGCGGATGCTGACGCAGATGCGTTCGCGATCGCGGTGGCCGTGATGGTGATTGTCGCGCCGTTCGGGGGGAGCGTGCCCGGCGCCGTGTAGGTGGCCGGGGCCCCACTCGCCGTCGTGGTCGGCGAAATGGTACCGCACGGGGCGGGTGCGCAGAACACCACCCAGGTGACCCCCCGGTTGCTGAGATCATTGCTGACGGTCCCCGTGAGCTGGATCGCGACGCTCGCTTGCACCACGGCCGTCGTCGGGGCGACCACCAGCGTGATCGCCGGCTCTGTACCGGTAGGCGACCCCTGTTCCCCGCCGCAGGCGCCGAACCAGAGGCCGCCGGCCCACAGCAGCGGGGAGCGGAGCGGTACTCTCCATGAACGGAGCGTACCTCTCGCCTCTCCCCTCTCCCTTGTTGCCAATGTCGTACCTCTCCCCTCTCTCCTTTCTTATCTTATCGCATTCCTTTCCGGTGGGCTCCTCTCTGTCCGTGAATCTCTGCTCGCTCGTGCCTCTCCGCGTCGCCCTCCGCAACCACCTCCGGCCCGCCAAGGCGGGCGCGTGTCGTCACGTACAGATCGTTCGCTCCGAACCCGCCGGGCCGAGCCGAGAAGAAGTACAGCGTCGTCCCATCGAAGGAGAGCGCGGGCGCACCGTCGAAGTAGCTGCTGTTGACCGTGGGCCCCAGGTTCACCGGTGTGGACCACGGGTCGGAAGTCGTCGCCCGCCTGGAGACCCACAAGTCCTGGCCGCCGACCCCGCCCGGACGCCCGGTGGCGTCCGAGGAAATGAACATCTCCAAGCCGTCGCGCCGAATCGCCGTGCGGGTGTCGCGAGTTTCGTCCTCGAAGAACAACGGGCCAGCTTCGTCATAGATCGTGTTCACGGCGCAGCCCAGGTTCTCCGGCTGCCCCCAGCCGAAGTCGTCATCCTTATCGTGACGGCGCGCCACGTACAGATCACTGCCGCCGCACCCTCCGGGTCGATCGCTGTTCATGTACAAGTGATGCCCATCGATGCTCAGGTCGGGCGCGAAGTCATTGCTGCTCGTGTTGATCGAGGGTCCCAGATTCTGCGGCGTGCCCCACGCATCGTCGACTGTAGCGCGCTGACTCACCCAGATATCGTTTCCGCCGAACCCGCCGGGACGATTGGAGACGAAGTACAGGCTGAGACCATCCTTGGAGATCGACGGATGCTGATCGTTGTACGCCGAATTGACGACCGGGCCCAGGTTGACGGGGGCGCCCCACGGGCCATACGCCGGTTGGTCTGCTTTGGACGCGTCCGCGGCCACGCGGATCGCGGCGCCGGGACCTACTGGACCGTTGTCCGGATTGCAGGCGCAAGCGAGAGCCGCGAGCGTGCATAGCAGGGTGGTTTTCTCGAGCGGTTTCACCGGACACCTCCTGAGTTAATTGCCCAGACTTCCCTCGACCCGTACCTTCCAGGTTGACGGAGCCAGTTTGGGCCGGCCGCGTCACCAGGACGTGACCGGTCCGTCACCGCTCGCGGTGACGCAAGCGGCTCTTTCAGCGCCGAAGGGGCCTCGTATGATCGAGTTCCGGCTGCTCGGGACTCTGCACCTCACCGACGCCGAAGGACGCGAGGTCAAGAGCCTGCTCACGCGTTCTCGGCGCGTTGCGCTGCTCGCCTACCTCGCCGCGGCCACGCCCCGGGGCTTCCACCGTCGTGACACGCTGCTCGCGCTGTTTTGGCCCGAGCTCGACCAGGAGCACGCGCGGGCAGCCCTGCGCCAGGCGCTGCACGTGGTGCGAGGCTCCCTCGGCGCCGATGTCGTCCTGACTCGCGGCGATGAAGAGATCGGGCTCGACTTCGATCGCCTGTCGTGCGACGTCGTCGCCTTCGACCACGCCGTCTCCTCGGAACGGTTCGGCGAGGCGCTTGACCGCTACCAGGGTCATCTGCTCGAAGGGTTTTTCATTCCGAACGCGGGGGAATTCGAGCGCTGGCTGGAGGGCGAGCGCGCCCGACTGCAACAGGCGGCGTCGCGCAGCGCACAGGCCCTGGTCGCGCAATCCGAGAGCGCGGGCGACCTTCACGCCGCGCTCGGGTGGGCGCGACGTGCGGCCCAGCTCGCACCGCATGAGGAAGGACCGCTGCGCCGGCTGGTCACGCTGCTCGATCGCCTCGGCGATCGCGCGGGCGCGGTCGCCGCTTACGAGGAGTTCGCCAAACGGCTCGGCAAGGATTTCGAGACCGAGCCCGCCGCGGAGAGCAAAGCACTGCTCGCCGCCGTCCGCGCCCGGGAGACGGCGGCACCCGTCGAGTTGGCGACCCGCGCGCGGGGAGCGTCCATCCGCGGCGCCCCGGCCGCCGCGCTGACCCGCGGGCGTCGGATCGTGTGGCCCGCGGTGATCTTCGCAGCCGTAGTCGGGCTCGTGTTCTCGGGCGGGGACTCGCCCAGGCGGCTGTGGCCGAGCTCCAGGGCGGGCGGGATTCAGTCGCTCGCGGTGCTACCGCTCGAGAATCTCTCCGGCGACTCGTTACAGGGCTGGTTCGCCGACGGGATGACGGAGGCGCTCATCACCGATCTCGGCCGGATTACCGCCCTCCGGGTGACCTCAGGCGGCGCCGTGATGGGGTTGAAAGGAACCGCGCGGCCCTTGCAGGACGTCGCCCGCGACCTGCGCGTGGACGCGGTGGTCGAAGGGGGCGTGCAGCGTTCGGGGGACACCGTGAGGGTCGACCTCCGCCTGATCGACGCAACGTCGGGGTACCAGTTGTGGGCGGGGCGGATCGAAGAGCTCGTGCAGAACCGGTTCGCGATCGAGGATAGCATGGCGCGGAGTGTCACGGCGGCGTTGAAGCTGCCGTTGACCGAGGCTGAGGCGCGTGCGCTCCGGAGCGCCCCGACCGACAACCCCGCAGCGTACGAGCTGTTCCTCCGCGGCAAGATTCGGATCAGGCACGAGACTCGGGTCGACGACTCGATGGCGATCGAGTTGCTGGAACGGGCTGTGGCACTCGATCCGCGCTTCGCGGCCGCGCATGCGCAACTGGCGCGAGCCTACGGGCTCTGGGTCAGTCAGCTCGCTCGCGGCGACACAGCAGCGGTCGAGAAGGCGTATGTCGAGGTGGAGAAGGCCCTGCAACTGAACCCCGACCTTGCCGAAGCCCATTGGGCGAGGGCGTTTCTCCTGTGGGATGTAGCCCCCGGTTTCCGGCATCAGGAAGCGATTCAGGAAGACCGACGGGCGCTTGTGCTGGACCCGAACCTCGGCGAGGCGCATCATCACCTCGGGATCGTCTACCTGCACATCGGCCTTCTGGACGAGGCCGTCGCCGAGTTCCGGAACGCCCTGACCCTCAATCCCTTCGATGTCAACGCGCAGCGGCGGATCGGCATTGCGCAGATTTATCGGGGTCGGTACGCAGACGGCCTCACACTCATCCGCCAAGCGGGACCGGAAGCCAACCCGGCGCTGTGGAGTTATCAGGTTGCCTGGGCGCTCCTGTACCTGAAGAGAGACGCCGAGGCGGCGGCCTTCATGGAGCAATACTTGCGCGCGCACGCCACAGACCCGGGCGGGGTGGTCCGGAGCACGCGGGCCGTTCTGCGCGCGAAGGCGGGTGACCAGCGCGGCGCGCTGGAGGACGTCCGGCAGGCGGAGGCGTCCGGCAAGGGCTTCGTCCACTTCCACCACACGGCCTACAACATCGCGTCAGTCTACGCGATCCTCCGGCAGCCGGTGCCCGCCCTCCAGTGGCTGCGCCGGACAGCCGAAGAGGGGTGGCCTTGCTATCCCTACTTTGCAAGCGACCCAAATCTGGCCAACATCCGAGACGATCCGAGTTTCGTCGCCTTCATGCGGGAGCTCAAGGCCCAATGGGAGCGGTACCGAGCGACGCTGTGAGCAACGCGTTCTTGACGCGCCAGCGCGTAAGCACCATGTTCCGGTAGCGTAGTTCGAGGCAACCCGGTAGACGCCGAGCTCCCGATCCGGGAACTCGGCGTCTTGCTTTGGGGGACCAAGGTGCGGCTCGGCTCGCAGCTCTTCTCGATCGCGTTCGCGACGCTTCTCACCGCCGCAGGGTGGCTGTCAGCCCAAACCCTCAGCTCGCCCGCGCCCGACTTCACCTTGAAAACACTCGCCGGCGGCACGGCGAGCCTATCCGATTACAGGGGTCGTCCCGTGTTTTTGAACTTCTGGGCCTCCTGGTGCAAACCATGCCGCGGGGAGATGTCCGACATCATCGCCGCGTACGGCGCTCACAAGAATCAACACCTGCAGGTGCTGGCGATCAACCTGACGGATCAGGAGCACCTGAGCGACGCGCGGCGATTCGTGGACGAGCTCCACATGCCGTTTCCGGTGCTGCTCGACCAGAAGGGCAAGGTGCGCAAGAGTTACGCGCTACGCGGCGTGCCGACGTCGGTGTTCATCGACGCGGAAGGCATCGTGCGTCTGGTCAATCCCGGTCCGATCACGAGTGAGACCATGCAGCGCGGGCTCGCCGAGATACTGTCGGCGCGATAGCCCCCCAGGCACCAGCGAGGAATTCATGCGGCTTCCATGCAAGCGGGCTCACCACCTCGTCGTCGTCCTGACAGTCGGCGCCGGGCTGCTTTTCCTTCCCAGGCAGTCCTTCGCCCAGGGCTGACCCCCGATTCGATTCACAACCCCTAGTTTGGGGGGACAAGGGGAATCCAAGCTGACGGATCTCGGGGCTCACGAATGGCGGCTCGCTGTCGGTTACCGCTATCTCCACGGCAATCAGTTTTTCGTAGCCGATCAGGTCAATGGCACCTTCGCCCCCTTCGGCCAACCGATCATCTACCACATCCATTCGGCGGACGTCACCGTCACGTACGCCGCGACCGATCGATTGAGCTTCAGCGTGACAGTACCCATCCTGGACGGAACGCAGTCCGCCGTTCGGTTGGATACCGTTCGCCATGACGCCCACGCCTTTGGGCTCGGCGACATCAGTCTGGTCGCCAGCGCCTGGTTGTTGAACCCTCAGACGCATACCAAAGGCAATGTCGCCTTCGGCATGGGAGTGAAGGCGCCCACGGGCAGCAACAAGTTCGCCGGCGACTTCTTCCGAGCCAATGGAAGCTCGATACAGTACCCCGTGGACCAGTCCATCCAACCTGGCGACGGCGGCTGGGGCATCATCGTGCAGATGCAGGCCTTCCGAAGGCTGTTCGCCCGGGGCTTTGCGTACCTCTCGGGGGCCTATCTCGTCAGCCCGCGCGCGTTGAGCAACGTCACGAGACCGCCCCCAAATACGTCTGTCCACTGGTCTGTGCCCGATGTCTATTCAGGTCGCGCCGGACTGATCTACGCGCTCGTGCCAGAACAGGGCGTGTCGGTGAGCCTCGGCGGGCGCATCGATGGCATCCCATATCACGATCTGATCGGCGGCGGTGACGAAGGGTTCAGGCGGCCCGGGCACGTGATCTTCCTCGATCCCGGCGTGGCGCTCACGCGCGGGAGAGGCACGTTCACATTGAGCACTCCGATCAGAGTGAGTGGGAGTTTGGCAGACAGCGCGACCGTGCGCTTCTCCGTTCCGGCATCCTCTGCCACTCCGGGCTGCGAAGCCGCGTGCGTGTTGTCGCCCGAGGATCAGGCAATTGCGTGGGTCATCACATCCTGCGCGATTAGCAACAGCGAGCCGCTCTGCGCTTCCGACAAGATGCGAGCATCTCGAAACGCCTCCACCTGATTGATGAACGCGCCGAGCTTTTGCATCGCCGGCTCCGTCTCCCCCTCAGCGAGCTGTCGCAACGCGCCCTCGAGCTTGACTGCCAGCGCGTTGCCTTGGCCGTCGTTCAACACGCCGTTCGTCACCAAACGTGACACGTGACGCTGGAGAAATCCGATCCGCTGCGCGGGCGGCGGCGGGGGCGTGACGTGGCTGCCGCCTTGTCTGGCGCGGTCGATCGCCACCTGGACCAGGCCCGATGTCTTCGCCCAATCAACGAACTCGTCGATGTATTCGAGCCCTTGACCGCCGTGGCTTTCCGCCGTGTCCGGTACCACGATAGCCAGGTTCGCGATCAGGAAGTTGTCGGGCAGCAGCCGCCCACCACAGCAAGCAATGAAGGCGATGACCTGCGGCCCCCGGCCCCCGGCGAAGGCGTCCACTTGCCCCGTGCCCAACAGGTTCAGCGCCTGAGGAGTTGCCTGCGTGCGCACGAGCGTCGCATACCTCAAGGTGCGACTGAGATAGATGTCGGGGGAGCTGCCCTCCGCGACCGAGATCCGCACGCCGGGCGCATCGACGTCCGCGACCTTCTGAAAGGGGGCGTCGCCACGGACGAGATACGTGTTGTCCACGCCGATGTGCGGAATGGCCGCGGTGATGCCAGGCGGCTCAAGCGTCTGATCGAAGGCGAAAGCCGCGTCCCAGTCGCCGTTGGCGAGGCCCGCGAGCAACGGCGGCACTCCCAGATAGGCAATCGCCACGAACGGCGCGTGCGTTCCCTGTGCCAGTTTGCAGCTCATGTCGATTCCCGGTCCCGTGAGCGCGCCGGTGATCGGGTCCCGCGCCGCGTTGTTCCGGTTGTTGTAGTTGAGCGCGACCCGCATGACACCGCTCGGCGCGAGATCGTGCAGGACCGCAGCATCCGGGTCTCCTTCCCAGGTCGCGCCGCCAACGTCGCACACGAAATTAGAACCGGCGGCCGCGACCTGATTGGCACTGATCGGGGCACGTGGAGCAAGCGGCCCCTTATCGAGATTGCAGGCCAGGGCGAAGGGGGCGAGCGCCGCCACCAGCATAAACGTTCCACGTCTCGCGTTCATCGTCCACCTCCAGAAGAAGTCTCGTTGGCTTCGACGTCTTCGTGGCCGGCGCCCCGCGCCGTCAACAGATAGCGCCAGGCATCGCGCAGGAGCGGCGTGCCATCCGGGCCGAGCGGCGTGTTCAAGTCGTTGGACGGAGCGCCGTGCGCGTTGGTGCCGACGAACCCGCCCTGGGGCGTGAGGTCGGTGACCAGCGTGTGCGTCCCATCGTACGGAGGGCTGAGGGTCTCGGGCATCGCCGGAGCGCCGAACAGGGCAAGGCCCAGGGAGTCCCATCCCGCGCGGATCGGGCGATAGAACCCGTCGCGGTCGTGCGCGATGGCGTAATAGCGCCCCACCGGCGTCACGTGCGTCGCGACCCACGACGGGGCTTCGGCGTGAATGCTGTCGGTCACCGAGGAGAACAGCACGACGCGGGCCACCAGCCGGGTCTTGGCGATCATCGCCGCATTCCCACCTCCCTGGGAGTGGCCACTGACCGCGATCTGCGACCACTTCGGTTGGTCCTGCAGGAGGAACCTGTCCCACCCTTCGTCGGGATATTGCCGCGTGAGGTACTGGAGCAGCTTGGTGAGTCGGTTGTCGATGCTGTTCGCCACGTTGACGTTCAGGAAGGCGACCCGGTCGATCCCGTCGATGATCTCAAGGCGGGCGTTCTCATAGCAGGTGCTGGGATCAGGGGTAATCGGGCACGCTTTCGCCAGCCCTCCGCCGGTCGGGTACATGAAACCGATGACGTGGTAGCCGAGCCGGGCCGCCTCTTGCTGCACGAGCTGAAAGATCGAGGGGTTCTGGCCAGTGCCGGGCAGGAACACGAAGAGCTTGTGGTTCGACTTTGCCGTTGTGTCGAGCCAGACATAGTGATTGTCCAGCGCCTGGTCGATGGCAGGGTCGGTCGCCTGGGGCGCAACGACGTGTAGGACGAGCGGTGCCGCCGGCGTTTCAGCCGCGTCCAACATGGGAGAGTTGGGCCGGACCGGCTTGTCTGGATTGCATGCCAGCACCAGGAGCAGCAACACTCCGCCACCGGCGAGCTTTCCATTGATCGGTTTCATCGCGCCACTCCTTCGAGCCGTGATTGCCGCGCCCATACAGCGGGGCTAGGTTTCGCTTGCGGAGCCAGTTTAGGGGAGCCGCGTCACGCCCTTGTGATGCGACCGTCACGCCGGCCGTAACGGCGACCCCACACTGCTCGTGAGCCTCTGAACCGCGCCGCGCATCGTCGAGGCCTCGCATGATCGAGCTCCGCTTGATCGGCAGGGTGAGTCTCACCGGCGTCGAAGGGCGCGAGGTGCGGAATCTCCTCGGCCAGCCCCGGCGCCTCGCTCTCCTCGCCTTCCTCGCCGCGGCGACTCCCCGCGGCTTCCACCGCCGCGACAGCCTGCTCCCGCTGTTCTGGCCGGAGCTCGATCAGGAACACGCGCGCGCAGCACTGCGCCAGGCACTGCACGTCCTCCGCGCCAACCTCGGGGCGGAGACGGTGGCAAGCCGGGGCGACGAAGAGGTCGGGCTCGACTTCGCGCACATCTGGTGCGACGTCGCCGCATTTCAGCAGGCCATCGCGGGCGACGCCCTGCGCGAAGCGCTCGATCTCTACCGCGGCAGTCTGTTGGAGGGGTTCTTCATCTCGGATGCCCCCGAGTTCGAGCGGTGGCTCGAGACCGAGCGCGCGCGGTTGCGGGAGGCGGCGTCACGCGCGGCGGTGACCCTGGTAGGGCGCTCCGAGGAGTGCGGCAACCTCACAACCGCCGTTCACTGGGCCCGGCGGGGAGTCGAGCTCACGCCGAACGAGGAGGTTCTAGTCCGGCGCCTGATCACGCTCCTCGACCGTCACGGCGACCGAGCGGGCGCGCTCGAGGCGTACGAGGAGTTCGCCGTTCGGCTCCGGGAGGAGTACGACGCTCAGCCCGCCGCCGAAACCCAAGACTTGATCGCCGCGGTGCGGGCGCGGGAGCGTGCGGCCGGCCCGGCTCCGCGTCTCTCGATGGACGTGCTCGCGCGCCTCCGCGCCGGGCTCGCCGACCGCTACCGCGTCGAGCGCGAGCTCGCGCACGGCCGGACGGCAGCGGTCTTCCTCGGCCACGACGTGAAACACGACCGCCCGGTCGCCATCAAGGTGCTCCACCCCGAGCTGGCGGCTGCGGTGGGTGCCAACCGCTTCCTCCGCGAGATCCAGCTCGCCGCCCGGCTTCAGCACCCTCACATCGTCGCGCTGCACGACTCGGGCGAGACGGATGGCCTGCTCTATTTCGTGATGCCATACGTGGCCGGGGAGTCGCTGCGCGCCCGCCTCGACCGTGAGCCACAAGTCCCGATCCCCGAAGCGGTCCGCATCATGGGCGACGTGGCGCAGGCGCTCGGCTACGCCCACAGCCTGGGTGTGGTGCACCGCGACATCAAGCCGGAGAACATTTTGCTGGAAGACAGCCACGCCGTCGTCGCGGATTTCGGGATCGCCCGGGCGATCACGGCCGCGGGCAGCGACCGGCTCACCGAGACCGGCATCGCGCTCGGCACACCTGCCTACATGAGTCCCGAACAGGGCACAGAGGATGGGGAGGTGGACGGGCGAAGCGATCTGTATGCGCTCGGCTGCGTGGCGTACGAGATGCTGGCCGGGGCGCCGCCGTTCACCGGCCCCACCGCGCAGGCGATCCTCGCGCGGCACGCCGTGGATCCAGTTGCGCCCATCCGCACGGTGCGGGAGACGGTCCCCCCAGGCGTGGAGCGTGCCGTGCTAAAGGCGCTGGCCAAGGTGCCGGCGGACCGCTATCCGGGAGCGACCGAGTTCGCCCAGGCGCTGGCCGAGCCCGGTCCAGCGCCCCCGGTTCCGAGCCGGTGGGGCAGGCCGGCGCGGCGCGCGGGGATTACGGCGCTCGCGAGCTTGGCGCTGCTCGTGGCGCTGAACGTCGCCGGCTCACGGGATGTGTTGTTGGGAAATGTCCAGGAGCGCGGTAACCGTGAGGCCTACGATCTCTACCTCAGCGCCAAGGTCCACCTGCTGACGCAAAACCGGGAGGAGGATTCGGTCGCTATCACGCTGCTCGAGCAAGCGGTCGCGCTCGACCCGAGCTCCGCGATTGCCGAGGCCGAGCTGGCGCGCGCGTATGCGCTCCGTGTAGACCAGTTTGCGCCCGATGACCGTGCCGCCCTGGAGCGAGCCCGGCTCGCGGCAGAACGGGCCCTCCGCCTCAACCCCGATCTTGCAGAGGCCCACTTCGCCCAAGCCCGTTTACTGTGGACTGCCGGGCTGTTCGCCCACGAGCGGGCAATTCGTGAAGACCAGCGCGCCATCGCATTGAACCCGAACCTGGACCGGGCGCACCAGCACTTGGGGGGGGTCTATCTGCACATCGGGCTCCTGGACAAGGCGATCGAGGAGTTCCAGAAGACGCTCGCCATCTCACCACGTGACGACAACTCCCTGCGACGGCTCGCGGAAGCGCGCGGGTCTCAAGGCCACTACGAAGAGGCCCTGCGGATCTTGAAAGAGGTGGAACCCGCTGCGAACCTGCCATTGTGGACGTATCAGATGGCCTTGGTGCTACTGCACCTCGGCAGGAACGAGGAAGCCTTCGCGGTCGTCCAGGGATATCTCAAGGCTCACCCCGAGGATCGGGGAGGCGTGGTGACGAGCGCGCGCGCCATTCGATATGCCATGGCTGGCGATCGGCGCCGAGCGGAGGAGGACATCCAGGCCGCCATCCAAAAAGGAAAGCGATACATCCACTTCCATCACGCTGGCTACCACATCGCGCTGGCGTACGCCCTGCTCCACCGACCCGATTCCGCGGTCCAATGGCTGCGCCGCGTGGCCGACGGCGGTATGCCCTGCTACCCCCTGTTCGCAGGCGACCCCTTCCTGGACGGGATCCGCAAGGATCCGGGCTTCGTCGCCTTCTTGCGCGAGCAGGAGTCGCAGTGGAAGCGGTTTCGAGCCACGCTGTGAGGGCTAGGTCTCCCGAGGCGGCTTGATCGAACCTTGACTGCGCCGGTATCTGCTTGACAATGGAGGAAAAACCAAGAAGGGAGAGGGGAGTGGGTCGTAACGGCTCGCCACGCGGTTTCGTCGCGTCAAAGCGGGCCGTCGAGCACTTACCGACGCAGCAGCAGTGCGACTACCCCGAGTGCCGTCGGAGCCCAGAAGGCGAACATCCACTTCATCAGGTCTGAGCGGATCTTCTGAATCTCCACTCGCAGCTCCGCTCGCAGCTCCGCGAGCCGCTGCTCCAGCTTGGCGTCGAACCGCGCGAAGTTGATCTCGTTCAGCTCACGCAGGTCGGTGCGGTAGGTCGAGTCCACCGCATTGAACCAGTCCACGAGCTCCTTTGCGATCTCCTCGCCGAACACCTCATAGAACCGACGCGACAACTTCGCTGTGACGGGCACGCGCCCTCCCAGGTTGACGCGTCCAACGTGCGGTTCCATCGGCGGTCCGGCGTAGGCAAAACGTTGCGAGAGGGCGCCGATCTCGCCGAGTGTACGCTCGGCATGGCGGCCGAGTCAACTACCCGCTCCCCGCTCCCCGCTCCCCGCTCCCTTATTTGACTTGATCCCACCTTGACCGTGCGGTATAAGGTTCCAAGCCATGCTCCGCCTGAGGACGCTCAGCCGCCGCTCCATGGACCTCGAGTTCCCCATCGGCCGAGGGCGCACATGCCGCGTGCTCGAGCGACCCGGCGCCTGGATGGATTCCGCCGAGCTCGCACGCATAGTGGAGGACCTCCGGGTCGTCGCCGGGGCGGCCGTGCGCCACGGCACGCTCGCCTACGGTGCCCTCACAGGGGAGCGGGAGCGGCTCGCCCAGGCGGTCCTGACGATCGTCTACGAGGGAAAGCCCCCGCGGCCGGTGGCGTTCAGCGCCATGGCGTGGCTGCCGGTCGAGCTGCGGGGAACCAAGCGCGACATCCTCCACCTGGGGCTCGCGCTCGTCCACCCCGAGGCCCGCGGTCGCAACCTGAGCCGGTCGGTGTACGGCGTCACGATGCTGCTCCTGTTTCTCCGCGGGGGCCTCAAGCCCCTCTGGGTGACCAACGTCTCGCAGGTG
>QHUC01000106.1:0-5843 GCA_003221045.1 Gemmatimonadota bacterium | reverse complement strand
TTCACGGAGGCGGCCCGGCACCGGCGCTCAAGTTACGGGCGCCTGTGCCTCGGGACGCTCGACTACGAGCGCGGCGACGATTTCCTCCAGGTGGGGCGGTACACCGCCTTCGTGGTGTTTCGCTGCTTCCTGCGGCGCGTGCGGCATCACCCGTGGGTCGCGGCGGTGTTCCGGCCCAAGGCGCCGCCGGTGCAGCTCGGGCATGACGGCCCCCCCCCCGTTTAGCTACGACGAATTCACCGCGCGCAATCTCGGCTTCGTCTCCGAGGCCGAGCAGCGCCGCCTCCAGGCCGTACGCGTGTTCGTGTGCGGCGCGGGCGGGATGGGCGGCGCCGCGCTCCAATCGCTGATCCGGGCCGGCGTAGGGCACGTCGCCGTCGCCGACCCCGATTGTTTCGAGCTGTCGAACTTGAACCGCCAGGTGTTCGCGTCGCTCGACACCCTGGGCCGGCGCAAGGTCGACGCCGTGCACGCCGCCGCGCGCGCCATCAACCCCGAGCTCGAGCTCGTGACGTACGGTGCCGAGTGGACCGGTGCCGCCTACGGTTTGCTCGAGCGCTACCCGATCGTGATCAACGCGATGGACGACATTCCGGCCGGTGTCCTCCTGTACCGGAAGGCGCGGGAGCGGGGCGCGACCGTGATCGACGCATATACGTCGCCCCTGCCCTCCGTGACGGTCGTCCGCCCCGCGGCGCCGCGTCCGGAGGAGCGCCTCGGCTACCCGACGGTCGGCAAGGCGATCGAGGCGATGACACCGGAGGACGCCGCCCACTGCTTGCGACGGGAGCTCGAGTACGTGCTGGTCCACTCGTCGTCGGCTCGTCACATCGATCTGGCGCTGGCGCGCGATTTCCTGCTCGGCCGTCGCAAGCGCCCGTCCTTCGCGCCGATGGTGATCACCACTGGCAACCTCATGTGCTTCGAAACGGTCAAGCTCGTGCTGGAACGGGGCACGCCCACCGACGAACGCGGCTACTTCTTCAACCCGTGGGACGGGACGGTGGAGCGCCCGCGCCGCGGCCTGAGGGCCTTCGTGGCACGGCGCGCGGTGCGGCGCTGGATCCGGGAGCTCGGGGGGGACGCATGAATCCGTACGAGCTCGCGGAGCGCGACTTCGAGGCGTTCTTCGCCGTTCCCCTCCACTGCTACGCCGGCACTCCGTACGTCTCGCCGATGAAGTCCGATCTGCGGCGCATCCTCGATCCGGCACGAAACCCACTGTTTCGGGACGGGCACGGTGACTTCACCTACTTCACGGTGCGACGGAACGGCCGCCCGGCGGGGAGGATCGTGGCGCACGTGCATTACGACGCCAACCGGTGTCACGGCGCGAACCGGGGCTCCTTCGGGTTCTTCGACTGCGCGGATGATGCCGACGTGGCGCGACTCCTGCTCGACGCAGCCTCCGAACGCACGGGTACGAGGCCGTCTTTCCGATGTCCACGTTCGAGCTCGACCTCGAGCGCTTCGACGCGAACACGCTGCTCGGCCCGAAACAGCGCGAGCTGCTCGCTGCGCCGGAGCTCACCTGGCGGCTGCTGCGCCGCCGCGGCTTCGAGCGGTACATGGCGGAGACGCGGACGCTTTTGAACCAGAGCTTCGCCGCCAACCCGCTGTTCGTGCCGGTGAGCGAGGCGGAGTTCCTGTTCCAGGTCGGCGAAATGATGTGGATCGTGGACGAGCGGCTCTCACCCATCGTCTACGCCCCCGACGGGCCGGTCGCGGTGGGCGTGTGCATTCCGGACTTGAATCGGTTCATCCGTGCCACCGGCTCCCGGCTCCGCTGGACGACGCCGTTGCTGTTCCTGTGGCACCGCCTCCGCCGCCGGCGCGCGATCATGATCTTCGGCGCCGTGCACCCGGACTGGCAGAACCGCGGGCTCGCCGGCGCGATGCTCTATCGTGGCATCGCGGCGTTGCAGCAGGCGAAGTACCGCTCCGTCGGCGTGACGTGGATCGCCGACGTGAACCCGGCGAGCCTGAAGCAGATGGAGCGGCTCGGCGCCCGCCGGCTGCACCGGTTGCACCTGTTCCGCAAGGAACTCGGCGCGGTGCTGTGAACACGCTCTCCCACGATCTCCAGCTAGACCTCGTCCGAGAGGCGAGCCGCGCGCCCAGCGCGCATAACACCCAGCCGGCGCGATGGCGCTTCTCGCCAGACAGCGCGGTCGTCCTGTTCGAGGAGGTGAGCCGGCGTCTCCCTGTCGCCGATCCGACCGGGCGCGACCACCGCGTAGGCCTGGGGGCCGCATTCGAGGGCCTGCGGCTGGCGCTCTCACGGCACGGATTCGACCTGAGCGATCCGAAGCCGCCGGACGACAGTGAGCGCGTGACGGCGCCGCCCGGCCTCTCCTGCATCGCGCGCTCCGTCCTACGGTCGGGCGCCGAGCCCGACCCGCTCGCCGCGCAGGTGACGCGGCGCCGGACCTATCGCGGACGGTTTTTTCCGGCTGACGTGGCGGCGCTCGATGCGCTCCACGAGGTACTGGATCCCGCGCCCGACGTGACGCCCGTGTACGACGCCGCGTCCATCGCCGTACTCGCGGCCGAGAGCGACCGCGCGAGCTTCGGCTTCCTCGCCCTGCGCGGCTATCAGGGCGAGCTCTACCGTTGGCTGCGCTTCTCCCCTCGGGACGGAGGGTGGACGCGCGACGGTC
The DNA here is from genome assembly GCA_003221045.1 of Gemmatimonadota bacterium. Lineage (GTDB taxonomy): Bacteria > Gemmatimonadota > Gemmatimonadetes > Gemmatimonadales > GWC2-71-9 > AG41. The sequence goes on along the minus strand of QHUC01000106.1, from coordinate 3,183 downwards.
TCACGGCCGATTGCCTCGAGCTGTCGCGCGTCGAGCGCCTGGTGGGACGGTGGCTCTTTGTGCCGGCGTACTTCGCGTTGCTGGCGCAGGTGGGCCTGCACCGGCCGCTCGTCGCCGAAGCCGGCCGCACCCGCACGGCCGCGGCGCTCGCGATCTTCCACCGGCCCCAGACCGAGGACCGTCTCCTCACCGGCCGGCGGTTCTATCGCTTCTGGCTCGAGCTCACCGCCGCCGGCTTCGCCGCACGCCCGATGTCGGTGCTCGCGGACGACCCGTTCTCCGTCGCGTTGCTGCGGGAGCGGTGGGCCGTGCCGGCCTCGGCCGCGATCATCAACGTCTTCGTCGTCGGCGTGGCGCCCGTCTCCACGTGCCGGAGCCCCCGACTCCCGCCGGAAGAGCTGCTCGTCTAGATGCGATTTACTGAGGAGGTTAGAGCAGCTTGAAGTACTCGAGGAGCGCGCGCTTCTCCGCTTCGGACAGCCCCTCGAATTCCTTCGTGTGACCCCCGTTCCCAAGCCCCGGGAGCGCTGTGTCGTAGAGGTGCGGCTCTGACCAGGGGACGTAGTCGGCCCGGTAGCGCCACGTCCCACTCGAATCGAGGGTCCCCGCGATCCCCACGCGCTCGAGGTCGAGCCGGTGACCCCCGACATAGAAGCGGGCGGGGCGGGACTCGGGGTGCATCAGATGCCACAACGTTGGAACCGAGCCGTTGTGGAGGTACGGGGCCGTGGCCCACACGCCGGAGAGACGAGCGGCCACGTAGCCACGCGTCGGCTGCGCGCCGGCGTCGACGTGCCGGCGGTACGCCGACGCCTTGAGGGCGCGGAGCAGTGTGGTGTCCAGCACGTCGAGCCGCGCCGGATCCGTCCCGATCTCGACCTGCGAGACAAAGCGGTTCGGGAACGACTGGAGCCGCGGGGTAGACAGGCTGGCGTCGTACATCCCGTGACATTCAGCGCAGTGCACGCGGTAGCTGTCGCGCCCCGCTCGGGCCAGCACGCTGTCGATGGGGCCCGGGAAGCGAGGCGGCTCGTAGCCGCGGACGAAGGCGAGCACGTCGTCGACCCGCGGGATCACCCCCTCGGCCCGATCGGGCGGGTTCCCCATCGCCGGGACCGTGAAGAACGCGACCATGCCGGCTAGATCGCGCACGTGCTGGTCCGTGACGTCGTCCCATCCGAGGGGCCGGAATCGGGTGTCTCCGAGCGGGGTGAAGGAGCCGTCGGCGAGCAGAGAGGAGCGCAGCAGTACGTCGCCCAACGCGGGGATGGACGTGAATCCCACCTCCCCCTCCCGCGCCCGCGCGTCCGTCGGGAGCACCCCGAGCTGGCGCTTCAGCGCGCCCACACCGTTCGTCGCCCCCGGTGACCCGTTGGGGAACGGCCCCGGCGCGTCGATGGTCGCGCGGAGTTGCGCGAGCCGGCGCTCGATCCGCGGCAGGAGGAGCTCCCGGATGGTGGTGAGCTCCAGGGAATCGGTGCCGGGGTAGAGGGTGCGCACGGCCGCCAGGAGACGGCGCGGCTCGCCCACCGTGCGGTTGAGCGAGCGGTACACACCCCAGGTGAACGCCTCGAGATCGATCGACGTGTTGGGCAGGCCGAGCCAGACGTCCTTCTGCGGCATCCCGCGCGCGTCATACGTCACGCCGGCGTGGCACGCGGCGCAGCCCAGGTTCGCGATCTCGACCTTGAAGCGCACAGGGATGAACCCGCGGCCGGCATAGCCCGTGACGATGCCGAGCGGTCGCTCGAACGGCCGCGGCGGTGGACCGTGGGGGGGCCAGTTAGCGATCGATCGGGGAACGATGAACCCGAACTCTTCCAAGGCAGCGTTCACCTTGGCCAGCGTCAGCGGCGTGCCCCGGCGATCGCTGCGATCGAGCGCGAGCGCCGCCGTCGCGACCTTCCACGGGATCGCGTTCGTCTCGAGCGCGGCCGTGTTGATACCGCCGAAGTCGTCGTAGGTGAACCGGGCCGCCCCGAGCCACTGCCGATCGACCGTGGCGCCGCCGAGGGCGGTGAAGTCCGTGGAACGCCCCTCGGCGAACCCGCTGCAGCCGAGCCCGAGCGCGACCGTCGCGGCAAACGCGACACCCGCCGGGAGGCGGCGCGGCACGGCCAGGGGCTCGCCGGGCCACCAGTTCCACCGGCCCGCGAGGGCGAGGAGCGCCGGCCCGATGGCGGTGCGCACGACCGCCGCGTCCACGAGCACCGTCACCGCGAGCGCCAGGCCGAGCATCCGCATCATCAGGAACTCGCCGAGCGCGAACCCGCCGAACACGACCACCATCACGGCCGCGGCGCTCGTGATCACCGGCGCCGTCCGGGCCAGCCCTTCGGCGATGGCCTCCGCCTCTCCCAGGCCCGAGCGGCGCGCCTCGGCCACGCGGGCCACGAGGAACACCTCGTAGTCCATGCTGAGACCAAACACCGCGCAGAACACGAGCGCCGGGATCGCAACGAATACCTGATCCACCGGTGCCGCGAGCCCGAACAGGCGCACGCCGTGCCCATCCTGGAAGACGAGCACGAGCGCCCCGAAACCGCAGGCGACCGAGAGCAGGTTCAGCGCGACCGCTTTGAGCGGTACGAGCACCGACCGGAACCCCACGGCGAGGGTGACGAGCGTGCCCGCGACGATCAAGGCGGCAACGAACGGCAGGGCGTGGCCGACGGCATCCAGGTAGTCGACACGAAACGCGGGCAGCCCTCCGACGCGGAGGCGCGTCCCCGCGAGCCCCGTCGTAGCGGCGGGGTCGAGGCGTCGCAGCTCCCGCGCCAGCTCGTTCAGCGCCGTGACGCTCGCCTCCTCGCGCGGCACCACGTCGAAGAGCACACCGCGCCGGTCGCGGGCGACCACGCTCCGGAGAGCGGAGTCTGGCACCATGAGAAACTCGAGACGCGAGAGGGACCGCACGCCATCGGGGCTCGTGATCGACCGCACCATCCCCACCCGCGAATCTGCCGCAAGCCGGGCCTGCACGCGGCGGGCGGCCGCCCAACCGCGGGCGGTCTGCACCTCGCTCCCGGGTGGAAGCTCGAGCACGACGCGCAGCTCCTGCAGCAGTCCGCTTCGGCCGGCCCGCACCAGGTCCCTGAGCGCCACCGCGGACTCCATGTGGGGGGGCAACCAATCCCCGGTGGGCTCACCCACAACCATCCGGCGCGCCTGCCACGCGAGGAC
>QHUC01000278.1 GCA_003221045.1 Gemmatimonadota bacterium | reverse complement strand
ACTCGGCGGCCTCGGCTTCCACGACGCGGCGATTCGGCCACGGGAAGATGGCGCGCAACACCCGGGCATCGTTCGGCGCCTTGAGCGCCGCCTGCCAACCGAGACGGACGGCGGCTGGGCCGAAGCCGCGCGCCGCGAGGCTTCCGCTCCACGCGAGAAGGCTTTCCACATCCGACTGCGGCGCGCGCCCGAGGAGGGCGCGCACTTCCGCCTGCGCCGCCGTATCGAGCCCCGCCAGGAGGAGCGTGTCGATCCGACCGAGGGCGGCCGCGATGGCCGCCGTGGGCGCCGGCAGCGTAGCCGCCGCGATCCGGAGCGGGGGCATGCCCAGCTCGCGCCGCGCGCGCAGCCCGTAGTATCCGATCGAGTCCTCACGCGCCAGGGCCATCCAGTCCGCCCGCGCCGCCGCCGAATCGCCATTGAGCCGCTCCAGTCTGCCGAGCCAGAAGCGCGCGCTGAGGCGCTGCGGTGCGCCCGCTTCGATCTCGCTCCGGAACAGCCCGGCCGCGCTGTCGCTCAAACCTTCTCGTAAGGCCTGCGCGGCGAGCCGGAAGCGCGCGAGGGACGTGCGCACGTCGGTCGGGTAGCGCGCGATCAAATCGCCGAACCAGTGCTCCGCGCCACCCCAGTCCCCGCGGTCCACGAGCATGTCGCCGAGCGTGTACAACGCGGTCGGCGCCGCGGTATCGGAGGGGTACGACTGCGCGAAGCCGGACAGCGCTTCCTGCGCGCCCGCGTCCCCCAGCCGCACGAGGACCCGCGCGCGGCGGTAGATGGCGAGGGATCCGAGCGCGGGGTCCCGTGCCGCAGCCCGGTAGGCGCGCTCGGCCTCGCGATAGCGGCCGGTCGTGGCGAACAGCTCGCCGGCCAGGACCAAGGTCGACGCGCTCGAATCTCCCTGCCGCAACGCCCGCTCGACTTCGAGCTTCGCGTCCGCCGCGGCGCCGTGGAACTTCATCGCGCGCGCCAACGCCACGAGCGCGAGGCGCGCCACGTCGAGCGACCGACCCACTTGGGCGAGCGCCTCGAGCGCGGCGGTGGAATCGCCCGCGGCGAGCAAGGCCTGGGCCCGGGCGGCGCCCGCCTCTCGCCCCGCGGGTGCCGGGAGGTCCACGAGCAGGCGAAACGCGGCAGCCGTGTCGCGGGTGACGCGCGCCAGGCGGAGCCGCAGCCACGCATCGATCGCCGGCAGGCCCGCGGCCAGAGCCGCGCAATACGCCGCGGCCGCCGAATCGGCTTGCCCCGCCCCTTCCCAGGCGAGCCCCTCGCGCACGGCAAGCAACGCCGCACGAACCCCCGTGGCGCGAGCTCGCGCGCCGGCGTAATGGAGCGCGGCGGCCGCCGCTTGCCCCAGTTTCGCCTCCGCCTCGGCCAACACGCCCAGCGCCTCGCCGTTGTTGTAGTCGTCAAGCCAGGGCTGGCCCACCAGGAGTCCGCGTGCGCGGTCGTACCGGCGCGCGTGGAGCTCGGCCTTCGCACCTTCGACGACGAACGTCGCGTTGAGATGGGGTTCCCGCGCCGCGACAGCGAGGAGCGTTTCCGCCGCGTGCCACGGCCGACCGGCGACCCGCAGCGATTCGGCGCGTTGGGCGACGACATCCGGGGGCACGCCCTGCGCCGCCGCGGCACGGTATGGTCCCGCGACCCCGACGAGCAGGAGCACGGCCGTGGCGCGAGTCCTCACTTGGGACGGCGCACCTGAGCAAGGACGCGCTGGAATTCCGCACGCGACAGCGGGGTCAAGCGGAAGCGGCCGAACCCGCTCTGATCCTGGAAGAACAAGGTCAAGCGGAGCGTGTTGTACGTCCAGCGGACGCCCCGTACGCCCGAGCGCGCTACGTCGGTCGAAAAGTCGAACACGTCGTCGGGCTCGCCCAGGCAGATGTACACTTCGCCTCGGTCGGTCAGCCACCCCGGCCCTCCCGATTCCCGAAACCGCTGGTTGGCGAATTGCACGCGCCGGAAGTACGCCTCGAGCGCCTCGTTCTCCGGTGTGACCGGCACGGGATCGGTGGCCTTGTAAAACTCCCGCCAGACGGCGGGCCGCTGGTCTGGAGGAGCCTGGCGCAGCTTGTCCACCCAGTCCTGGCGATCGAAGTAGCGCAACAGGCTGATCATCTGATCGTAGTTGGTGATCGCCCACTGCTCGGAGAAGCTCACCAGGAACCGCGCGGTGCGAGTCGCGGCGGCGCCCTGCCCGAGCGGCTGAACCTCGAAGCGCCCTTCACCCACCGGCAGGGCCCCTGGTCGCAGCGTGACCAGCGCGGTGGCGAGGTTGTCGCTTCCCGTAAGCGCCACCGTATCGCGCCACATCTCCTGGCCGGCCTGATCGAGTGCGCGCGCGGCCACCCGGGCGCCGGGGCGTGCGCCATACACTTCCACGTAGAACCGCAGCGAGTCCGCCCCGTAGGACACGGTCGACCGCGGGTTGACGAGCAGGTTCGGCACCTCGGAGGCGCGGCTCCGTCCGGTGCTCTGGTAGACGGCGAGGGGCTCGCTCATGCCTTGCCCAGAGAATCGCGGAACCGTGTCCGTACGCTCACGGTGCGCCACGGAGGGACTGCCCCGGTCGCGCACGGTGACGGAGACGTGGTAGACGCCGGGTGGCACGCCGATGAACTGCTGATAGATCACGCTCTCGTCGGCGCGCTGCGCCTCCTGAAAGGCGCGGACGCGCACCGTCTCATCTGTCGCGAACTGGCG
>QHUC01000105.1 GCA_003221045.1 Gemmatimonadota bacterium | reverse complement strand
CGGCACGACCAGGTCCATCCCGAGCAGCAACCCCCGCCCGCGCACGTCAGAGACGATCGGGAGCTCGGATTCCCAACGCTTCATTTCCGCGAGCATCTTGCCACCCAGGCGGCGCGCATGCTCCACCAGACCGTCCTCCACGATCGTCTGGATCGTCACGTGTGCGGCCGCCGCGGCGAGCGGATTGCCGCCATACGAAGAAGAGCTCCCGCTCGGATTGGCCCACGGCTTCGAAAACGCGATTTCCTCCCGGGCGATCACCCCGCTCATCGGGAAGCCACCGCCGAAGCCCTTGCCCACCGTCAGGATGTCCGGGAGGATGCCCTCGTGCTCGATGGCGAACATCTTTCCCGTGCGCCCGAAGCCGGTGATCATTTCGTCACAGATGAGCAGCGCCCCGAGCTGGTCGGCCAGGTCACGGAGCAGCTTCAAGTAGCCCGGTGGGGGCACGATGTTGCCCGCCGTGCCCTGAATCGGCTCGACGATGATCGCCGCGACGTCCTTCGTGGTTTCGAGCTCGATCTTCTTGCGCAAGAAATCGACACAGTGCCACTCGCACGACGGGAACGTCTTGTCGAAGGCGCAGCGCGCGCAGGAGGCGTAGGGCGACAGGTAGGCGCCGGGCATGAGCGGCCCCAACGCGTGCTTGAAGTTCGATCCCAGCAGAGGCAGGATGCCGCCGGTCTTGCCGTGGAACCCCCCCCAAAACCCGATGACCTCCGTGTGCCCGGTGCGCGATTTGGCGAGGCGGAGCGCCGCTTCGACCGCCTCCGCGCCGCTGGAGTAGAACTGTGTGCGGTTCAGGTCGCCGGGCGTCAGCTCGGCGATGAGCTTCACCAGGGCGGCCCGATGCTCCGTGGTGAAGCTGCCCACATGCACCCGGGCGACCTGCCGCTGCATGGCGGCAACGTATTTGGGGTGGGCGTAGCCGAGGCTCGCCACACCGACCCCGGCCAACAGATCGACGTACCGATTGCCGTCCACGTCGTATAGCACCGCGCCCTCCCCGCGGTCGATCGAGAGCTGGCTGAACAGCGCCACGCTCTGTGTGCCCGGCGCGAGGAACATCGCTTCGGCGTCGAAGAGCGCCTTGGACTTGGGACCGGGGAGCTGGATGCGGTGCAAGGTATGGGTCACGAGTGTTTCCGATGAGCGAAGCGATGAGTGATGTAGGCCGCGATCGCCCGAGCGGCGTCGTCGCGGAACGGGGCGAAGCTCGGCCAGTCGTTGATATCGATCAGCACCGGGCGGTCGGGCTCCGGAAAGGCCACGTCCCCTCCGAACACCTCGAGGCCGAGGATCGCCGCGGCTTCGAACGCGAGGGCCTTGAGCCGGTTCTCGTCCACCAGCGGCCGCTCACCGCCAAATCCGGCGTCGGAGCCGTACCAATTGAAGAACCGTCCGTCCGTCACCCCGTAGAACTTTACCACGGGCCCCGGCACGTGCTCCTGCAGCGCGACCCAGGGAATGCCGCGCCCCGTGAACGCCTGCAACGCCACTGCCGCGTCCTCGAGGGACGTGGCCAGCACGTCCTCCGGCCGCTCGGCGTGGACGTCACCCCGCTTGATCCAGACCTTCTGGTGATCCGGGCTCAAGGCGCGCAGTTGGTCGGCAGGCGGCAGCCGCGCGGAGCTCGCGTGGATCAGCGTGCGCGGAAACGCGAGTGTACTGTCCCCCAGACGTTTCACCAGACGATACCGGTGGCAGTTGAGCGCACTCGACGGACGGTTGACGACGACGATGCCGTCGGACTCGAGCGGCATCAACTGCTCGGCCGCGAGCGACCCCTGGCACATGTTGAGGTACAGCTCCGCCGCCGGGAGCCGGCCCTGCTCTACCTCGCGCTCCGTCGTCTTGACCGCCCGCCACCCCTGGGCCTCGAGCTGCGCCACGGTGGCGTCGAGGATGGCGGTGTCGTTCACCCGGTGCTGTTGCGGTGAATAGGACGGGCTCCGGTAAATCGCGACCAGTTGGGCCAAGGCGGCGTTCGCTCCTCGGGTCCGACGTTCAGGCCTCGCGCGTGGCGAGCCACGCGTTGGCATGTTGGAGATCTGATGGCCGATCGATATCGATGATGCGCGGGACTTCGACCGCTTTCACCCGCCGCCCCTCAGCCACTACCGCCTTGAGGAACCCACGCATCTTGTTCCCGCCGCGGGCCACCATTTCCCCCGCGGCGCGGCGCATCCCGGCGCTGAAGCCGTATACGCCACCCGTGACGCACGGGGGATCGAGCGGCTCGTCCGAGACGGAGCGAACGTCGCCCTCCCCCTGCCGGCTCACGTACACCGGAGACTCGTCATCCACGTACGGCGTCACAGCGAGCACCATGTCCGCGCCCTCCCCGAGGTACCGCTCGGTGGCCCGATACACCGCTCGCCAATCCGCGGGCCGCATGACCGTGTCGACCATGCTGCAGAACACCTGACCCGCCGGCACCGCCTGCAACCCCGCTACCAGCGTATGCAGCGACGACGGGGTGCGGCAGTCCACCACTGTAAGGGGACCAGCGGCTTGGGCACCGGGATCCCACCGGCTGCGAGCCGCGACCCCTCCCCTCCTGCCAGAATCAGCCCGTGCACGTCAGGCGAGCACCCTTTCGACGTCCGGAAGACTCTGAATTCGCGCGGTGGGAGCGGGCCCGTCGGGTGCCACCCGCTCGGCCGGCGCGAGCCAGCACGTTTGCATGCCGAGATTCGCGGCGCCGCGGATGTCCGCTTCGAAGTTGTCGCCCACCATCCAGGCGCGTTGGGCCGGCACCTGGAGCGCGGCCAGCGTGTGCGCGAAGATGCGGGCGTCGGGCTTGCTCCACCCGACGACGGTGGAATCGCTGACCACGACGAACAATCTCGCCAGGTCGAGCTCCTCCAAACAAGGCTGGAGATTGCCGGTGAAGTTGGACACGATCCCGAGGCGGTAGCGCCGCCGCAGCCGCTCCAAGATCGGCCGGTTGCGGGTCACAATCGTCACCGCGTCGGTGTGCAGGCGGTCGGTCAAGGCGTCCGCGTCCACTCGATCGGGCAGCCGTGCCGCGAGCAGGCGGGACTGCGCTTCGATGGCCGCACGAAACCCGAGGGCCTGAATCCCGGGCAGGCGCGCGAGCGCCTCGTCCGTCGCCTTGAAGATGGGATCGAATGCCGCGAAGTCGAGCGAACCGCCGGCCGCGCGGTACGCGGCGTGAAACCGGGGACTCCAATACACACCGTCAGCGTCGAGCGTGCCACCGAAGTCGAACAGCACGACCTCGGCCGATGATTTAATGGTGGCCGTGCCCGGAGTGCTCGTGCGCGTCGCTCTTCATGGGCATGGACATCGGCTTGCCGGCCATGTCCATCATGTCGTGGCCGCCCTCGAGCCGCATGTAATGGCGATAGTCCTGTTGGTAGAGCGAGTCGCTCCGATCCGCGGCGGGCCATTGGACGCCGTGATCGGGAACGAACAACCCGCCCACCACGCCCATTCCGCCATCCGGGATCGGTTCACCCGTGGGATTGTCGTACGAGACCGTGACCCGGTACCGGTGGTCCGGGACGATGTGGACGCCCAACCGCATCCAGCCGTACAGCATGGCGATCGGGATGGACTCGATCCGCCCGGCGGAGTCGGCGATGGGCGCCGCACGGTAGATGGCCTGTCCCGTGGTCGCGTCCGCGAACTCGATCACGCGGCCGTAGTCGTGCATGTGCCCGCCCAGGCCGACGATCTTGCCGGCCACCGCCGGATGGCCCTCGTAGGTCCGGGACGAGTGTCCCGGTGGCAGCGTGAACGATTTGTCGCCCACCGGAAATGCCACGTCCATTTGCCACGGCGATGCCCGGAACAAGGGCCACGGCCGACCGGCCGGCGTGAAGTTCATGACGAGCCGCACTCGTGCCCGGCGGTACGACGTGGACGTGAGGTTTTCGAGCATTGCGCTCGCCACGACGTGCTCGCCTCGCTGCAGCGGCAGCCCGAAGAGAAGCCATGGGAGGCGGATCGTTCCTGTCTCGTGCCCGGCGGCCAACAAGCGGCGCGAGATGGGGAGAAACAGCTCGCGATGATCGGGATCGATGAGGTTGTAGTGGTGGATCAGCTCGTCGGGGAGCTTCGCGCCCGCGCTGTCGATCACCTCCACGCGAAACCCGTAGATGGATCCCGTCTGCGGAATCTCGAGCGTGGCTACCGGCGGTTGCGCGATCGCGTGATGCGGTGTCCGCGCCGGCAGGTCCACGGGCGCGAGGTCGATGACCAGGACATCCGCGCGTGGATCGACGAAGATGCGGGCGTCGCTCGCTTCGGGCGGCAGAGTTCGCTCGCCCGCTGGGAGCAACACCAGGAGGCCGACGAGGAGGAGACGGGCCATAGCGCGGGAATTGTAATCACGAGACCGAGCGTCGGGCAACGGACCTGTTCACGGCGTCCGCATGCGTGCGACCGCCGCCACGACAACCTCCGGCCGTTCCTCCTGGATGAAGTGCCCGACCCCGGGAATGGTGTCCACGGTGAAGGCCGGGAGGGCCTCGGCAAGAGCCGTTATTTCACCCGCCCTGATCCCGCCGTCGTGCGGCGCCATGCCGACCAGCAGCCGGACCGGACACCGTATCTCCGGCAGATGGGGTTGCAAACGCTCCGGCTCGCGTCGCCGCGCCATGGTCACAAATGCCTTGAGGGTCGCATCCAGATCCTGGGCCGCCCCCTGGGTGTAACCCTCGACCACCGCATCGCTCACCCACGTCGAGTCTGCCGACTCCCTGATCAGCTGGGCGTGGATCTTCCTGCGAACCCGGTTGATGCCGCCGAACAGCTTGATCCACGGCGCAAGCTCCATCGCACGCCGAAACGCGGGGGTGGCCGCTCGCTCGGCCGGACCCCCGTCGATTGAGACGATGCCCCTGACCAAGTCGGGGCGCCGGTAGGCCATGCGGTATGCCATCGATGCGCCGAGCGAATGGGCGATCACGATCGCGCCGCGCACGCCCAACTGGTCCAGTGCGGCGGCGATGCGGTCCGCCTGGGCGGTGAGCGAGTAGTCGGCGTGCTCGGGGCGCGTTGATGTGCCGATGGCGAGCGGCTCCACCACGATCGTGCGGAACCCGGCTTCGGTCAGGAGCGGGATGAGCCGGCGGTACCCGAAGGCCGACCCGAACAGGCCGGGCACGAGGACCACGGGGTCCCCGGCACCCGCTACCGTAACGGTGAGGGACTCTGGACCCGATAGCGCCAGCGGGAACGTGTGAATCGTGTCGGTCAGCAGCACCACCGCGAGCAGCCACATAGGTCATTCCATTCGCCACGAGATACGTCCGAGGAACGGCGCGCGGAGGGTCCAGCGCTGCCTCCAGAGCCACCGGAGCCCGGCCGCCGCGTGGCGTCGCCCCAGCCCGACGACCACAAGAACCAGCCCAGCGCCGAGCAGGAGCCACGCCGGAATCGGGACGAGCACGCCAAGCCCGGCGATGAGGAGGAGGCGTGGGAACCGGCCGAGCGCTACGGCCGCGAGAAACTTGGGGAGCGGGTAGCTCCCGAGCGGCGCGAGGATCCGCACGGCGGAATCGGGAATCGGTGAGAAGATCACGATCACCGTGGTCCAGAAGGGCGCACGCAGGAAGGCTCCGATGCTCCAGCGGACCGCCGGTCGTGCCTTGAACGCGGCGAGCTTCGGAAGCTCCGCGGCTCGGTCTACCAGCCAATAGTTGAGCGCTTCAGCGAGTGACGCCCCTACTGTGCCGACCAGCGCGAGCAGCCAGGCCGGGTAGAAGCGCACGTAATAGAGCAGCGTGGTCTCGAACGCGGTCGGCAAGAGCGGCGATAGCGGCCCGTGCACCACGACGGCGAGCAGGAGGTATGCGAACAGCTTCATGCCAACAACCCGGCGTATCGCCACGCCACCACCGCGAACACCGCCCCTTCGAGAATCCACGGCCATGGCTGGCGATAGTAACCCGCGTACATGTCCCGGCCCCAATACCCGGTGTTCTTCCAGAGATTCAGCGAAAGGCGCCGTCGACTGAAGGGAAGCAAGAGAGGGATTCCCGTGTCCGTCGGCAGGTCCGCGACGACGTGCGCCACGATGCTCGCGAGCGCGAGGGCGCCGAGCCAGGGGCCGAATAAGACGGCGGCGAGCGCGCCGACGGCGGTGCAGAACGCCAGGCTGTGGCTCCACGTCCCATGGAACTCGGACGGCGCCAGGCCGGCGCGGATGACGAGGGAATCGGCGTTCGGTAGGAATTGCGTGGCCGCGACGACGGCAAACGTTTCCGGGCGCGGGTCGAGCGAAGCGATTGCAAGGGCGATCCCGAGGTGGCCGAGCTGCATCGTGTCTCCCGGTGACGGGTACCGGGACACGATCGGCCTACGGTCTCAAGCCGCTTTCAAGCGGATGCCGCAGCGCGATAACGACGGGCCTGTCCGGGCGTGATCATCTCCTGAAGGAGCACCGCCCGCTCGATCGGCGCCGCGAACACGTAGCCGCGTCCGTCCGCCACGAGCCACCGATTCCACTCGAGGAGGTCGAGCGTTTCCTCTACGACGGCGCGCGCGAGTCCCGTGGCGCGCACCAGACGACCCGCGCTCAGCCGGTCGCCGAGCACCGCCGCCGCACCGAGGACGTGTTGCGCGGGCTCGGGGAGGTCACGGAACCGCTGGCAGATCACGCCGATCACCGCCGGCGGCAGGTCGCCAGGCAGGGAGTCGATGAGGGTTCGCTTGGGAGATGGCCAGGCAGGCGGGTTGGGCGCGGGGGGAGGAGCGAATCCTCGGACCACCGCCTCGAGCATCGCAACGGCAAGCAGCGGAATCCCCGCCGTATCCCCCTCCAGACGGCGCACAAGTCGCTCCGCTTCATCCGCAGTGTATCGGGGGAGCGCCCAATGGACGAGTCCGCGCAGCGAGTCTCCGTCCAGCCGCCCGAGCCGGATCACGGCGCCTTCCAGATCGCGGCCTAGGTGGGACCGCAGGCTGTCGAGTCGCTCCGCGGCGGGCGACCCACGGGCGATGCCCAGCAGCAGCAAGACCGGCTGCGCCGTGACGTCGCGCGCGAGCGCGGGCAGGGTCGTGAGCGTCTCTCCATCGAGCCATTGCGCGTCGTCGAGCGCGAGAAGCACGGGTCGCTCGGCCGCGATCGCACGCACCGCGGCGCCGAGCGCGTCGCCCGGGGCCATGGCGGGCACGGCGGATCGAAACCGTTCACCGAGATCGGGGTCGAGCTGAGCGAAGGCCGCGAGGGCTTCGGGCGGCGCGCCGGTGATCCCGGGCGCGTCGGCAAGCCCGCTCGCCAAGAGACCCGCGAGCGCGCTCCATGGCATCGATACATCGGCGGCGACCGCGCGCGTCGCGGCCACCGTGGCCTCATCCAGCCGTGCGCGCGCGAGCAGCTCCTCCAGGAGCCGGGTCTTCCCTTCGCCAGGCTCTCCCTCGAGGAGCACGACTTGTCCGCGGCCGGCCTGCGCGCGCCGCCATGCGCCGGTGAGCTCCGCGAGCTCCGCGGCCCGACCCACGAGGGGCGCGCGCGGGCGCGCCGCCGGAGGCGCGGGCGCGCCGATCACCCGACGCCCGATCCGGGCCTCCCGGATTCGCTCCACGAGGCGTTGGGTCTCGGCACTGGGCTTCGCCCCGAGCGTCCCCCCGAGCGCTCGCGCCAGCTCCTCGGCTACCTGCAGTGCTCCAGCTCGGTCCCCGGCGAGCGCCAGCGCGCGCATCGCGGTGCGCGCCGCGGCCTCGGATGCCCGGTCGAGTGCTACAGCCCGCAGGGCCGTCTGCGCCGCTGCAGGCGCGTCACCCCTTTCAAGCTCCGCCACGGCACGTCGCTCGAGCGCCTCGAGGGCGCGCGTCCGCCACAGCATGCGCTCGGCTCCGAGCCAGTTCTCGAACTCGCTCGCCTCCGGAATGGCCAGCCCTTCGAGGAACTCCCCGTCCACGAGCGCTGTGGCTGCCGCCCATTCGCCGCGCCCGCACAACTCGGCGAAACGATCACAGTCGAGCGAGACCGCGTCCGCGACCAGACCCACCTGATCCACGTCCGCGCGCACACTCGCATCGCCGAGCACCCGGCGCAGCACGCGGAGTGCTTCGCTGAGCGAGTGACGAGCCTGCTTTTCATTGCGGTCGCTCCACAGCATGCCGACCAGGTGCTCGCGCGTGCGACTCAGGCGAGGGCTGCGCGCCAGATACACGAGGAGGGCGACGTGTTTGCGCCACAGCAGTTCCGCGGGGGCATCCGCCCCCGCCACCGTGATGCGGACCGGGCCGAGGACGCGGCAGGACAGGGCAGGCATAGCGCCCCGATTATCGGGGCCGCTGCGACCATCGGCAAGCGCGGCTACATTCTCAGCCGGATGCAACCGCCTGCCCTCGATGCCGTGCAGCGCGCGGTCGGCGATCGGTACGAAGTCCTGAGCCTGGCCGGCGTCGGCGGCATGGGCGCCGTGTTCCGAGCTCGCCACCGCACCCTGGGTCACATCGTCGCCGTCAAAGTCCTGCCTCCCGAGGTCGCCGCCAGCGGGATGCGTCGCGAGCGCTTCCGCCGCGAGGCCACCCTCGGTGCCTCGCTCGATCATCCGCACGTCGTGCGGGTGTACGACTTCGACACCCGGGATGGCATCAGCTTCCTCATCATGACATTCGTGCGGGGTGATTCGCTCGAGGAGCGGCTCCGCAACTCGGCGCGCCTGACCACCGATCAGGTCCTCCGGATCGTGCGGGAGATCGGCGACGCGCTCGGCTACGCCCACCGGCGCGGGATCGTCCATCGCACGCCGGGCTACATGGCTCCGGAGCAGACGATGAGTGGCCGCGTCGACGGGCGCGCCGACCTTTACTCCCTGGCGGTCGTCGCATTCGAGGCGCTGGCCGGTGCACCCCCCGTTTTCCAGAGCCGCCCCGCTTCGCTGGCGCGGACCCTCCGGATCGGCCCATCGAAGGTGTCCGCCCGGCTGGCCGCCGCGCTGGTGACACCGCTGGCGGGACGACCGGACGACCGGCCGGCCAAGGCGGGCGCGTGGCTCGCGCAGCTGGACGCCGCGCAGCGCCGGGCGTGGCGCCCGTGGGCGGCGGCGGCGATCTTGGCGGTGGCCGGGGCCGGGGTGTTGCGCATCGTCACCGGCGCGCGCGGCAGCTGCGGGCTCCCGCGCGACGAGCCGAACCGTCTCGCGGTGATGCCGTTCGCCGTCCTGGGCACCGCACCATATCCCGCGTCACAGCTGCCGGAATACTTCATCTCACGATTCCGGCCGGTGGAACGGCTGAGCGAAGTCGTCTCGTTCGGTCGGGTCGCCGCGCAGCTCGGCAGCGAGGTCCCCTCCAACGAGGAAGCCCGAGAGCTCGCCTGCCGCCTCGGCGCGCGGTTCTTCGTGCTCGGAAGCGTGGCGTATGCCGGACCGGCGGTCACGCTGAACGCCACCCTCTATGAGGGGGGACGCTCCCGCCGGAGCGGTACGGCCACCGGCCGCGTCGGCGTGGACGAGTCCGCGGTCATGGATCGCGTATGGGTGGCGCTCTACCCCGAGTTCACGCCGGGCCCCGACGTCACCCTGCCGAACGGCGGCCCCGAGGCGCTCGCGGCGTACCTGAACGCCGAGGCGGCGTTCCGGCGCGGCGATTACCGCACAGCGCGAGACGAATACACTCGTGTGATCAAGGCCGACTCCGATTTCGCGATCGGGCGGCTGCGCCTCGCCCTCGTCGCGGCCCAGGTGGATCCCACGGAACAGGGGTTTGGTTCCGCTCTCCGCGGGGCGGAACGGTACCAGCGCGGGCTCTCGACTGCGGACAGCCTGTTGCTCGACGGGTTCAGGCGCCTGGTCTCCGACGGCGACGGCGTGACCGCTCTCGACCGGTTCAAGCGCGCCACGGAGGTGGCCCCCGGGTATTCGCACGCGTGGTACATGCTCGGCGAGTTCTACATCCATTTCGGCGGCCTGTTCGACCAGCCGGTCGGCGAGGCCGGAGGCGCGTTCAACCGGGTGCTGGACATCGACCCGCGGTTCTCGCCCGCCATTGCGCACCTGATCCCGCTGGCCAACCAGTCCGGGGACCGGCGCGAGACCGCAGAGCTCATTCATCGCTACCTGCGGATCGACTCTACTTCAGTGGTGGCGGAGGAAGTCGGAATCGCGGACACACTCTTGCTCGGCACCGCGCCCGCTCAGCTCGCTCTGCTCCGCACCGTGTGCCGCCACAGCTTCCTGGCGCTACAGGTCCTCGG
>QHUC01000104.1 GCA_003221045.1 Gemmatimonadota bacterium | reverse complement strand
TCCGCGTGTCGGCAGTTCGATTCTGCCCCTGGCCACTTGCCCCGCAGCGAGGTGACGCGGCGCGGGAGCGCGGGGCGCGGAGGGCGAGCATGTTGGTCATCCCCGATTGGGCTATCGGCGTAAGCTTCATCGTCGTCGTGATCGCGGTCGCCAACACCATCTTTTTCCGCCGCGCACGGACCGCGCGAACGGGAGCTGGCGCCGGAGGACACGACTTGACCGCCGCCGTCGAAGGCCTGCAGAAACGGCTCGACGCCCTGGAAGAAGGGCAGCGCAGAGTCGCCGAGCTAGAGGAGCGACTCGATTTCGCCGAACGGTTGCTCGCCAGGCAGCGAGACGAGCGGCTGGCTCCACCGAAGGGTTGAGCCGTCCGAATAGCGGAGGCGCCGGACTCACGACGCTGCCACCTGCTGGTCTGACACTTCTACGAGCACCTTCAGCACCCCGGCCCGCTGCGCGTGCTCGAACGCCGCCACCGCTCGAGCGAGCGGATACCGCGCGTGGATCAGAGGCTCGACCGCGACGCGTCGCGTCGCCAGGAGCTCGAGCGCCGGGGAGAAGGGGCCGCAGCGCGAGCCAACGAGTGTGAGCTCGTTCACGACCACAGCCGAAGCGTCGACCGTGAGTGCGCCGGCGTAGGTGCTCTTCAAGACGAGGGTACCACGCGGCCGCAGGGCACGTTGGGCGATGCTGAAGCCGTCCGGGTTGCCGGTGCACTCGACGGCCACGTCGAAGGCGCCCCGGTCTGCGTTGCCGTCGCGCGTCGTAGCGATACCACGGGCGGCGAGCAGGCCCAGTTTGGCGTCGTGTCGCCCGACAACGCGTAGACCGCAGCCCGTGAGGGCCAGGGTCTGGGCCACGAGCTGGCCGAGCTTGCCGTCCCCGACCACCAGCACTCGATCGCCCGGCCCGATCGCGATCTGTTGTTGGATTTCGAGCGCGGCGGCGAGCGGCTCGGTGAAAACCGCCACCTCAGTGGAAACCGAGTCGGGGACCAGATGCAGATTCGCGACCGGTAGCGTGAGGTACTCGGCAAACGCGCCGTGCCGGCCTACGATCCCGAGGACGGTGCGGCGCTCGCAATGAGTGCGCCGGCCCGCGGCGCAAGCGCGGCACGTGCCGCACACCGCATTGATCTCACCCACGACCCGTCGGCCGCCGAGGAGCGCGCTCCCTCCTTCGACCACACCGACAAACTCGTGTCCCGGGATCCCCGTGAACGGGTGGTAGCCCCGGGTGAGCTCGACGTCGGTGTTGCAGATCCCGGCCTTCAGGACCCGGACGAGGGCCTCACCCGGAGGAGGGTCGGGCCTCGGGACGTCGTCCCGCAGGTTCAATTGGCGGTCTTCGAGCCACAGGGAGCGCACGGTCCCATTAATATGGAAGAGCGGTGAGCGAGAGGGGTGGAGGGGCGTGACCCGGAGCTCGTGACACGGGTCTTCATGCGTCCGCGCCACGTTATGCTCGCCTTTTCCTAACTCTGGAGATACCCGTTCGTGTGGTTCCTCGCCGCTCTCTTGGTCGCCGATAGCGCTCCGCCCACGCCCGCTCCTCCCCAATCGTTCATGGTGCCGCTTTCACGGACGGAGTCGCTCTCGGTCGAGACCGTCGGCCGCGGCGATCCCGTTGTGATCATCCCGGGCCTCTTCGGCTCGGCGTACGGGTTCCGGACGCTCGTTCCGCTCCTCGCGGACGCAGGCTACCGGGCGATCGTCATCGAGCCCCTCGGGATCGGATCGTCGGCCAGACCCGAGAAGGCGAACTATTCACTCACGGCCCAGGCGGACCGGATCGCCGCCGTGCTCGACTCCCTGCACGTGCGCGCTGCCCTCCTCATCGCCCATTCCATCGGCGGGTCCGAGGCGTTCCGGCTGGCGTATCGACGCCCGGACCTGGTTCGTGGACTCCTGTCGATCGAAGGCGGCCCGACCGAGACGGCCACCACAGCCGCGTTCAAGCGCGCGCTGCGGTTCGCGCCGTGGATCAAGCTGTTCGGCGGGATCCGGCTGATCCGGCGCAAGATCCGCGGGCTGCTCATCGAATCCTCGGGGGACTCGAGCTGGGTGACCGACGCCGTGGTGGAGGGGTATACGGCGGGCGCCGCGCGCGACCTGGATGCGACGCTCAAGGCGTACCTCGCCATGGCGAACTCGAGGGAGCCGGTCAAACTCGCATCCCATCTCGCCGAGGTCCCGTGTCCCGTCCGGCTCGTGGTCGGGGGGGTCCGCCACGACGGGGACGTGAGCGCAACGGAGGTGCAGCTGCTCGAGCGCTCGTTGCACAGCTTCGCGATCGACTCCGTCCCCGGCGCCGGGCACTTCATCTACGAGGAGCAGCCAGGTGCCGTCGTCGCCGCCCTGGCCCGGCTCAAGGCGAGCGTGACCCCTGCCCGCGCCAGCGGGTCGGAGTGACGGAGCCGTTCGTCCGTCCATCTACGTTTCACACTGGAGCGCCATGCGGATCGCGCTGGTCGCCGAGGATTACTATCCCCAGCTCGGGGGCGTTCCCGAGCACGTGCACAACCTCGCCCTCCAGCTCAACGCCTGGGGGCATCCCACGACCGTCATCACGTCGCACATGGGCGACCACCCGGATCCCGATTTCGTGCGTCGGGTCGGAACCAGCCGCGTGATCTACGCGAACGGCGGCGTCTCGCGCATTACGACCGGGTGGAAGCTGCGTCGCCGACTGGAGCAGGTGTTCCGGGCTGGCCGCTACGACATCGTGCACGTGCACGGTGGGCTCGCGCCCGTCCTCGGGCTCGCGGCGCCGCTCGCCGCGTGGCGCGCCGGGATCCCGGTCGTCGCGACGTTCCACTCGTGGTTCCCGCGCTCGGACGTCATCCCCAACGGTGTGGACACGACCTTCTTCCGACCGAACGGCCGCTGGCCCGACGACTTCACCGATGATCCGAGGTTGCTCTTTTTGGGCCGCATCGAGCCACGGAACGGTCTCGGCACGCTGCTCGACGCGATGCCGCGTATCCTGGCGCGCTACCCGGGAGCGGTGCTGACGGTAGCCGGTGATGGGCCGTGGCGCCGGTACTACGAGCGACGCGCGCGCGAGCTGGGCGGGAGCGTGCGGTTCGCGGGACAAGTGTTCCGGGACCGCCCCGCATTCTACAACGCGGCAGACCTCTACCTCTGCCCGACGACCATCGCGTCGTTCGGCGTGACGCTGCTCGAGGCGATGGCGTGCGGTACGCCGATGATCGTGTCAGACAACCTCGGCTTCCGCTCGGTGATCGACGGTGGGGCAGAGGCGGTGATCATCCCGAAGGACGGCCCGCAGGTGTGGGCGGACACGACGATTGCGCTCCTCGCCGACCCCGCGCGGCGGGCGGCAATGGGGCGGGCCGGCGTCGCCAAGGCGGCGTCGTTCGCGTGGCCACGGATCGCGGGCCGCGAGCTCGCGGTTTACGAGCGCGTCTTGACCCGGCGCGGGAAAGCCAACGCGAGGCCCGTCAGCGAGCCGCGATATGTGCGTGCACCGAGGAAGACCTCGGTGATTGCATCGACGAGTCGCTGACCAATCTGTCGAAAGATCCACGCCCGAGCCCGCGGGTGGTCGTACAACACGCGCGCGAGCCAGCGTCCGACACGGAGATCCGCGAGCATCGGCTGGAGCAGGGCGGCATACGCCGCGCGCACCTGCCGGGGGTCGAGCCCGGTCTCCCATGCTCGGTGAATCGCCTCGGCGGCGAGCCGACCGCTCTGCGCCGCCGGGCTGATTCCTTCTGCGGTCACCGGGTCCGCGAGCCCGGCCGCGTCACCGGTGAGGAGCACACGCCCCCGCGCCAGCAGGCCGGCGCGCGGTCGGACCGGGATCACGAACCCGTGGCGCTGCGTGGATCGTGGGAAGAGCCCGATCCCGCGCAGGTACTCCTCGAGATGGCGATGCAGGTTGATCGCACCGCGGTGCGCCGTCAGCACGCCCACCGAGAGATGGGCGGCCTTTGGAAACACCCAGGCGTACCCGTACGGGACGAGCCCAACGTCGAACCGGGGCGCGCCGGCGAAGCGGTCAAACGTGTCGCGGTCGACCTCCACTTCGTATTCGAGCGCGGGGATCAGGTGCCGCCCGTCGCTCCAGCCCGCGAGCCGAGCGACGTCGCTTTGCGCGCCGTCCGCAGCGATGACGAACGACGCAGTGACCGGCTCACGATCCGTGTCGAGGCGGATGCCCGCGCCCTCGGGATGCAGGCCGGTCACGCGGCATGGCGCTCGGAGCTCCGCGCCCGCGGCGACCGCCGCGGTCGCGAGGGTCTGATCCAGACGGTCCCGCATGGTCATGGCGATAAGGGGCGCGGGGCGAGGATGGGGGCGGGGGCGCGCTGCCCGAAAGTGCAGGTCGCGGTCGAGCAGGTGCAGCTCCGCGCCCTCGCAATTCCGCTCGACGACCCCGTGCACTTCTGTCGGCAGCAGCTCGAACGCGCGCGCCACTAGGCCGCCGCCGCACGTCTTGTAGCGCGGGAGCGTTTCCCGCTCGAGCAGCGCGACCCTCAGGCCTCGCCCGGCCAGCGCGCGCGCCGCAGTCGCGCCTGCGGGGCCGCTGCCAACGACCGCGACGTCGAACATGGTGGTCATTAAATTAGCCGCCATGCGGCGGATCCCGCTGTCGGTGGCGCGGTGGCACGAGCACGTGAACTGGTGCCTCCCCAAATGGAGGCAGGCCGATCGTTGGCGCGAAGTCCGTGGGAAGCCGGTCTTCGGTCCGAAATCGCCGATCGCGACCGCCGACGCCTGCGCCGCGGTGGGAGGCCGGTTTTACCCGCGGCTGTTCGGCTGGATGGTGCATGTGATGGTGTTCGAGAGCAACGATCCGCGGGTCATTTGGGGCGGGCACGACCACATGCACTCGTGACCGCACGGCGCTCGTCGGCGCTCCGGCTCGGCCCGCTCGTGGCGGTGATGTTCTTCACCGTCTCGGGTGGGCCGTTCGGCTTGGAAGGGTTGGTGGGCTCCGTCGGCCCCGGCCTCGCGTTGCTCCTGCTCGTAGCGACGCCGCTCCTCTATAGCGTGCCGGAGACGCTCCTCATCGGTGAGCTCGCGTCGATGCTCCCCATGGAGGGCGGCTACTACCAGTGGGTCAAGCGGGCGTTCGGGCGATTTTGGGGCTTCTGGAACGGCTGGCTGTCGTGGGTCTACTCGCTCATCGACATGGCGATCTATCCGGTGCTGTGCCTCCAGTACGTCCGGTTCTTTGCACCGGGGCTCGGACGCCTCGACGGTTGGCTCCTGGCGCTCGCCATGATCTGGGGCGCCACATGGCTCAATCTGCGCGGGACGCGCACGGTCGGGACCGCATCGGGCTGGTTCGTGGCGGCGGTACTGGCGCCCTTCGGCGTGCTCGCGCTCACGGCCCTCGTGCGCTGGCTCGGGCAACCGGCAACGCCGTTCCCGGTAACGCCGTTCCACGCCGCTGGCACGTCGTTCCTCGGTGCCCTCGGTCTCGGCGTGTCCCAGAGCATCTGGAATTACTCGGGCTGGGACAACGCGTCGACGATCGGCGGGGAGATCGAGCAGGCCACGGCGACCTATCCGCGGGCGCTGGCGCGCGCGCTACCGCTCGTCACGGTCGTGTACCTCGTCTCGATCGTGCCGGTCTTGGCGCTCACCCCGTGGACGTCCTGGACGGACGGCGCGTGGCCGGATCTCGCGCGAGCGGTGGTGGGTCCATGGCTCGGGCGCTGGGTCGCCGTCGCGGGAGTGGTGAGTGCCTTCGCGCTCTTCAACGCGTTGTTGCTGGCGTACTCGCGGATCCCGCTCGTGCTCGCACAGGACGGCCTCCTCCCGGCGCCCCTGGCCGCGACGGACGCGCGCGGCACTCCCCGCAACGCGGTGCTTGTATCGGCCGTCGTGTATTCGGTGTTCGCGCTTCTGCCGTTCGGCGGCCTACTGGCCGGCGATGTATTGCTCTATACGGCCGCGCTCGCGCTCGAATTCGCGGCGCTGCTCCGGCTGCGTCGTGTCGAGCCGACGCTCCGCGGCGCGTTCCGCGTGCCGGTCGGGGTCCCGGTGCTCACCGTGCTGGCGGCGCTCCCCGTCCTGCTGCTGATTCTGGCTGTTGCGCTCGAAGTCCGGAGCCGCACGATCGGGCTGCCGGGCGTGCTGGTCGCTCTGTGCCTGGCGGCTGCCGGCCCGCTGGCGTACGCCGCTCTGTATGGCCGCCGGGCTCGCGTGGCCGCACTCCCACCCTGAAACCTGCGGGTTCCCCGTCCCGCCGCGATTTTCCCCCTCCTTGCGGACCTCGGAAATCGCGCGCAACGTAGCCCCCTCGCGGTTTTCGCTGGCAGGTCGTCACCACAGGTTGCACTTCAGTAGGGGGGGGAACCGTGGTACAGCGCATCTCGCTCGTTTCGCTCGCGCTCAGTCTCGCCGTCGGGGTCGTGGCGGCGCAACAACGTCCCATCACAGGGAAGGTGGTCAGTTCTGCGACGTCCGCGCCGGTTGCGGGCGCTAGCGTCACGGTGGTCGGCACGCCGATCGGTGCCGTCACCAACGATCAGGGAGACTTCACGCTCACGGCGCCGGCCAGCCCGATCACGCTGCTGATCCGAAGCGTGGGCTATCGGAGTCGGCAGATGCCGGTAGCCGCGGAGGTCTCGACGGTGACCGTGACCCTCGAGCAGGACGTGTTCAACCTCGAGGCCGTGGTGATCACGGGCCAGGCCACCGGGGTGGCGCAGCGCAGCCTGGCGAACGCCGTGACCACCGTGGCGGGTGACGAGGTGAACCGCGCCCCCAGCCAGACGCTCGAAAGCGCTCTCCAAGGCAAGATTCCCGGTGCCTTGATTCAGATGAACTCGGGCGCGCCGGGGGGCGGCGGGCAGATCAACTTGCGTGGCGTCACGACCATCAACGCGGGCGTGGATCCGTTGATCGTGCTCGACGGGATGGTAATCGCGAACGACGCGATCGCGAGCAACATAAATGCCATCACCGCGGCGGCCGCGGGCGGCAACGCGTCGAACCAGGACAACTCGGTCAACCGCATCGCCGACTTGAATCCCAACGACATCCAGAGCATCGAAGTGCTGAAGGGCGCCTCCGCCGCGGCGATCTACGGGGGGCAGGCGGCGAACGGCGTGATCATCATCAACACCCGCCACGGACAGCCCGGCCGACCGCGCTTCAGCATCACCCAGCGGTTCGGCACCGTCTCGGTCGCGAACAGCCTCGGGTCCCGGGCGTTTGCCAACGCCACGGAGGCGGTCGCGGCCTGGGGGCCGACGGCGGCTCAGTTCTGCACGGCGACCAGCTGCCCCTTCTTCGACAACCAGGCTGCGCTATACGGCGAACATCCCCTTAACGTCGAGACCGATGCCAGCGTCACCGGTGGCAACGACCAGACGACCTACTTCCTGTCGGGCCTCGTGCGAAAGGACGGCGGGATCGCCCCCCACAGCGGGTACCAGAAACAAGCGCTCCGCGCCAACCTCGACCAGGTCTTGGGCAGTCGCTTCAAGGTCGCCGTCAACCTCAACGCGATCCACAGCTTGTCGAACCGTGCCATCTCGAACAACGACAACACTGGTACGAGCCCCTACTTTGTGTTCTCAGAGACGCCCAGCTTCGTGGACATGCAGCCCGTGAACGGCGTCTATCCGGCGAACCCGTTCGCGCCGTCGAACCCGCTGCAGACGGTCGCGGAGCTCAGGAACGCCGAAGACGTATGGCGCATCCTCGGCTCGTCCACGGCAAAGGTGGATGCCGTCACCACGGGCACCCAGCGCCTGCAATTCACCCTGACGGGCGGCCTGGACTTCTTCAGCCAGCGGAACGACATCCTGTCGCCCGCCGATCTCCAGTTCGAGCCGCAGGACGGCCAGCCCGGCACGGTGGTGCTCGGCAAGGCGACCGACCTGCGGCTGAATCTCGTGGGCAGCGTCGTGCACACGTACAGCCCCGCCTCGAACGCCTTTCAGGCGACCACGTCGGCGGGCTTCCAGTACGAGAAGCGTGATCTCAACGAAACGAACATCGTCGGCCGCACGCTCGCACTCGGGCTCCAGAACGTGAGCCAGGCGGCGAGCGTCAGCTCCACGCAGTCCGAGCAGCCGGTGAAGAACCTGGGACTGTACGCGCAAGAAGAGCTGTTCGCCTTGCAGCAGCGCCTGCTGCTCACTGCCGGGTTCCGCACCGACCGCTCTAGCGTGAACGGCGACCCGGACCACTATTACTTCTATCCTAAGGCCGCGGCGTCGTACCGCTTCGTCCAGCCCACTGGCGGCGTCGACGAGGTGAAGCTGCGCGCTGCCTGGGGCCAGACCGGCAACCCGCCGCTGTTCGGCGCGCGGTTCGTGCTCGATAGCACCAGTGCGACCGGCGGCCGGGTCGGGCAGTACCGGCCCCTGCAATTGGGCGACACGGCAATCACCCCGGAGCGCAACACTGAGATCGAGGCCGGGTTCGACGTGGCGGTCGGCAACCAGTTCGCGACCATCGGCGTGACGGTGTACCAGAAGACGGTGACGGACCTGTTGTTGCAGCAGTCGGTCGCGGGGTCCACTGGGTACCAGTTCCGCGTCTTCAACGGAGCGGGCGCCAAACTGCGCAACCGGGGCATCGAGGTGGCGCTCGGGGTGTCGCCGGTGCGGACCAGCGACGTCAACTGGATTCTCCGCTCCACCTTCTACCTGAACCGCAGCAACATCGACAGCCTGCCGGTCCCCGCGTTCAACACCGGCGGCTTCGCGACGAATCTCGGCGCGTTCCGGATCGAGCAGGGGAAGTCGGCGACGCAGATCATCGGCAGCGACGGGGTCGACGGCGACGCGAACCCCGACTTCCAGATGTCGTTCTCGAGCGACCTCGCCTACAAGCGATTTAGCCTCGGATTCCTGTGGGACTGGAAGCACGGCGGGGACATCATCAACCTGACCCAGCTCCTGTACGACGGCGCCGGCAACTCCGCGGACCAGGTCCCGGACGGCAACGACCGGATTACTGCTTGGGCGTCCAAGCCGATTCAGCAGACTCACGTGTATGTGCAAGACGGTTCGTACCTGAAGCTGCGCGAGGTAAACCTGGCCTACGACCTGCCGCCCGAGATCCCGCAGCACCTCGGGATGCGCACGGCGCGCATCTCGTTCAGCGGCCGTAATCTGCTGCGGTTCACACCGTACAAGGGCCTCGATCCGGAAGTGTCCAACTTCGGCAACCAGGCCATCGCGCGGAACATCGACGTCGCGCCGTT
>QHUC01000103.1 GCA_003221045.1 Gemmatimonadota bacterium | reverse complement strand
ATAGCCGACGGTGCCCGGCGACGGGTGGTAAGAAAAGAGCCAATCGACGCGGAACGCGTTGCTTGCAGTGGCCGCGGTGCGCGTGAACGTCCCCGTCACGGGATCGCGAATCAGGATGGCGCCGCCCCCCCCGGTGCGCGAGTCGTCGCGCAACGCGGCGGTCTCGTTCGAGGTGTACTCCCCGATCAGCCGGAGAAAGATGGGTCGCGACAGCTGATACTCGACCTTTAGGCGCGGCACGCGGACCCGCGAGACGATGCTGCCGTCAGCCGGCCGCTCGACCTGCTGGTGCTCGTAGATCAGCTCGGTGCGGAGCCGCCCGGTGGGCCGCCAGGCGACGTCCAGATTCGCGATGATGAGGTGACCGTTCGCCCACTCGAAGAAGTTCTCGTCCTGCCCGATGAGGAGGGACGCCGCGAGGGAAAAGGTCTGGAAGTTTGGCGTTTGGAGGCTCGCCGCATAGTCGAAGTTGGGCAGGCGCGGCGTTCCGGTGAACGGGATCGTGTCCACCACCGTGCCGCGCACACGCTCGACCCAATAGTTGGCATCAAGCGGGGCGGGATAGCCGAACGACTCGATCGACCACGCCAGCCCCACCTGCCAGCCCCCGCGGAGCGTGAACCCGGTGGCGAAATCGGCCTGGCGGTCGTCCGCCGTGTTGCCCGCCGAGAAGTGACTATACCGGTCCCAGGTCGCCGCCAGGTACACGTTGGCGTTGAAGCTCTCGAGCCACGACCCGGGTGCACCCACAATCGTGTAGCTCGGCGTGACGCTATTCGACACCACGTCGGGCCGCGAAATGAACCCGCTCGCGGCGCGAAAGTCCTCCCCAACGCCACGACTCAGGATCGTGAGGCCAAACTGCCGGCTGGAGCGCACCAGGCTGGCCCGCCAGATCGGGCCCCAGCGGACCGGGCCCAGCGCCGAATCGCGCGTCGCGCTCCCACCCCCCTGAAACGTGAGCGCCCACGCGTTGCCCAGCCCGATCCGCCCGTCCACCGCGGCCACGCGGTTGAATCCGGCACCGTCCACTCGGTCCGTGTACACCAACCCCAGGGTGTTCTCCCCGCCCGCGCCCAAGTCTCGGCGCAGGCGCACGGCGGCCATGGTCGGGTGGTCCGTTCCGGTCGTCGAGGCATCGGCGCCGTCCACGCCCGCCAGAGCGGCGATCGTCGTGGCCCCGATCTTCCCCGTGAGTTTCGCCGCGCCCTCCGGATCCACGAGCCGGCGGGTGTAGATCAGCTGGACGGGCGTCTGGAACAGCTCCAGGCCGTCCAGGAAGAACGGGCGCTTCTCCGGGTAGTTGAGCGCGGTCCGCGGATCGAACTGGATCTGGGGCACATCCGCCTCGACCTGCGAGAAGTCCGGCCGCACGGTGCCGTTGAGCGTGAGATTGGCGGTGACGCCCCAGCGGAGCGTGGCGCCGACCCGCGGCGCACCGCCGCCGTACGCCCAGCCCGAGGACTGTGGCCCGCCGCTCACCGTGCTCGTGGCCTCGGGCGTGACGTCGAGCACCAGGCCACGCTCGAGACCGGTGAGGCCGGTGAGGGTCCCGTTCTGCGCCAGGAATGAGGCGCGGGTCTGGAGCACGCGCGTCCAGGTGTGCTCGTGCCCCGTGGCCTGTACCACGCGGATGACGTTGATGCCCCAGTTCTGAGGATCTCGGGCCTGGTAGCGCAGGGTCTTGAACGGGATACGGAGCTCGACTTCGTAGCCCCAGGCCGTTCGGCGACCCTTCGACTCGTAGACGTAGTCGGGGCTCAGGTCGAGCGTGTACGCCCCCGTGCTCACGGCCGACAGGGTCGTAGCGATCTGGCGCGGCGCATCCCGAGCGTTGCCCGCACGCTCGCCGAGTCCTGATAGGCCCGGATCCCGAAGCAGATCGCCGAGGGTGAGTACCACACCAGGACCGTGGTCGAGTCATCGGCCGGGCGGTTGTCGTTCGGCACGTACTGGGAGAAGTCGCGGAGCCCCGCCGCACGGGCCCACTCGGGCTCGTCGAGGCGGCCATCGATGGTGACGACGGCGTCGGCGATGCGCGGGACGGCGATGGCCGTCCCCGGCGACGTTCCCTGAGCGAGCAGGAGCGC
The DNA here is from genome assembly GCA_003221045.1 of Gemmatimonadota bacterium. Classification (GTDB taxonomy): domain Bacteria; phylum Gemmatimonadota; class Gemmatimonadetes; order Gemmatimonadales; family GWC2-71-9; genus AG41. The sequence continues at coordinate 6,042 of QHUC01000103.1, read as the reverse complement.
GGCGAAGAGCGACAACATGCTAATGGATTAGCACGAGGGAAGAAAAAAAGAGGATCACGCGACGTGGGCGCACGGCGTCAGGATACCCAGAGCGTAGATCGCGAGCGCACCTGCGACCAGCACCAGGGCGCGAAGGCGCAAACGCCGGGGCTTTCCCCCGCCCCGAGGTTCTTCGAGCAGCGCGCGCACCCGATACTCGAGTGTCGAGGGCGCGGCCATGCCGGCGCCCACGACGACGCCGCTGCCCCGTGCGGCGGCACGCATAATCTCGACCAGGTGCGCGCAGTAGTCCGCGGCGCGTGCACCCGTGCCAATCACGGCCTCATCGCACGTCCGCTCGCGCTCCAGCCGCAGCTGCCGCGCCGCGAACCACACCGCCGGGTGGAACCAGAAAACGGTGTTCACCGCCTCAAGCACGAGCTCGACCAGGACGTCGCGCCGTCGCACATGGAGGAGCTCGTGCAGCAACACCAACCGCAGCCGCTCGGCGGACCACCGCGCGGCCGCAGCCGGCAGCGCGATGACGGGGCGACGCACACCCCACGTCGCCGGCACCCGCACATCGGCCGAGACGAGCAGCGTCACCGGCCGGGTGACGCGGGCGGCCCGGCGCGCGCCGGCGAGCGCCTCCGAGGCGTCGGGCCGGGAGAGAGGCGTCGCGTCGTGACCAATGCGGCGCAGCACCGCGAGACCATGCACCAAGCGAAATGCGCCTACAAGAGCTCCGGCGGCCCACGCGACGGCTAAGAGCGCGAGGACGCGCGTCGACGGAGGCGCGGCGAGCGGCACCCAGGACGGTGGCACGCTGAAGAAGAGGGCGGGGAGGAGGAGGCCAGCGAGCGAGATCACCACGGTGCCGGCGATCACGAGCAGCCACAAGTCGTGGCGGGCCCGGGCCGGCGTACCCCGCAGCGCGCCGGCGGCGACGAGCCCGGCCAGCACCAGGAGCGCGATCTTCGCAAGCGCCGGTGCAGGGACGAAGCTCATGTCACTTCCCCTCCCCGCGCTGGGCGCGCCGTACCAGGTCGCGGAGCCGATCGAGGTCCGCGTCGCTCAGCTCCTTCTCGGGTAGCTCGAGGAGCGCGGCGACTGCGCCCGGGCGGGATCCCCGGAAGAACGTGTGCACCACGTGCTTGAGCGCGCTGCGCTGGGCTTCGCGGTGGGGTACGGTGGGTTCGTACACGTAGCGCGCGCCGTCGCGGCGGTGGCGCAGGTGGCCCTTGCGCTCGAGGTAGCGCAGCATGGCCCGCACGCCGGAATAGGTCGGGGGATCCGGCAGTTGCCGCATCACGTCGCCCACGGCGGCGCGGCCCAGCCGGTAGATGACGTCCATGATCTGGCGCTCCCGGCGCCCCAGGCTGTCGTGACCGGCTGGCGGCATGAACGGCAATATGCTAATTGATTAGCACTCGTGCAAGCCGGGCACGATGTCCGGGACAGACGCAGGCGTGGGCCGGGGTTGCTCCATTCGCGCGTGGACGTTTTTGCATTCACATTCGGCTGATCCATGGAACACCCGACCTTCTATCGCACGACACAAATAGATGGGCTCTCCATTTTTTACAGAGAGGCCGGCCCGACGGATGCGGCGACGCTTCTCCTCCTGCACGGCCTGCCCTCTTCATCGCGGATGTTCGAGCCGCTCTTCGCCCGGCTTGCCGATCGCTACCACCTGGTCTCGCCCGATTACCCGGGCTTTGGACACAGCGACTGGCCGGATCCGAGAAAATTCGCGTACACGTTCGATCACTTCGCCGAGGTCATGAATCACTTCACCGAAGCCCTCGGGCTCTCGCGCTACACGCTCTACATGCAGGATTACGGCGGCCCTGTGGGGTTTCGTATGGCCTTGGCCCATCCGGATCGGATCGAAGCCCTCATCGTCCAGGACGCGGTGGCGCACAACGAAGGCCTGGGGGCGAATTGGAAGCCGCGGCGGGCCTTTTGGGCCGATCGCGCCGCCAACGAGAGCACACTGCGCACGAACCTCCTGTCGCTGGCGACGACGCGGACCCGCCATGTCGGGAACGATCCCAACGTGGAGCGCTATGACCCGGATCTCTGGGCCGATGAATTCGCCTTTCTCAGCCAACCCGGCCAGGCCGACATTCAAAGCGATCTCTTCTACGATTACCGCACCAACGTGGACGCCTACCCCAAGTGGCAGGCTTGGATGCGGGCGAAGCAGCCGCGACTGCTCGTCCTCTGGGGCAAATACGACCTGTCGTTCGAGCTCTCGGAGCCGGAGGCCTATCGCCGCGACGTGCCGAAGGCCGAAGTCCACGTTCTCGATGCGGGCCACTTCGCGCTCGATACTGCCGCGGATCAGATTGCGCACCTCGTCCGGGGCTTCATGAATACGACTGGAGGAAGACAGAATGTCTGAAGAGATCGGCTATGACCGCCGCCGCTTTCTTGGCGCTGCGGTCATGGCAAAGGCTCACCCTGCTGCTGTTGAGCGAGGCGGGTCCGGTCGCAAATTGACCTGCCCCGATCGCGTCTCCAGATACGCTCGGTACCCGCAAGCGCAGGACTCCGTCGTCCTGCCATCGCGGTCGGTGCCGAACCGAAGAGGCTCCCCGCATTCCCAACAGTGCGGCGCACCGCCGTCCGCCACCATCGCGTCGCGTCCGCGGCTCGGCCGCGACCGGCTCATTTGTGGCGGAAGGTGATGCGCCCGCGCGTGAGATCATACGGCGACACGGCCAGCGTCACCCGGTCGCCGGCCAGCACCCGGATGCGGAAGCGCCGCATCTTGCCCGCAATGGTGGCGAGCACGTGGTGGCCGTTCGACAGGAGGACGCGAAACGTAGTATTGGGCAGCAGGGCCTGTACGACGCCGTCGATCTCTATCGCCTCTTCTTTGGCCATAACTCCTCCTCGAGAGTCGCCGGGACGATGCCCGACCTTTCCTCGGCCTCGAGCTCGTTCAGCGCGGCCCCGACCGCATCCGCGCGCGCCCGCTCGGGACTGCGGTACACATCCTGGGCGCTGCTCCCCCGCACCACCCGGTATTCGCGCGCGCCAAGCCCCGTGCGCCGGACGTACTGCCGCACGTCCCAGCGCCCCGTGCCCTGGCACTGCGGGTAACAGTCTGCCGTGTGGGACAGCTCCTCGTCCGTTAGCTCCGCGCCCTGGAGCCCCAGCAGGACGCGCAGCCGACTCTGCAAAGCGTTCGACTCGATGGTCATGTCCCTTCTCCCTGTCCCGGACTACGCGCTGCGAAAGTGGAGTGGGTCTCTCAGGTTCTGCAACTCTCGGTAATAGTAGAGTGGCGTCGGTCGCTTCCCCTTGAACTTCAGCCGCTTGAGGAACGCGACTTCCTCCGGGGTCGCCGTACCGCTGAGAGATGGATCCTGAAGGAATGCCTTGAGCCCCGGCTCTTCGACGAAGTGCTGCTCGGCCTCGAGTTCGATAAACTCGAATTTCTTCACGTTTCCAGGGACTAATCGGTCATTGAGGACGATCTCCAGAGCGAACGTCGCGAGGTCGATGTCCCACGATTCGATCAGCGGATCCAAGAACGACACACAGTCTTCAACGGACACATTGAAGATGTCCGTATCGAGGAACTCGAGAACGCTGACGCGCGTCGCTTCGTAGGTTCGCCCGCTCAGTTCCGCCACGGTCCGAAGCCACGTTTCGTTTTCCAGCTCCTGTCGGGCCAGTCCCTTGACCACGTCGAGCAGCTTCTGTGTGACCAGGCGTTCCAGCTCGCCAAAGGGCTGCTTCTCGAACACGGCGCGTACATGGCGTAGCGTGTCGGGGTTGCACTTGCGCAGGATCAATTCGCGGACGTCGCGAAACAACGCCGCGGGCTCATCCCCCAGCTCCCGCTTCAATTGCTCCTTGCGCTGGCCGTCCGCCACTCGCGCGAGCTCCCCGCTCGGAAGCTTCAGGAACTTGTCCATCTTGTCGTAGATGTCGGTCCGGTTGGGCGCCGGGGGCGCCCGCTTCCCGGTGAGCAGCTGGGAGATATAGGACTCGGTCACTTGCGCGGCCTCGGCGAGATCGCGTTGCTCCAAGCCGAACTCCTCCAACCGGCGCCTGATCACCAACGACACATCCATGGGCCTGCTCCATTCGCGCGGTTGACTTGACCGTCACAAGTTAACATTTCGCTCGCAGTTTAACCAGTTAAGTAGTTTACTTGACATTCCCAGTACATCATCAGCGTTCGAACCGAGTGAACTGAGGGCTGTTAACCAGACACGTTGAAGCCATTTCTTCGACATCGACGATTTCGAGTTGGTGAACGATCGATACGGCCACACCACTGGGGACGCGGTCCTTCGTCTCGCCGATCCTGCTACACGAAACGACGGCTGCAGCCTCCAAAACCGTCATTCGTAAGCTGCAGAGGGCCATTTCACAACAGCTCCCCCCGCCCGGCGCAGCACACGATGGTTCCCTCTTGACGCCATAGCCGCCCGGCCGCAATTACTCTGGCGACCCATGCCCACACGCGATCGCGCATCGACCGCGCACCGCGCCAGGTACACGGTGCTGCGCCGCGACCGTCTCCCGACGTCGTCGCGCGGCGCGCTGCCGACCGCCTATAGCTCCGAGAGCAACCGGACGTACCACCTGCACCAACTGCTCGGCAAGGGCGGCTTCGGGGAGGTGTACCTTGCCACGCCCGCGCCGCGGGGCGGACTCCCGACGCAGGTGTGCGTCAAGATCACCGAGCGCCTCTCCCCGTGGCTGCGCGAGTCGTACTTCGCCGAGCTCCTGTACCGCCAGGCCCGCGCGTTGCGAATTCTCGACCGGTTCGTCGTCGTCGACGGTACGCGCACGCGTTATTGCCTCGTCATGGAGTATGCGGAACACGGCGATCTCGGCGCGTGGCTCGCGAGCAAGGGAGCGCAGCCCGAGCGCTTCGTCCGCCGCGAGCTGGCGGGAATCCTGACGGTCCTCGATGTGCTGCATCGGGGACAGGCGCTCCACCGCGACCTGACGCCGTTCAACGTCTTCGTGTGCGAAGGCGAGCAGCTGAAGCTTGGCGACTTTGGGATCGCGACGCACCAGCTCAGCCATCGAGGGGTCACCGCCGATGCGTTCAACCTGTTCAACGTGCCAACGGAGATCGCCTGGGGGAAGGTGCGCCGCTGGCAGCAGCGCGATGATATCTACCAGGTCGGGTTGATCGCGGTCATGCTGCTGCGCGGCGACATCACCAGCCCGATCCGCAGCCGCGATGTTCGCAAACTGCCCTGCAGTGATCAGCTCAAGGAGGTCATTCACCGCTGTCTGGGTGTGCGCGGCAAGCGCTACGAGGCCGCGGGCGAGTTGATTGCGGCGCTCCGCCATTCAAGTACCGAGCCGGGCTTCAGTCGGGTGCGGAGCCTCGCGGGTAAGCGCGTATCCTTCACAGGCTTCCTAAGCCGGCCGCGCAGCGAAGCGATGGCCGCCGCGAGACGGGCAGGCGCGATTGTGCAGTCGAAACCCGGTCGCTCGACGGACGTCTTGGTCCGCGGCCGGACCAACGTGCTGCAGATCGCGGGCGCCGTGGGCGGCTTGAAGGTCATGGAAATCCGTCGCCTGGCGGCGACGGGACACATCGTGAAGGTGATCGGAGATGGTCAGTTCTGGAAGCTCGTGAAATCAAGACGTCGCCGTTAGGGCGCCGTGTCGTAAGGGCGCGGCTTAAGCCGCGACTCTTGGCGTGCGCCTTAACACGAGCTCGCCTCTAGCCCCGCGCGCGCGGCCTAGAGCCGATAGCCCACCAGCGTCCCCGGCGCCGTCCGCAAGAACAGCATGCCGGCGACATCGTCCACCGCGTACACCGGCTCCCGCTCCTTGCCGAGATCCACGCGCGACCGCGCCTGCGCGCTCTCCTTGTCGATCTGCAGCAGCACGTTGCCGTTCCCGTCGGGCGCGCGGGTCAGCATGAACACGGAGCCCGGGACGGTGAGTGACGCCCGGAAGCGTTTCGTCGCGAGGGCCGCCGACTGGCGGGAATACCCGGTGAGCTGGGCCCCGCCCTGCGTGTACGCCGTCGCGAGCTGCGCGGTGATCCGCTTGGCCGTCGTATCGGTGGCG
>QHUC01000102.1 GCA_003221045.1 Gemmatimonadota bacterium | reverse complement strand
CTCGCGGCTGGCGCCGTGACGGGCCGCCCCCTATCCTTCTCCCGCACCTCACCCACTCGCCATGATCGACTGGCTCCAAACTCATCTCGGCATGAACCCCGAGTTGCAGATGCGCCTCTTCGCCACGCTCGGGACCGTGGCCGGGCTGTGGGTCCTGCACAAGCTCATTCTCGCCGTGGTGTACCGGCGCGTGCGGGACCCGTGGAGCCGCTACCGGTGGCGCAAGACCCTCACCTACGTGTTCATGGCGGCCGGCATCGTCATCGTCGGCCGCATGTGGTTCGCCGGAATCCAGGCGCTGGCGACGTTCTTCGGCCTGCTCTCCGCCGGTCTCGCGATTGCCCTGAAGGAGCCAGTGTCGAACCTCGCCGGATGGGCCTTCATCATGTGGCGGCGGCCGTTCGAGGTCGGCGACCGGGTCCAGATCGGCTCGCACGCCGGGGACGTGATCGACCTGGGCGTGTTCCAGTTCACGCTCAATGAAATCGGTGCCTGGGTGAACGCCGACCAGTCCACCGGGCGGATCATCCACGTCCCCAATGGCAAGGTGTTCACCGATCCGGTCGCCAACTACAACAAGGGCTTCCGCTATATCTGGAACGAGGTCCCGGTCGTGGTGACGTTCGAGAGCGACTGGCGAAAGGCCAAGCAGATCCTGGGGAGGATTGCCGTCAAGCACGCGGAGCATCTCACCGCACAGGCGGAGCAGGAGCTGCTCGCCGCCTCCCAGCAGTACCTCATCAACTACCGTAAGCTGACGCCGATCGTGTACACCAGTGTGGTCGACTTCGGCGTGCAGCTGACGATTCGTTACCTGATCGAGCCTCGGAAGCGCCGCGGCACGGAGCACGCGATCTGGGAGGACATCCTCACGGAGTTCGCCGCTTGCCAGGACATCGACCTGGCGTACCACACGACGCGGTCATTCAAGTACACGGAGGAAGGGAAACCGGGATTGCGGGCGCCGTCCATGACGCCGGATGCTCACAGCACGTCGCCGGTGGACGACTGACGCCGGTTACTGCTCCAGCACCTCGTAGTGCGCGACGGTGGGCTCGAGCTCCAGGAGGTAGTCGCGGTCCTCCGGATAATAGTGAGCACGCTCCACGTCCTCGCCGGCGAAGATCCGGATCGCGTCCATCGAGTCCCAATACGAAATGAAGACGAAGTGCGTCTCCTCGCCCACCGTGCGCCGCAGCACCTCAACGCCTCGGTTCCCCGGCGTCGCGCGACACTCTTTGACTCCGGTGCGGCGAAGGTAGAGCGCGTAGGCGTCGCCCTTCGCGGCGGGCACCGCGCCGTGCCAGTACCGCGCGATCAGGGGACGCTTAGATGCGGTCGAGCTCGCTGACGGTCCGTTCATTGCGGACGTTCCCCGTGTTGAGCGTGGACTTGGGCTCGAGCAGGAGCACGTGCGTCTCCTCGGCGGCGATCGGCTGGTGCTCGACGCCGTGCGGCACGATCGCGATCTCGCCTTCTTCCAGCCAGACCTCGCGATCTCGAAACTTGATCAGCAATCGGCCCTTCACGACGAGGAAGAGCTCGTCCTCCGCTTCGTGATGGTGCCACACGAACTCGCCTTTGAGCTTGACCAGCTTGACGTAATGGTCGTTGACCTCGCCTACGATCTTCGGGCTCCAGAGATCATCAAAAGACCTGAACTTTTGAGCCAGGCTGACGCTGCGCATGACGCGCTCCTCAGGTGGTGGCGCCTTGGCCGGCGGTCGAACTGTCGCGTCCCGCGGTCACCGTTCCCTCATTCCGCCCTTCCGCCCGTCCGACTGATCGCTTGATTCTATGCGAGAACTGGATCCACACGACCGCGCCGATGATGAGCGCCATGGCGAGGAACGTCCGGGCGGTCACGGGCTCGCGCAGAATCAACCACCCGAGCAGTACCGCGATCACCGGGTTCACATACGCGTACGTACCGATGATGGTCGCCGAGGCGTTGTTTGGATCGCCGCGCCGATATAGGGGCTCGTCTCCGTGTGGTGCCGCTTGCCGTACACCGATCCGATCGACCAGGAAGCGCTGGCGCACGTCAACGCGATGGGCCCGCGCAAATCAGCCCGGAGGATCTCGGCCGGGCTCGCGCCCACGAGCAGCGTGGTACCCAGGAAGCCGAGCGCCAGTCCCGCCACGACGCGCCAGTTCAGATCCCCCGAGCCGCCGGGAATGATCGCATCGAAGAACGCCATCCACAGCGCGACGGTCACGACGAAGATGCTCGCAATGCCCGAAGCGATATACTGCTCGGCCCACACGACGAACGCGTTGCCACCGGCGAGCAGCAGCACGCCGACGATCGCCTGAGTACGCCAGTCCACGGCGCGGCGCGGCAACGTATCCCCCAGCGCGAGCGCCACCGCGAGCAGTAGCAGCCCGGCGATGACGAACCGCAGGCCGGCAAACAGGAACGGCGGCAGGACGCCGACGCCTACGCGGATGGCGAGGTAGGTCGAGCCCCAGACCACGCAGACGACGAGGTACGCGACGAGCGCCTTCCCGCGCAGCCCCGCCATCAATCGGGCTCCACCGGGACGAACCCCGGCTTCTCGAACAAGGTGCTCAAGACGATCGTCGTGCGCGTGTCCATTCGCGCCTGCGACGAAGGACCCCGCAGGTCGCGCAGCAGACCCTGCAGGCTTTCGAGATCCGGTGCCGCCACCTTCAAGATGTAGCAGTCTTCGCCCGCGACGTGGTGACATTCGAGGACGCCGGGATGCTTCTCCATCTCCCGCATCCTCGGCTCGTCGCCGACGTAGTCGGAATTCCCGTAGCGAACCGCGACGAACGCCGTCACCGGGAACCCCGCCTTCACGCGATCCACCCGCGCGCCATACCCGGTGATGTATCCTGCTTCCTCGAGTCGCTTCACGCGCTCCATGACGGCGGGTCTGGACAACCCGACTTCATCCGCCACCGCCTGATAGCTCGATCGACCATCGGTCGCGAGCAGACGCAGAATCTTGCGATCGACGGCATCCAACTCGGTCTTGTGCGCCATTTCGGAGCCCCGATAGGGTCGTGACCTACTAGACGTCGACGTTCGGTACCATTGATGAACGTATCATAAGATTACCAGGTTTCCGACCTACGAACTATCCGGTTTTGGTGGGTAAATTGTCCTTTGATGGAGACAGTGTAAGTCGGTAGTATTCCGCCATGTCCGCCGCCCTCACCAAGCTCTCCGGCCTCGTGCGCAGCTTCCCGTCCGCCCTCGTCGGCTACTCGGGTGGTGTCGACTCAGCGCTCCTGGCGGTTGTCCTGCGCCGAGAACTCGGACGAGGTCGGATGCTGGCGGTGATCGGCCGGAGCGCCTCCTATCCCGCAGCCCAATGGGCTGCGGCACAGGCCGTTGCGGCGCAGTTCGATGTGCCGCTGCTCGAGCTCGAGACGCACGAGCTGGAAGATCCCGCGTACGTCGCGAACCCCACGAACCGTTGTTTCTTCTGCAAGACGGAGCTGTGGCGGCGGCTCGTGCCGGTGGCGCAGGCGCGCGGCCTCGCCGTGGTGAGCGATGGCACGAACGCCGACGATCTGCGCGAGCACCGCCCCGGCTACGCCGCCGGACGTGCCGCCGGCGTGCGATCGCCGCTCGCCGAGGCCGGCCTCACCAAGGCGGACGTCCGCGACGCGGCGCGGGCCCTCGGGCTTCCCGTGTGGAACGCGCCCGCGGCGCCCTGCCTGTCGAGCCGGGTGGCGTACGGTCTGTCGATCACACCGCGGCGGCTCGAGCAGGTGGAGCAGGCGGAAGCGTACCTGCGTGAGCTCGGTGTCACCGGTGACCTCCGGGTGCGTCACCATGGCGAGGGGGAGGGAGCTCGCATCGAGGTGGAGCCACGCTGGATCCCGTGGGTGACCGATCGGCTCTCCTCCGTGCGGGAGCGCTTCCAAGCTCTGGGTCTTGCCCGGGTGGACGTCGATCCGCGTGGCTATCGCCGCGGGAGCCTGCTGGCCGAGCGGGCCTCTCCCGAGCGCGCGTGAGGCTGTTCGTCGCGCTGAACCTTCCGTCGTCCGTACGCGATGCGTTGTGGGGAGCCGCCGCGCCACTCCGGGATCTCGGCCTCCCCGTGAAGTGGGTGCGCGGGGACGGCATCCACGTTACCCTCAAGTTTCTGGGCGACGTCGATGACGCCCGGGAACCAGAGCTCCGGGGCGCGCTCGGCCGGGCGGTGGCCGGGGCCCACACGCTCCCCCTCGCGCTGGGCGGCTTCGGTGTATTTCCGGACTTCCGCAGGCCGCGTGTCATCTGGACGGGCATCGCGCCCGAGCCGGGGCTCGAGATTCTGCAAGACCGGGTGGAGCGGGAGTTCGCCCCGCTCGGGTTCCCGACCGAGGCTCGGGCGTTCCGGCCGCACGTGACGCTGGGGCGCGCGTCCCGCGAGGCGCGGGCGGGCGCCTTCGCCGGCTTGGAGGCGGCGCTCGCCCGCCTTACGTTCGCCGAGACGGCGCTCGTGGATTCCGTCGATCTGATGCAGAGCACGCTCCAATCGGGAGGTGCGGTGTACCACGTGAGACACCGTGAACGGCTGCCTTAAGGGACTCTTCCGCCTCGCGCTCCTCACCGTCGTGTTCGCGATGGCGCTCGTCGCGTGGTGGTTCCGGGAGCCGATCCTGCACGCGGCGTCCCGCTGGCTCGGACCTCGGCGCACCGCGCTCCCGCCGGTGAGCGACACGGCCGTGGGGGCGCCGACCCCGAAAGCCCTCTCCTCGAGCCAGACGAAGTATGAAAAGCTCAAGAAGCCCGTCGGCCCCGACTCGGTGGTCCTGTCTCCGAATGAAATCGCGTCCATGATCGGGAGCGGGATCGACTGGTCGGTGCGCAAGAGCTTCGACTCGCTCCGCGTGGAGCTGCTCGAGGGAACGGTCGCGGTGTACTGCCGGCTGGACACCCGGGTCATCCCACCGGACGCGATTGGGCCCCTCGCCGGTATGCTCAACCCCATGGAGCCCCTCCGGATCGCGGGGCCGCTTCGCATCGACCGGCCCGGCGTGGCGCACTTCACGGTTCAGGAGCTGTCGCTGCGCGGTTTCCCGTTCCCGGGGCAGGTCGTGAAGCAGCTGGCGCAGCGCATGGCAGGAGCCGACTCCACGGGCGCCGTGCCCCTTCGCGTCTCTCCCACGTTCCTCGACGTGGCGATTCATCCCACGGGCGTGGTGCTGTACCGGCATCGGCGGAGGAGCTCGTGAACCGGCGCGTACTCGTAGTGGACGACGAAAAGGGCATCCGCGAGGCGCTCCAGCAGGTGCTCGAGTACGAGAAAATCGAGGTGCAGGCCTGCGCGTCGGGAGCGGAAGCGCTGGTGCGCTACGCCGAATTCCGCCCGCATCTCGTCTTCCTCGACGTCAAGATGCAAGGGATGGATGGACTCGAGACGCTGCGCAAGCTGCGCGAGCTCGACCCGCGCGCGCAGGTCGTCATGATCTCCGGCCACGGGACCATCCAGACCGCAGTGGAGGCGACGCAGCTCGGCGCCTACGACTTCCTCGAGAAGCCCCTCGACACCGACCGCATCCTGCTCACCCTGCGAAACGCCCTGCAGCATCTCGACCTGACCAGCGAGAACGTCCGGCTCAAGGCCGAGGTGCACGCGCAGTACGAGATCGTGGGCTCGAGCCGCGGCGTGAAACAGGTGATCGAGCGCATCGAGAAGGTCGCGCCGACCGCCGCCCGCGTGCTCATCACCGGGGAGAACGGCACGGGCAAGGAGCTCGTGGCGCGCGCCATCCACACGCTCTCGCCGCGCGCGCGGGGGCCCTTCGTGGAGGTCAACTGCGCCGCCATTCCCACCGAGCTGATCGAGAGCGAGCTCTTCGGCCACATGAAGGGAAGCTTCACGGGCGCGTTCGCCGACCGCGCCGGGAAGTTCGAGCTGGCGGACGGCGGCACGCTGTTCCTGGACGAAATCGGCGACATGAGCCTCTCGGCGCAGGCCAAGGTGCTCCGCGCACTGGAGGAGGGCGTCATCTCCCGGGTCGGCTCGGGGAAGACGCTCGAGGTGGACGTGCGCGTCGTCGCGGCCACGAACAAAGATTTACAGGCAGAGATCGCGGCCGGACGCTTTCGCGAAGACCTGCTTTATCGCCTCAACGTCGTGCCCATCGACGTACCACCGCTGCGCGCGCGCCGCGGCGACGTGCCGCAGCTGGTCGAGCACTTCGTCGCCCAGTTGGGACGCACCGGCGGGCTCGCCGCCAAACGGTTCGATCCCGAAGCCGTGAAGCGGCTCGCCGCGTACGATTGGCCGGGGAACATCCGCGAGCTCCGCAACGCCATAGAGCGGCTGCTCATCCTCGCGTCCGGAAACGTGGTGAGCGTGGACGACGTCGAGCGCGTGGCCGGCGTGGGGGCGGGGGTGGCGGCGGGGGCGGGGGATGGCGGAGGGGTCGCGGGACGCGGCACCACTGCGGCGGACGTCGCGGGCGCGCCCTGGATGCGCGCCGCCACGTTCGAGGAGTTCAAGCAAGTGGCGGAGCGCACGTACATTTTGGCGAAGCTCAAAGAGAACGACTGGAATGTGTCGGAGACGGCGCGCACATTGGAGATGCCGCGCAGCAATCTCTATAAGAAGATCGAGCGCTACGGGCTGGCCCGGGAGGCGTAGTGGCGGACATACAGAAGGAGCGGGACTGGGATAAACAGATGGCCGAGGTGGATCGGCTGCTGAAGAAGCTGCCGAACGCCGATCCCACGCTCGGCCGGGGAAGTGGCGCCGAGCCGACGCTCCGGCGGCCGGCCGTTGCGCCGGGCGTCGCCGCGGGCGGAGGCGCGCTGTACGGCGCGGCGGGTCGACTCGGGACGTGGCTGAAAGTGGGGCTCGGCGTCCTGATCGGTATCGGCGTCGCGCCCGGCGTCTGGCCGTATTCCCATGGGTGTGGGTTGCGCGTGATCTTCTACCTCTTGGGGGTGACGACGGTCGTGGCCGCCGGCGCGTGGGCCAGCGTCTCGTCCTGGAGACGACGCCTTGGATTCGCGCACGTGATCTCTCAAGTACTCATCGTCTGGGGCATCCTCCTGATGACGCGCGAAGTACTGCCGCGCGTCGGCGCCAAGGCGGAAGCCCTTTGGCTCTGTCCCGACGTTCCACAGCCCCGCTAACACCCGACACCTGACGCGTATGCCCGAGAACTTCAAGAACTTCATCGCCGGCGAGTGGGTGGCCCCCCGAACCGGCGCCTATTTCGAGAACCGCAATCCGGCGGACTGGAGCGACGTCATCGGGTGCTTCCCGCGGTCCGGGCCCGAGGACGTCGCCCGCGCGGTGGAGTCGGCCAAGCGCGGGTTCGCCCGGTGGTCCAAGACTCCGGCCCCGATCCGCGGCGAGGTGCTCCATCGCGTCGGCGACCTGCTGGTCCAGCGCAAAGAAGCGATTGCGGCGGCTATGACCCGCGAGATGGGCAAGGTGCTGGCCGAGACGCGGGGGGACGTGCAGGAAGGCATCGATACCGCGCACTACGCGCACACGGAAGGCCGCCGGCTCTTCGGGCGCACCGTGCCATCGGAGCTTCGCAACAAGTGGGCAATGAGCTTCCGGCGCCCGGTCGGCGTGGCGGGGCTCATCACGCCCTTCAATTTTCCGATGGCGATTCCGACCTGGAAGATGTTCCCCGCGCTGCTGTGCGGAAATGCCGTGATCTTCAAGCCGGCCGAGGACGTCCCCCACACCGCTCATCTGTTAGTGGAGATCCTGCTCGACGCCGGCCTGCCGCCTGAAGTGGTGCAGCTGTTGCACGGCGAAGGGTCCGTCATCGGGAAGGCGATGGTCGAGCATCCCGACGTCCCCGTCATCTCCTTCACCGGCTCGACCGAGACCGGCTCGATAATTGGGACCACGTGCGGCCGGATGCACAAACGCCTCTCGCTCGAGATGGGCGGGAAGAACGCCATGATCGTGATGGACGACGCCGATCTGGATCTGGCGCTCGACGGCGTGCTGTGGGGCGCGTTCGGTACGACCGGGCAGCGCTGCACCGCCACGAGCCGGCTGGTGGTGCACGAGCGGGTACACGACCGGTTCATGAAGATGGTGTGCGATCGGGCGGACGCGTTACGGCTCGGGCAGGGACTCGATCCCAATACCGAGGTCGGTCCGCTCATCAACGAGGAGGCGAGAAAAAAGGTCGACTACTACGTCGGAGTCGGGCGGGATGAGGGGGCGCAGGTGCTCATCGGCGGCAAATCCGCTTCGGGGAAGGGGCTCGAGCGCGGCTGGTTTTACCGGCCCACGGTGCTCGGGGGGGTCAAGCCCGGGATGCGCGTGGAGCAGGAAGAGATCTTCGGGCCGGTGCTCTCGGTGATCAAGGTCGGCTCTCTCGACGAAGCGATCCGCGTGAACAACGGCG
>QHUC01000101.1 GCA_003221045.1 Gemmatimonadota bacterium | reverse complement strand
GGCGACCGGGTTTCGGACCAAGACCACGCTGACTGTCGCGAGGCTCGCGAGCATCGCGCACCCCGCGACCAACCGACGGGCAGACCAGCGATCGGCGAGCGTGAGCACGGCCGAGATGATCGCACCGAGGACGAAGCCCAGCTGCACCGAGATCGTCAGCCATCCGGCACTAGTGGCATCAAGCCGCCACAGACCCGACAGTACAGGCGCCACCGCAGACGCGGAGAACCAGGGCTCCATGGCGAGTAACTCCGCGAAGGCAAGTACAGCCAGAACCTGGCCCGCGCTCACAGGCCGGTGGGATGGTCCAGAAACGTCCAGGGCAGACCGAAGCGGGTTCGAAGATGCTCGGCGAGCGCCTTTACGCCCACCGTCTCCGTGGCGTAGTGTCCAGCGTAGAACACGTTGAGCCCAAGCTCTTCCGCGTCGAAGAACGACTGGTGAGGACCCTCACCCGTGATGTAGGTGTCGAGCCCCGCTGCCGCCGCTTGGCCGATCAGCGAGCCGGCCGCGCCGGTCACGATCCCCACTCGACGCGCACGCTCGGGGCCGAAGGCCAGGAGCCGCGGCGTGCCGCCGATGGCGCGGGCGAGCCGCTTCCCGAGCGCCTCGCGTGGCTCGTCGATCTCCCCCCACACGCCGATGGCGATGCCATACTCCTCGCCGAACGCTCCCCGGAACGCGACGCCGAGCTGGCGAGCCAGTACTGCGTTGTTGCCTACGTCCGGGTGGAGGTCGAGGGGCAAGTGAGCGCTGTACAGCGCGATGTTGTGTTCCACGAGACCGCTCACCCGCCGGTAGCGCCGGCCGGTGAGCGGCTCCAACCCGCCCCAAAACAGGCCGTGATGAACGAGTAGCAAGTCGGCACCGCCCTCCGCAGCCATCCGCACGGTCGCCTCGCACAGATCGACTGCGGCCGCCACCCGCGTCACGGTGCCCCGGTTCGATACCTGGAGTCCGTTGAGGGCGTGCGGAGCGTCCGGGATGTCGGCGATTCGGAGGTAGCCGCTCAGGTGCGCCACGACCTCGGCGAGCTGGACCGGGGGCGACGGGGGCGTCATCGCCGACAGTGAGGCGACATTATTTCAACAGATTATCGACACTAAGTTGAATTTCCCCCATCACGAGCCGGCTTAACGCCATATTGGCCATATGAATGAAGAATCCACACGGCCGGTCGCGGTTGTGTGGATATCTAAGGAAGCTCTGCACGGGTCATGATGCGGACGAACTCCGGGTGCTCGAGCATGCGAGTGGCCGTTAGGAAAGCGCTCGGCCCCGCTCGGCGGTGCCCGCCGGGCGTATCGCGCGAGGCTGTCCACGGCGCAGGTCGCTAGCGGCGACACGTCGCCCCCGCCGGGAGCAATCGGTCTCGCACCATATAGAGATTGGCCAGCGGGAAGAGCGTAAAGGCCCGCGCCGTGTTCTTTGCCAACCACGGGCTCAGCGAGGTCTGCTTCGTCCCGCGCCGCTGCACGCGGGCGCACCCCAGGCCGCCGGAACGCCTGGCGCAACCCCTCGCTCCAGTACGCCCGATTCCGTAGATCGCGCGCTCGGTCGCTGTCAGTCTGTGCACCCGCCCCCGCGGGTCAGTCCCGACCTGCAGCTTCATCCCGAAGAACCAGGTATTCCCTTTCCTGGTCTGCCGCATTTCGGGATCGCGGGCCTGCGCGGCATTCTTGGTCGAGCTCGGAGCCGCGATGATCGTGGCATCGACGATCGTGCCCGACTGCAGGAGCAGGCGTTTCGCGGTCAAGAGGTCACGCACAGCGGCAAAGATTGCTTCGGTGAGGTGGTGCTCCTCCGAGCAGCTGTTTCCAGGGGATCACGCGGCCCATCTCCGCGAGGAACTGCCCTCGGCGGGTCACTTTGCCCTTCTGGCTCCAGGCCAGCCCGGCGAACGTCCGCTGCGTGCTCATGCGAGTCCTCGTGCGGTGGTCGTCGGGCATTCAGTACCAACTCCTTCACCCGCTCGCGCAAGAGTCACTTGTGCAGAGCTTCCCTAACGGTGCCTAGTACGAGCGCTGCTCGCTAACGGCTGCCTCGACCGGCTCACTTTCGAGGGCGGTTTCGCCCATCCGCACGACGCCGTTGATCTCGCCCCCCTCCTGGACGAGCAATCGCTTGGCGACGACGTCGCCGTGGACCACGCTGGTGGATTGGATCTCGATCCGCTCGTCGGCGCGA
This sequence comes from Gemmatimonadota bacterium, assembly GCA_003221045.1. Lineage (GTDB taxonomy): Bacteria > Gemmatimonadota > Gemmatimonadetes > Gemmatimonadales > GWC2-71-9 > AG41. Next base: position 11,146 of record QHUC01000101.1, on the reverse strand, counting down.
ATGCTGCCGCGTACCTCCCCACCGATGATCGCCTCGCGGGAGATGACGTCTCCCTCGACCTCGCCCCCCTTCCCCACCAGAACTTGCCGTGCAGCCCGCACGGTGCCCACGACGGTTCCCTCGATCTTCACGACACCGTCGGCGGTAATGTCACCCACCACCCGCATGCCGGTCCCGATGATCGAGAGTCCGGCCTCGGACTCCGCCCCGCCCTGTCCCTTTTCGGTGAACATCGCCATATCAGTTCTCCTGTTTGACGACCGTCAGAGGATCAATCGACTTCCCCTCGCGGCGGATTTCGAAGTGGAGGTGCGGTGCGGTGGAGCGCCCGGAATTTCCCGAGAGGGCGATCACCTGCCCTGCTTGAATCGAGTCCCCGTCGCGCACCAGTACCCGCGACGCGTGCCCATACATGGTTTCATATCCCCCCGAGTGACGCAAGAGGACAAACAGGCCGTAGGCCGGGTCCGTGCCGGCCGCTTCGACCACGCCACCGCCCGCGGCGCGCACCGGCGTCCCGGCCGGCACCGCGATATCGATACCCGGATGCGATTCCGCCGGATCGCCCGGTCGGACCTGTCCGCGGGTGACGAACCCGAGGACATCGAGTGGCCAGTGAACCGGCTCGGAGGGCCCGGGGAGGTATCGGAGCGGAGCCGACGGAGGGCGTGCGCGGACGCCCGTCGCGCGCATCAAGTCCGTCGTCGGGGCGGCCTTCTCGCGCTCCGCTTTCACACCGAGCATGGCGCGGAGCTCTTGATAATTCGCTTCCGCCCGATTCAACGCCGCGGCGAGCTGTTGCACGCGACCGTTTTCCTCTTCGAGCCGCGCCACCTCGCGCTCCAGACCGGGGACGCGCGCGGCGGCGCGACTGATCGGTCCCGCGAACGCAAAAAACAGGACGACCAGCAGTCCGACGATCAGCGCGCCCCACTTCCCTGCTTCGAATGCCCACAGCGGAACACGATACTGCCGGGATGCGAGCTCGCCGTCGGTGTGGACGACGATGGTGACGCGACGGTCTTTGAGCTTCTTCTTCATCCGTCGAACGGCGACCCGAGGATGAGCTCCAGGAGCCGCGCGAGGTCGTCATTCGAGTAGAAGTTGACGTGGATCTGTCCCTTGCCCTTCGCGCGCAGCGTGACCCGCACGTCGGTGCCCAGTCGACGCCGGAGGGCGTCTTCGATCCGGCGAACTTCGGGAGCCTGTCCGACGCCTTTCTTGAGTCGCGGGCGACGGACCGGCGCCCGACCACCGCGCACGCGGTCCTCGACGTCACGCACCGAGAGCCCGAGGTCGACGGCCTCCTTGGCGAGCGCCGTCGCCAGGCGCGCGTCCTCGAGCGCGAGCAGCGCGCGTGCGTGACCCACCGAGAGCCGGGCCTCGTGCAGCAGCGCGAGCACCGCTGCCGGGAGCTTGAGCAACCGGAGCGCGTTCGCGACGGTCGAGCGATCGCGCCCGACGGCATCCGCCACGTCCTGTTGGGTCAGGCTGAACTCCGCGATGAGACGTTCGTAGCCGCGCGCCTCGTCCACGGGCGAGAGGTCGTCCCGCTGCAGATTCTCCACGAGGGCGAGCGTGAGCACGGTGCGGTCGTCGACTTCGCGCTTCACCGCGGGGATCTTCTCCCAGCCGAGCGCCTGGCACGCGCGCAGCCGCCGCTCGCCCGCGATCAGCTCGAACGCGCCGTTGCCCCCTCCCGTCGCGGACGGGGCAGGGCGCACGACCACCGGTTGCAGCAGACCGGCTTTGCGAATCGATGCCTTGAGCTCTTCGAGTGCCGCGGGATCCACGTCACGACGTGGCTGATACGGATTGGGGCGAATGTCGGCGATCGCCAACTCGACGAGACTTCCCTCGCGCTCGGCTTCCTCGCGGGTAGGTCCCAGCAAGGCTTCGAGGCCTCGACCGAGACGACGGCGACCAGCAAGCGTTTCCGTCATGCGGGCACCTCCGGCAGCGGTTCAGCGGCGGGTGGGGTAGGGGAGGCAGGGGGCGCTGCCGAGCCGCCATGCTCGACCCGGCGGATCAGCTCCTGCGCGACGGCCAAATAGCTCTTCGCCCCGACCGACTGCACGTCGTACAACAGAATCGGTTTCCCGAAGCTCGGCGCCTCGGCAAGGCGGACGTTCCGCGGGATCGTCATGCTGAACATCTGCGACCCGAAGTATTCCTTAGCCTCGTCCGCCACCTGCTTCGAGAGGTTCAGCCGCGCGTCGTACATCGTCAGGAGCACGCCATCGATTGCGAGCGCGGCGTTGAAGTTGCGCTGCACGAGCTTCACCGTGTTCAGCAGCTGGGAGAGCCCTTCCAGCGCGTAGTACTCGCATTGGATGGGGATCAGGACGCTGTCGGCGGCCGTGAGCATGTTCAACGTGAGCAGGCCCAGCGACGGCGGGCAGTCGATGATGATGTACTGGTATTGCTCGCGCACGTCGCTGAGCGCGCGACGCATCCTCGTCTCGCGCGCCTGCGTGTTGACGAGCTCCAGCTCGGCGCCGACGAGATCCTGGGTGGCCACGACGACGTCGAGGTAGGGAAAGTGGACGTGGGTGAACCGCGCATCGGCGAGCGCCCGGCCGTCGAGCAGCGCATCGTACAGCGAGTAACGGATGCGATCGCGCTCGATGCCGACGCCGCTCGTGGAATTGCCCTGAGGGTCCGCGTCGAGGAGTAGGGTTTTGCGCTCAGCCGTCGCGAGCGATGCCGCGAGGTTGACTGCGGTCGTCGTTTTTCCGACGCCGCCTTTTTGGTTGGCGATCGCGATTACGCGGGACATCGGTTAAGTGATTATACACCAATAGTTTATGTAGCTACGGCGTCAAGGACGCCTCAATATAGGCTTTGGTACACCCGGCGTAAAGGTTCAGTTTCACGTGAAACCAGACCAACAGTTTCACGTGAAACAACCCGATTCCCCGTGTAGCGCCGCTCGGCGGTCGCGGAATCAGGCCACGCGCCGACGCCAGCGCATGGTCTCGACAACGAGGTTGTGGAGATCGCTCGGCGACACGCCAGGGATCCGCGCGGCCTGGGCGAGGGAAGTGGGGCGGACGCGCTCGAGCTTTTGACGCGCCTCTGTCGAGAGACTCTTGAAGTCGAGGTATGGAAGGTCGGAATGCAGAGCGAACGAAGCCAGCTCGGCCAGTCGTGCGGCCGCCTCCCGCTCACGCGCCAGGTAGCCGTCATACTTGAGCTCGATGTCCGCGCTCGCGACCGCCGCTGCGTCCGCGACCACGTTTACACCCGCCGCCTCAAGGACCGCGCGTAGCGAAACGCCGGGCCGTCGCGCCAGCATCGCGACACGGTCCGGCTCCTCCAAACGTGTGCCCGTTGCGGCGAGGACGGGACTGGCGGCGCTCGGTGTAATCGTCGTCGCTCGCGCCAACGCGAGGACCTCCTCTTCCTCGCGCAGCCGTCGTTCCGCCAGACGCCGCTCCGCCGCGGTGAGGAGTCCCAACCGGTCCGCGAGCGGTGCGAGCCGCCGCAGCGCGTTGTCCTGCCGGAGCAGCAGGCGGAACTCCGAGCGCGAGGTGAACAGGCGATACGGCTCGTCCACGCCTCGCGTCACCAGGTCGTCCACGAGCACACCGATGTACGCATCATCCCGCCCGAGGACCACGGGCTCCGCGTCGCGAACGCGGCGCACCGCGTTGATCCCCGCGATGACCCCCTGGCCAGCCGCCTCCTCGTACCCGGTCGTGCCGTTGATTTGGCCCGCGAAGAACAGGTGCTCCACGGGCTTCGTCTCGAGCCAGGGCGTCAGCTGCGTCGGCGGATAGTCGAGCCCTTCCGGTTCGAGAAAAACCTGATGGCGCTTGGCATCGGGAAACTTGACGACCTTGTCCTCGACCGACGGGCAGTAGCGCGGTCCGCGCCCGCTGATCGCGCCGCCGTACAGTGCGGATTCCTTCAAGTGAGCCCGAATGATCTCCTGCACTTCCTCGCCGGCCCAGGTGATCCAGCATGGCAACTGCCGAGGCCGCTCAATCCGCTCGTAGAACGAGAAGCGGTAATCATCCGGGTCGCCGTCTTGGCGCTCGACCTTCGACCAATCGACGCTGCGCCCGTCGACCCGAGGAGGGGTCCCGGTCTTGAAGCGCGATGTTGTAAATCCAAGTGTATCAATATGTTGCGCGATATCGACCGCCGGCTGATCGCCAGCGCGCCCCGCCGGGATCTGCGTATCCGTGCCGAGATGGATCCGCCCGCGCAGGAAGGTCCCGGCCGTGATGACGACGGCGCGCGAGCGGAACGTCCGCCCGTCGCTGGTGACGACTCCTGCGACGCGCGTGCCCTCGAGGATCAATCTCGTCACCATGCCTTGCGTCAGCTCGATGTTCGGAAGCGACTCGAGCAGGGCCCGCACGGCGCGGCGGTACAACGTCCGGTCGCACTGCGCGCGTGGGGCCCAGACAGCCGGCCCCTTGGAGCGGTTGAGCATCCGGAACTGGATCGTCGCGCGATCGGTGGCCCGCCCCATGATCCCGCCGAGGGCATCGATCTCGCGCACCACGGTGCCCTTCGCGATCCCGCCGATGGCGGGATTGCAGGACATGTGGCCGATGGTGTCGAGGTTGGAGGTGAGCAAGAGAGTGTTGGCGCCCAGGCGGGCGGACATGACGGCGGCTTCCGTGCCGGCATGACCGGCGCCTACAACGACTACATCATACACGACGCTCATGAAGCAATTATACCGGCTCAGGCGCCGAGACGTCGAGGTGACACAAGCTAGACGCACAGACGCAGCAGACGCACAGGGGAGAACAGGAAGCAGTAACAAGATCGCGCGAAACGGGTACGGATCGCACTGAAGAGGTACCGTGCGTCGGCCGTTTCAACCTAGTTTGGCCACATGCCCTTACATCAGAAGCTCAAAGCTTGGCAGCACGCACAGCGGCTGGCGGTCGAGTGTGTCAAGGCGGCGCGCGGCTTCCCCGACTATGAACAGGAGGCGCTCGGCGACCAGCTGCGTCGGGCATGCTACTCCGTTCCCTTGAACATCGCCGAAGGGAGCACCCGACGGGGGACCCGAGAGCATCGCCGCTACCTGGACACCGCGTGGTCGTCACTCGCGGAGGTCCAGACCGCGCTCGAGATCGCCCGGGATGTGGGATACTTAGAGCCAGCAGACTACGGGCGGCTCGAGGCGCTGGCGGTCGAGACGAGCAAGACCCTCTACGGCCTACTGAGAAAGATCAGCGATTCGTCAGCGAGACTCTCTACTCCCCGTTGACCGTTCTCCCCTGTGCGTCTGCTGCGTCTGTGCGTCTCGAATGTCGCGCCTCGGCGTCTTCCTCAACGTCTACGCCCTAACCCACCGGACCAGCTCTCGAAGATTCGGTCGCTTCCCGGTCATGAGTATTCCGACTCGGTATATCCTTGCCGCGGTCCATGTAACCCCGATTATGGACCCGACCAAGATGACGAGCGACAGCGCGATCTCGTATCCCGGAATATTCCCCGCCGCCCACCGGACCGGCATCGCGATCGGCGAGCTGAGCGGCACGAGTGACAATGTGACCGCCAACGTCGAGTTCGGATCGTTCAGCAGGGCGAACATGCTGATGAACGACAGCACGAGCAGCCAAGCGACCGGCTGTTGCGCCTGTCGCGCCTCCTGCTCGGTCGACGACATGGCACCCACGGCGGCGAACATGGCGGAGTAGAGGAAAAAGCCGCCCAGGAAGTACGCCATGAAGATCGCGAGCGTCGCCCCGCTCACGTGCGGCACCTGGAATATCTCGTCTGCGGCGTCGCTCGCCGCGACGGGGCTCGCGCGGCGCGCCAGGAGAAGGCGGGCGCCCACGCCCCAGATGAGGAATTGGAGGATCGACACGGCGCCCACGCCGAGGACCTTGCCCACCATGAGTTCGAACGGACGCAGCGAGGAGACCAGGACCTCGACGATTCGCGTCGTTTTCTCCTCCAGCACGGAGCTCATCACGTTGATGCCGTACAGCAGGATGGCCGTATAGAGAATGATCCCCATGAAATAGGCGAGCGAGAATGACTGCGCCGCGGTCTCACCGGCGACGCTGCGGCCGCCGATGGGATGCGTGGTCAGCTGGATGGGCCTCCGCGCCTCCGCCACGACCTTCGGATCCACGCCGGCGCGCTCCAGCCTCACCGCGCTCACCGCCTCCCCGACGACGCGCTCGAGTGCCCGCATGGCGCCGAAACCCGAGACATTCGACCCGCGGTATTCCGCCCTCCCTGAGTCGACCGCCGCGTCGGTCAGAATCAGGAACCCACTAATCCGCTGGTGCTCCACTTGACCGGTGAGCGAATCGATGACCCCGCGGCCGGCGGGGACGCGCACCGCCTCGAACGCGTGGCTCGCATTCAGCGAGTCGGTGATCCGGCCCCCGAGCGTCCCCGCCGTGGCGTCGACGACCGCGATGTTTCTCACGCCACCCCGCGCGAGCACGGTGGGGAGCACGAATACCGCGCCGAAGAACAACGGACCCACGAGCGCCATGATCCAGAACCAGCGGCGCCGCACGCGCTCGACGAACTCGCGTCTCACGACGGCCCAGACCTTACGCATCGGACCGCCCCCCCTCTGCGTGCGCGGCATCCGGACCGACCAGGTCGATGAAGATCTTGTGGAGCGAAGCCTCCTGCAGCTCGAAGCGCGAGAGTCGCGCGCCCGACTCGACCAGCGCCGCGAGGATCCGCTGTGCGTCCGCGTCGGCCGCGAGCTCGAGCTCGGCGTATTGACCGTAGTTATCTACCTTGCTCACGAGCGCGCGATCGGCGAACACGTGCGCGGCACCCCCGGTGTGGCCGTCGAACCCGACGACCAGATGATGCCCCCCGTGCGTGCGCTTGATGTCGCCGAGCGCCCCATCGACGAGCTTTCGCCCGCGCGCGATGATGCAGAGCTGATCACACAGCTTCTCGGCCTGCTCCATGATGTGGGTAGAGAACAGGATCGTCTTGCCACGGCGGCGGAGGTCGAGCACCACGTCCTTCATCGCCTGCGTGTTGACCGGATCGAGCCCCGAGAACGGCTCATCCAGCACGACCAGGTCCGGGTCGTGCAGGACGGTGGAGATGAACTGGACCTTCTGCTGCATGCCCTTGGACAATTCGTCGATGCGCCGCTGCGCCCACTGCGCGAGGCCCAGTCGCTCGAGCCACTGAGCGGCCCGGTCCCGGGCCGATCGCCGCTCCATCCCCTTCATTTCCGCGAGGAACACGAGCACGTCGAGGACGCGCATCTTGCGGTACAGGCCGCGCTCCTCCGGCAGGTAGCCGATCCGCTCCGTGTGAGCGCGGCCCCCGGATGGCTGGCCAAACAGCCGCACCGCACCGGCGTCCGGCTGCAGGATGTCCATGATCATCCGGATGGTGGTCGTCTTGCCGGCGCCATTCGGGCCGAGCAGGCCGTAGACGACGCCCGTCGGGATCGACAAGGAGAGTTCGTCGACCGCGGTGTGGCCGGCGAAGCGCTTGCTGACGCGGTCGAGGACGACGAGCGGGGTAGGGGACGTCATGAGGACGAGGCTAATCTAGCCCCGTCCAGCCTTCATTGCGTCCGTCAGCGCGTTCCAGGGAAGGAGGGCGCACTTGATGCGCACCGGAAACTTGGACACGCCCGCCAAGGCCCGCAGATCCCCGAGCGTCTTGTCGCGAGCCGCGCCGTCGTCGCCCTGCATCATCGCGCTCATCCGCTCGGCGAGGGCTATCGCCTGAGGGACGGTGCGCTCCTTGAGCAGCTGCGTCATCATCGACGCCGACGCCTGGCTGATGGAACAGCCCCGCCCGATGAAGCGCGCTTCCTTTATGACGTCGCCGTCCACGCGGAGCTGCAGGTCGATCTCGTCTCCGCACAGGGGATTGTTCAGCGATACCGAGTGGGTCGCGTCCTCGAGCGTCCCCTTGTTGCGCGGGCGCCGGTAGTGGTCGAGGATCAACTCCTGGTAGAGGGCGCTGAGCTGCGGCTCAGGCCGGGACGTATCCAAAGAGGGCTCCCGCCTTGACCAGCGCGCCGGCGAGGGCGTCCACATCGTCCGGCCCGTTGTACAGATAGAACGACGCCCGGGCCGTCGCGGCCACGTTCAACCGTCGCATCAACGGCTGCGTGCAGTGGTGGCCGGCGCGGATACAGATCCCGTCCCGGTCGAGAATGGTGGCGATGTCGTGGGGATGGACGTCGCCGTACGTGAACGAAACGACGCCCGCGCGGTGGCCAAGCGCGTGCGGGCCGTAGACCGTCACGCCCTCGATCTGGATAAGCTTCTCGATCGCGGCCGCGGCGAGCGCCTGCTCGTGCTCCGCGATGCGATCGAGTCCGATGCCCTCGAGATAGGTGATCGCCGCGGCGAGCCCCACCGCCCCTTCCACATTCGGCGTCCCGGCCTCGAACTTGTGCGGAATCTTGTTGTACGTGGAGTGGTCGTCCCAGACGCGGGAGATCATCTCGCCGCCACCGTGGTAGGGCGGCATCGCGTCCAGCAGGTCCGGCTTGGCGACCAGCGCACCCGAGCCCATCGGTCCGAGCATCTTGTGACCGGAGAGCGCGTAGAAATCGCAATCGAGCGCCTGGACGTCCACCTTCAGGTGCGGCGTGGACTGGGCGCCATCCACCACCACGACCGCGCCGACGGCGTGGGCGAGCTTCGCGAGCTGCGCGGCCGGATTCACCGTGCCGAGCGCGTTGGACACGTACGGAAACGCGACGATCTTGGGGGTGCGCTCGAGCGCGCGACCGAAGTCGGAGAGATCGATGCGTCCGTCCTCGGTGATCTCGACCATCCGCAGCGTGGCGCCCTTCTCCTGACACAGGATCTGCCACGGCACGAGGTTCGAGTGATGGTCCATGCCGGTGACCACGACCGAGTCCCCTGCCTTGAGCGTGGCGCGCCCGTATGAGCCCGCCACCAGGTTGATCGCCTCGGTCGTGCCGCGCGTGAAGACAACGCCCTCCGGCGCCCACGCGTTGACGAACGCCGCGACCTTGGCCCGCGCGGCCTCATACGCCTCGGTGGCGCGGATCGCGAGGTCGTACGCCCCGCGATGGACGTTGGCGTTCGTGGTCCGGTAGTAGTCGACGATCGCGTCGAGCACCACCTGCGGCTTCTGCGTGGTCGCCGCGTTGTCGAGATAGACCAGCCGGTGCCCGTTCTCCCGCTGTGCCAGCAGCGGGAAATCGGCGCGAATCCGGGCGACGTCGAGCATCAGCCCCCCCCGAGCCGCTCGCGCACGAGCCGATCGAGCCGCGCGCGCACGTCCGGATGCCTCATGCGATCCAGGATCTCAGCGCCGAAACCGTATGTGAGGATGCTCCGGGCGGCCTCGGGAGAGAGGCCGCGGGACCGGAGATAGTACAGCTGGTTCTGATCGATCGGGCCCACCGTGGAGCCGTGCGTGCATTTCACATCGTCCGCGTAGATCTCGAGCTGGGGCTGGCTGTCGGCGCGGGCCTCGGTCGAGAGCAGGAGGTTGTTGTTGGTCTGCTTCGAGTCGGTCCGCTGGGCGCCGGGCCGCACGATGATGCGCCCAGTGAAGACGCCGCGTGCCCGCTCGGCCAGCACGCCGTTGAAGAATTCGTGGCTCGCACAGTGTGGCTGCGCATGGTCGATCACGGTGTGATGATCCGCGTGTTGCGCGCCGCTCAGGAGGTACAGGCCGTTGAGAATCAGCTCGGCGCCGGCACCGTCCAGCACGGTGCTGACATCGTGCCGGGCCAGGGCTGCCCCCACCGCGACCACGTGAAGTGCCAGATAGCTGTCGCGTTCCTGTCGTGAATGTGTCGTCGCCACCTGGAAGCTCTCCGGCCCCTCTCGCTGCACCCGAAACAGCTCGAGACGAGCCCCTTCTCCCACCACAGCCTCGGTGACCGCGTTCGTCCAATAGACACCGCCGGCGAGGGCGGCGTAGGTCTCGACGACGGCGGCCTGCGCGCCCCGGTCCACCACGATCAGGGTGCGCGGGTGGGAGACGACGGGCCCTTCCAGGCCCACGTGGCCGGTCGAGAGGTAGACATGACGCCGGCGAGACTCCCCGCACGGACGCCAGCGAGGACGTTGGTCGCTGTGGAGAGCTGCGCCACGTACCGGCCGTCCACAAAGACCACGCGCGGGCCGGCGCCGAGAGCCACGCGCTCGACCTCCGCGGACGCCGGGAGTGGCGAGCGTGGACCGTGGGCGAGCGTGAACGCGGTTCCCGCGATCGGCGCGACGCTCGTGAACCGCCACTCCTCCTGCTTCGTGGTGGGGAAGCCCAACTCGACGAATCGCGCCATCGCGCGCTCGCGGATCTCCTTCAGCCACGACGGAGCGGACCCGGCGCCGTTACTCGAGAATGTCTTGAAGTCCGCGAGATACCGGTCGGCGACAGCGGTCATGCCACGGTCGCCTCTTCGCGCAGCCAGTCGTAGCCCTTCTCCTCGAGCTCGAGCGCAAGCTCCTTGCCGCCCGACTTGACGATCCGTCCGCCCGCCAGGACGTGTACCACATCGGGCTCGATGTGCGTGAGAATGCGGTTGTAGTGCGTCACCAGCACCGTGGCATTGTCGGGCCGCCGCAGCTTGTCCACGGTCTGTGCCACGGTCTTGACCGCGTCGATGTCGAGCCCGGAATCGGTCTCGTCCAGGATCGCGAGCTTTGGATCCAGCACCGCGAGTTGCAGGATCTCGTTGCGCTTCTTCTCTCCCCCCGAAAAGCCCTCGTTCACGGGCCGACTGAGGTAGCTCGAGTCCCAGCCGATCACCTTGAGCTTCTCCTCGAGGGCGTCCATGAATTCCACCGGCCCGAGCTCCTCGACGCCCCGGTACTTGCGAATCGCGTTCACGGCCGCGCGGAGGAAATAGGCGTTGGTGATGCCGCGGATCGCCACGGGGTACTGGAACGCGAGGAACACGCCCTCGCGGGCCCGCTCCTCGGGGGCCATCGCGAGGAGGTCCTTTCCTTCGTACAACACGTGCCCCGCCGTGACGACGTAGGCCGGATGACCGGCGAGCACCTGGGCCAGCGTGCTCTTCCCCGATCCGTTCGGTCCCATGATCGCGTGCACTTCGCCCGCGCGCACCGTCAGATCGACGCCGCGCAGGATCTCTCGGCCCTCGACGGTGGCGTGGAGGTTCTGAACCTCGAGCAACACCTTTCCCGCGGAGTCCTTTAGGGTTTCCCGTTTCCCG
>QHUC01000100.1 GCA_003221045.1 Gemmatimonadota bacterium | reverse complement strand
TGCGCGGACATCGTCCTTCGCGTTCCGCGGTCCGGCGATCGAGCTCAGCGAAGTCGGCGCCAAGCTCAAAGTGGCGACCGTCCTCGAGGGGAGCGTACGCAAAGCGGGGAATCGGCTACGAATCAGCGTTCAGCTCGTGAAGGTGGCCGATGGGTACCATCTGTGGTCGGAGCAGTACGACCGCGAGATGCCCGATGTCTTCGCGATTCAGGACGAGATCGCCAGGGCGATCGCGACGCGGCTGCAGGTCGCCCTCGGGGGCGACGAGGCGCCGCTCGTCACGCCGGCCACTGGGAATCTCGATGCCTATCATCTGTATCTGAAAGGGCGCTATTACCTGGCGCAGCGATCCCTGGCGCTGAAAAAAGCCCTAGAGTGTTTTCATCAGGCGATCGCTCTCGACCCGAATTACGCCCTGGCCTACGCCGGTTTCGCCGATGGCTGCACGATCCTCGCGGAATACGGATTCGCGCCGCCCAACGAGGTCCGGCCAAAGGCGCGTGCAGCCGTTGAGAAGGCGCTGTCACTGGCGCCGGATCTGGCCGAGGTGCATTGCGCCGCTGGCGCGCTGAGCTTTATCTGCGATTGGGATTGGGATCGCGCATCGCGGGACTTGCGCCGTGCGGTCGAGTTGAATCCCCGCAGCGTCGCCGCCCGGCAGTGGCTCTCGTACTATCTGGTGTTCGTCGAGGGGCGATTCGAGGAGGGCATTGCGCAGGCGCGACGGGCGGTGGACCTCGATCCCCTGGCACCACTGCTCGTCATGCAGCTCGGCATGACGCTCATGGGGGCGGGCCGGTACGAAGAGGCCGAGGCCAAACTGCTGCGGGCGGGAGCGCTGGCGCCCACGATGTTTCTGCCCACGATTCACCTCGGGCTGCTGTACAACCATCTGGGCAGGAGCGACGAGGCGATCGCGCCCCTCGAGGTCGCCGTGACGGCGTCCGGGCGGCATCCCTGGACGCTGGCGGCGCTCGCGGTGTGCTACGGCTCCCTGGGGAAACTGGCGGACGTCGAGGCGATCAGCGACGAATTGAACGCGCGCGCTCGGAGGGAGTTCGTGCAGTCGGTGCCGCTCGCGATCGTCGCGGCCAGCCGCGGGCACGTAGATGCCGCCTTCGAGCTCCTGGAACGGGCGTGCACCGAGCACGACGGGATCCTGGTCTACTCGAAACGCTATCCGTTCTTGCGCCTGCTTCAGACCGACCCGCGGATCGAGCGGATTCACCGCTGCGTGGGGTTCCCGGCCAGCTAGTGCGCTAACAGGACGAGCCCGTAGTCTCCCACGATCCGGAACCCGATCGCGAGATAGGCAGCGCGGGCCATCGCATTGTCGGGGTCCGCGAAGAGCACGGCGCGTTGGACGCCTTGCTTGCGCGCCGCGAGGAGCGACCCGGCCACCACCGACCGCGCGTAGCCGCGCCCACGATGCTCGGGCGGTGTCCAGACACCACCGATCTGCACGATCTCCGGAAGCATGGCGTTGAACACGGAGTAGGAGACGGGAGTGGGGCCGGCGAGCAGTATCCAGTCGGTGCCCCGCTCGTGCTGCAGCTGCACGTCGGCGCGGCTCGCGCGGCGGAGCTCGGCGTTGTCCGCCGCCCCCAGCGCTTCGAGCGAGAAGCTCGCGCGCCACTCGGCGAGCAGCTCGAGCTCGCTGGCTTCCGGGTGGCGGCAATGGACCTCGCCGGCTGCGAGGGCCGGCGGACTGACGAGCCGAGCCAGGTCGAGCACGTAGAGCTGGTCGCGGCTGTTTTTGGTTGCGCGCGCCGTCGCCAGGCCCAGCGCCCGTCGCGCCGCGACGATCTGATCCCAGGGACCCGAGAACCCGGTGACGCCCCGACCCGACCACCGGACCGCCTCCCGCGCCACGGCCGCCGCCTGTGACGGTGCCTGCACCAGTACCATGCCGTTCCAGCAGTGTGCGGCGACGTCCGTGATCCTCCCCGCGTCCAGTGCGGCGACATAGGTCGCCTGCATCGGCTCGCCCCAGTCCAGGAGTCCGGCGCTGCGCGCGTTGGCACGCAGGAACATCGATGTCTCCGCGTACGCCGCGAGGAACTCCTCGAGGGCGGCTTCGTCCCCCGGGCGGAGCAGGCGCAACTCTGGTGAGGTCACCGGTCAGTCGTAGACGCAGAAGAAATGCGTCGTGGTCGGCGGGAGACCGGCGATCAGGACCGCCGTAGCTTGAGGATCTTGAGCGACAGGCTGCGCGCGAGAATGCCGAGACCGCGCGGGTCGCCCGCGCGGCGCGGGACCGCCCGATAGATGAGGAGCACGAGGATCCACGTGAGCCAGCTCAAGCGCTCGCTCCACGAAAGGCTCTCGAGCATCAGCCAGGGCTGCGTGTACGCCGCCGTCCATGGCTCCCAGTCGCCCTGGGCGAGCGCGATCGATCGGGCAATCACGCGATTCGATCGATAGCCGTGCGCGCTCGGGCTGGAAAGGTTCCACACACAGGTGACTTTGCCCCAGCCGTGGTTGTCACTCGCCCCCACCACGAGCAAGTCACGCACCGCCGCGATTCGCCACACCTGCGCGCGGGCGCCAGCCGGGAAGCCGATCGCTTTGGGCGCGCAGTTCACGATCTCGAAGCCGTCGACCCCGGCGGCCACGAACGCGTCGAGGTCGCCCCAGTGATTGCGCCAGTACTCAGGGAGGGAGGCGATGCCGATCGCCCCGTGGCGGTGCAGCTCGGCAAAGAGGCGCAGCATGGCCCTGGTGTCGCGACTGAACGCCGCGCGATCGACGAAGGTCACGCCGCCGAGCGCGACGATGTGCTGGTCGTACACGCTCCATTCCACACCCGGCAACAGCCGGATCGGTTCCCCGACCTCCTCGTCGAACACGACGTTATGATCGGTGACGTACGACGCGCCGAATCCCTGCGCGGCGTGCCACTCGGCGAGATCCTCGAGCGTCCAGCCCCGTCGGCCGTCGTGCGAGCGATCGGTGTGGGCGTGATAGTCGATCACGGTGACGGCGGAGTCCGCGACGACGAGGCGGGGAACCGGGCGGGGAAGGAGAACCGCCGCGACGGCCAGTACCGGGACGGTGACCGCGCCAAGCACGGCGGTGAGGACGCGCCGCCGCCGCGAGCCGGGTCGCAGCAACCCCCACACTGCGAGCGCGGGAACCCACAGGAGGAGAAAGGCCTTCGCCCGATCGAGGGTCAGAAATGTGAGCGCATCGAGCACGTTCGAGAGGGGCGCGAGCGCCGTGTATGCCATGGGGCGGACGAGGTCGAGGTCGAGGGACACCGCCCCGGTGACAGCATCCACCACGGGGGGGAGCGGCGACAGAGCCGAAAGCAAGATCAGCGCGATGAGTCCGAGGGCGACCGGGTGGCGGCGCAGGAAATTCACCCGTACAATCTTGAGTATGAGTGCGACCGACGCCACGGTGGTGTGGCTTCTTGCCACTCTCTCCGGCGGGCTCGGCTGCAAACGGTCCGAGCGGAGCACGTCTCTGCCCCCAAGCGATGCCGGAACAGTCGTGACGGTCTATCTGCCGTCCAGCATGGCCGACCGACTGATGGGACGACTCCAAGGGGTCGCTGCGCAGCACCAGTGGGTGCTCTCCGTCCGCACCGACAGCGCGGCGTTGGCGGATGCGGACCTGGTGATCGGCGACAGCGCGGGGATTCCGGTGAGTCGGGTGCGTCCCGGGGCCCGCGCCGGCGCGCAGGCAGAACAGATGGCGGACGCGGTGGGCCGATGAACCGGGCCGACTTTGCCGCGATTCCCGACGTGGTGCTCGGTCCGCTCGCCGGTCGGTCGCAGCAGGACTGGCACCGCGCCCCGCCCGGCAAATGGACGCCTGCCCAGATCGTCCACCACCTCGCTATTTCGATCGACGGGAGCGGTCGTCTGTTCCAGGAGCGGCGCGCCAAGCCGCCGATGCGTCGCCGGCCACGTACTGGGCGGCAACGCCTCGGTCATTTGCTGTATCTCGATATCGGGTGGATTCCATCCGGCCGCTCCGCTCCGGAGGCCACGCTACCTGCGGAGCGGCCGGATGCCGGCGCGGTCGAGCGGCAGCTGCGGGACGGGGTAGCGCGGTTCCTCGCGCTCGCCCACGAGCTCCTGCCGGCGCGCGGCCACGATCTGTTCGTGAGGCACCCCGTGTTTGGTGACCTCACACTGCCGGAATGGCTTCGGTTCCACGTGCGGCACTGTGCGCATCACGCGAAGCAGATCCGAGACCGCCTCGCCTCATGAGCAGCAAGGACAGACGCAAGCTCACCATCCGGGTCCCGAACCCGGAAGCGCCGGTGAAGGGGCGCCTCAAGACGCCCCCGCACAAAGTGCACAAGTCTGCCAAGCACTACGAGCGACGCCCGAAGCATCCGCACCGACCGGCGGACGACGACTAATCCACGGTTGCACTGGCGGCGTACTTTCATACTGAACGTACCCAGGACCGGTGCTCGATGCCCGATTACACCTATCTGATCGTGGGCGGCGGCATGACCGCCGACGCCGCAGCGCATGCCGTGCGCGAAGTCGATCCCGCGGGTTCGATCGGCATCATCGGCGCCGAGCGCCATCCGCCATATGACCGGCCGCCCCTCACGAAAGCCCTCTGGAAGGGTGAGCCGGAAGACAAGATCTGGCGCAAGACCGCGGAGACCGGTGCGGTCCTGCACGAGGGTCGGCGTGTGATGGCGATCGATTCCCGGGCGCACAGCGCGACAGACGATCGGGGGGCGACGTATCGCTTCAAGAAGCTGTTGCTTGCGACGGGCGGTACCCCGCGGCAGCTGCCGCTCAAGACCGACCAGATCATCTATTTCCGCACGCTCGATGACTACCGCCGCCTGCGTGCCCTCGCCGCGCACGATGTGCGGTTCGCGGTCATGGGCGGGGGATTCATCGGAAGCGAGATCGCGGCGGCGCTGCGGATGCAGGGTCGAAACGTCACGATGCTCGTCCCGGAAGCGGGCGTCGGCGCCCGCGTGTTTCCGTCAGACCTGGCCGCTTTTCTCGTCGACTACTACCGGAAGAAGGGCGTGACCATGCGGATGGGCGAGGGGATGGCCGGGCTCGAGGCGCGCGCGGGCTCCTGCGTCGTGCGCACCACCACGGGCGCCGAGGTCACCGCGGAAGTCGTCGTCGCGGGGCTGGGCATCCTTCCCAGCGTCGAGCTCGCCGAGCAAGCGGGGCTCGGGGTGGACAACGGCATCGTGGTCGACGAGTTGTGCCGCACGAGCCACCTGGACATCTACGCCGCGGGCGACGTAGCCAACTTTGCGAACCCGGCGCTGGGCACCCGGCTCCGGGTGGAGCACGAGGACAACGCCAACACCATGGGGCGCGTGGCGGGCCTGAACATGGGCGGCCGTGCCACGCCGTATCACCATCTCCCGTTCTTCTATTCGGACCTGTTCGAGCTTGGCTACGAGGCCGTTGGTGACGTCGACGCCCGCCTCGAAACGGTGGCCGAGTGGAAGGAGCCGTTTCGAGAGGGCGTAGTCTACTACCTGAAGGCGGGTCGCGTGCGGGGTGTGCTCCTGTGGAACACGTGGGGCCAGGTGGACCACGCGCGGGCACTGATCGCCGAGCCCGGGCCGTTCACAGCGAAAGATTTGAAAGGCAGGCTGCCTCGATAGTCTCGATGGTCGCGGCTGAAGCCGCGGCTCGGCATCGGCCGCTGAAGCGGCGCTAACACGCCCGTGTACGGGCGGAGCCGAGCCGCGAGTTTACTCGCGTCGCCTATCCGGAACTGCCTCCCCTAAAGCTTGTACCCCGCCGCCAGGTTCAGGTGGTTGGCCGTGAACTTGCCGCTCGGGTAGGTAGTCTCGAGCCTCCGGAACTCGAAGCCGAACACCAGCGGCCCTGGCGGCCGCAGCTCGACGTGCCCCTCGCACACGAAGTTCTTGAGCCGACCCTGCGGGTTACCGACGGCGTCGGATAAGTCGCGATCGTCCGGGTCGTCCAGACCACACCCGCCGCCGAGCATGACGTCGGATTTGGGCCGCACGTTGACTTGCCCCCACCCGCCCTTGGTTCGCACCGCCGCTCCGGTAGGCCCGAAGTTCTGCCCGATGCCGCCGCCTCCCAAACCGGCGAGCGCCCTTCCGGTGAATCCCTCGCCCAGGATCTCGACCGGACCGAGCTTGAAGCGGGCGTCCGCAGTGAGCGCGCGTGATTGGAAGAAGCTGTCGGCCGCGGCGAGCCAGCCCAGGTGACCGCCGATGGCGATCTCGCTCGGGTCGTCGGTCGGTCCCCAGGCCAGCCGGATTCGGGGAACCCCACGGACGCGAGCGAACGAGGACTGCGTTCCGCTACGAGCGGCGACTCCTGTCCGAACAGCAGCTGTGCGCGCGTCCACGAGACGATGCCGACCGCGCGCCGCAGGCGGAGCAGCGGAAAGGTGCGTCCTCCTGTGGACGGCTGCTGCCCGCCGTAGAAGTCCACGTCGAGCTCGCCCGAAAAACTGCCGTGCAGCACGTCCGGGTCGGTGACGAAGACACCGAGTCGCGTCTGACGGATGGTGCCGCCGGCCGCGCCCGCCGGCGTAAGCGTGTCCACGAATTGGGGCACGTCGACGTTGTTGACGCGCGCGTTGGTGAAGAAGCCATTCACGAGCACCAGCCCGGTGAACTCCACCGTCCGCTTCGCTTCGGAAGGCTGAGGGGAAGCGGCTGGCGGCGTCTGCGCCGCGACCGGCAGAGCGACGGCGACCAGCGCGACGAGCATCGTGGCCCGCATCTCGGGCTCCTGGCGGTTTCGGTATGACTACAGTAAGCTGCAACGCCTCAAGCGCAACGGGGACCGAGCCGAGTGAAGCGTTGGGTCGCGATGCTGCTGGGTGTGAGTTGGATGGTGGTGGGGCGCCGCGGCGCCGCGCAGGGCGGGACCCGCGTCACCGGTCGCGTCACCTTGCTCGAGAAGGACAGCAGGCCGTCCCGGGACCTGGGGGCCGCCGTCGTGTACTTCGACGCCGCGACCCCGGCGGGGCGGGCGGTGACGGTCGACGTCGCGATCAACGACAAGGAGTTCGTCCCGCGGGTCGTGGTCGTGCCCGCGGGCTCCACCGTCCGCTACCTGAACCACGATCCCTTCGATCACAACGTGTTTTCCGTGTCCGAAGCGAATCCGTTCGATCTCGGGCAGTATGGGCGCGGCGAAACGCGGGCCTGGACCTTCGCCGGACCAGGACTCACCCGCGTGTTCTGCAACGTCCACCCCCGCATGGTGATGTTCGTGCAGGTCATGGCTGGCCGGTACTTCGCCCAACCCGCGGCCGACGGGAGCTTCCGGATCGAAGACGTCCCGCCCGGTCGCTACGTGCTGCACGCCTGGCACGAGCGGAGCCCCCAAGTAACACAGGACGTGCTGGTCACGGCGGAGGGCGCTTCGGGCATCGACCTGCAGCTCGATGCGCGCGGCTTTCGCTGGGTGCCCCACAAGAACAAGTACGGCAAAGACTACCCGACCAATGCCGGACGCGAGCGCTACTAGGATCGCTCGGGTCGGGCTCGGCGCCAAGATCTTCATCGCAGCGACGCTGTCCGTGGTGGGCGTGCTGGGGGTGACGTTCGGGCTCACGTCGCTCTCGGCCAACCGCACCGCCGACGAGTCGATCCGGCGAGCCCTCGCGGGAGTCCGTCGCGGCGTGCAGGCCTTTCTGACCGGCCGGACCGCGACGTTCGCCGGGATGAGCGCCGTATCCGCCGAGGTGCCGCAGTTTCGCGAGCGGCTGCTCAACGCCTCCGAGCGGAGCAACGTGCTCGACCAGGCCGAGGAGTATCGTCGCCTGCTGAACGCGGCTTGGGTGCTCGTCGCCAACGAGCGCGGCATTCTCGTGGCACGCACGGACTATCCCGCCGAGTCGGACATCGACCTGTCGCGGGGCGCCCTGGTCGCGAATGCCCTGTCGGGTGACCAGACCAGTGGCGCGTGGCTGGATGAGCGGCGGCGCAAGTTGTTCATCGCCGTGGCGGTGCCGCTGCGCGCCTCACTTACGGCCACGCCGCAGGGCGCGCTCGTGGCGGCGTACGCCGTCGACGACAGCCTGGCGCAGGAAATCAAGCAGGCAACCACCACCGACGTGGTGTTCTTCGCCCTCGACACGCTCAACCGGCCGTACATCGTCGGCACCACACTGCCGCGCGACGCCGTCGAGCCGGCGCTCGTAGCGGACACCGGTGCGATGGGAGCGTTGGCGCACGACTCGGCCGGCACGGAGCTCGCGGCCAGCGTGGCCGGCGAGCACCTGATCGGCCTCGCCAGCCCGATCCGCTCGGCGGGCGGCGACGCGTTCGGCGGCTTCGTGGCGTTCCGCTCGCACGACCGAGAGCTCGGCGCGTTCCGTGCGTTGCAGCGCACCATCGGCTTCGCTGTGCTCCTGGGCCTGCTCCTGGCCCTCGGCTCGGCATATGTGCTGGCCCGACAAATCGCCGGCCCAATTCGCCGGCTGGCGCTCGCCACCCGTCGCGTGCAGGACGGCGACTACACCGTCGACGTCGAGGTCTCGAGCGCCGATGAGATCGGCATCCTGTCCCAAGCGTTCAAGAGCCTCGTCGCCGACCTGAAGGAAAAGGCGGACCTGGTGGAGTACATGATGTCCGCCTCCGGGGCGGCGCCCACCGAGGAGCTGAAGGGCCCGCGCCCCTCGCTCGCTCCCGCGGGCACGCTACTCAGGCCCGGGACCCTGTTCGCCAATCGGTACGAAGTGAAGGAGGTCCTGGGGACGGGCGGGATGGGCGTGGTCTATCGCGCGTTCGACCGCGAGCTGCAGGAGGCGGTGGCCATCAAGACGCTCCGTCCCGAATCCCTCGCGGGCGACGGGGTCGCCCTGGAGCGCTTCAAGCAGGAGATCCGGCTGGCGCGCAAGATCGCCCACCGCAACGTGGTGCGGACGTACGACCTCGGCGAGGTGAACGGTACGTATTACCTCACCATGGAGTACGTCGAGGGCACGTCCCTGAAACAATTGATCGGGGTCCGGGGCCAGCTCCCGCTGCCGGTGACCCTGACCATCGGCAAACAGTTGTGCCGCGCGCTGGAGGTGGCCCACGAGCAGGGCATCATCCATCGCGACATCAAGCCCCAGAACATCGTGGTCGAGCCGAGCGGCTTCCTGAAGGTGATGGACTTCGGCATCGCCCGGCTCGCGAGCCGCGCGAAGGACCAGGGACTGACCCAAGAGGGCATGTCGATCGGCACGCCGGATTACATGTCGCCCGAGCAGCTATCCGGAATGGAGCTCGACGCGCGCAGCGATCTCTACTCGGCCGGGGTAGTGCTGTTCGAGTGCGTCACCGGGCGGGTGCCGTTCGAGGCGGCGACGATGTACGCCCTGATCGCGAAGCAGCTCGAGGAACCGCCGCCCGATCCACGGAGCCATAACACCGATGTACCCGAGTCCCTGTCCCGCCTGATTCAGAGGGCCATGGCGAAGGAGCCCGCCGAACGGTTTCAGACGGCGGCCGAGATGCACGACGCGCTGGAGGCGATCGGTTAGATGCCCCCGAACCAGGGATACCCCTGGTCCTCCCAATAGCCGCCCGGTCGTTTGTCGGTAAAGGTCATCGACACGAGGTACTTCGTCAGCTTGTACCCCAGCTTGGTCGGCGAATACAGCCGGAGCGGGGCGCCGTGCGCGGGCGGCAGCGGGTTGTCGTTCATGCCGTACGCGAGAATCGTCTGCGGATGCAGCGCGCTCGCCAGATCCCAGCCGTTCGAGTACCCGGCGTCGAAGGACGCGAAGTCGATGAACCGCGCCCCCGGACGCGGGCGGCACCGCTCCACGATCGCGGACACCGGCACGCCGTGCCAGCTGGCGATCGCCGACCATCCTTCCACGCAGTGGTGCTTCACCGTGTACGACGCGCGCGGCATGGCCATCAGCTCGTGGAGCGAGAGGTCGAGCGGCTGTGCCACCATGCCGTCCACACGCAAGCGCCACGCTTCAGGATCGCGGACCATCGGGGTCATGTCGGAGATGAAATAGCTCGGGAGCATGGCGCTGCGCTCTCCGGGGTCGTACGTCCGCGCGAGCCGCGTCGGAGAGAAGAAGACCTTCTCGCCCACCCAGTCGTTCACCCGGCTCCAGTCGAGCAGCGCCGGACGAATGAGACGGCCACCATCCCAGCCGCACGCTGCGGTCAACGCCGCCGCCCCGCCTGCCGCGACCAGTCGCACGAACGCACGCCTGTCGACTTGCGTCTTGGCGTCTTGGCGTCTTGGCGTCTGCGTCTCAGTCATGGCTCGGGAATCTCCCCCGGTACCAGCCGGTGAGCATGGCGCGCAGCGAGGCCGGATCGACGACGAAGACCAGGATGATATGGGCGATCGTAAAACCTACGAAGAGCCAGACGATCCAGAAGTGCCAGTAGCGCGCGGCCTGAAACCCACCGAAGAGCGCCGTGAGCCAGCCAAGCTGGGTCGGCTTGTAGACGGCGAGGCCGGTGAGCACTGCGAGCGCGCCGAGGACGATCACGCCCGTGTAGGCGAGCTTCTGCAGCGGGTTGTGCTTGCCCTGGTGTGGGTGGTCCCGCCGCAGGCGGAGGTAGTATCGGACCATCTGCACGGCGCCCGGCACATCACGGGGCATGAACAGCAGCGCGCGCCATTCACGGCTCTTCACGAGGTACGCGAGGTAAAGCAGGCCGAACGTGACGAGCAGATCTGGAGACCACTCGCGATCATTCCGGCCAGCAGCACGACCGTTGCCCAATGCGTCAAGCGAACGATCCAATGGTGGCGGCGGACGGGGGTCCGTGCGGGGACGACGGGGGTCGCGGGCGCCGGGCTGTCGCTCATTGGCTGAATATATTTCCCGGCATGAAGCTCGTCATCTGGATGGCCGCACTCCTGTCGCTGGCGTCGTGTCAGATCCGCCCGTTCGCGAAAAGGACGCCGCAAGACGACTCGACGGATCTCGCCCACCTCGTGCCCCACGGCTCCATCGATAGCACGTTGCTGATTCCGCGCGTGATCACGGAGCCGAGCGTGGTGCTGTTCTGGTTACGCGCCGCAGACACGCTGGGCGCGGACGACCGGTCGGATACGTTCGACGACCTGAAGTACTACACCGAGCAGGTCGCCCCGGCCTTGGAGGCGAGCGGTATCAAGCTGCTCGCGACCAACGCCGATACAGTGTATGTGTCGACCCCCGACGCCAAGCGCCGTACCATTCTCCTGTCGGGCCTCGATTACCCCTATGGCTACCTGCTGGTCGACCCGGGCGGTCCCGAGCGGATCCTCACAGGTGTGTATGCGGACCAGGATCTCATGGACGAGCTCCGTGCGTACTTTGATTTGCCGGACGACAGCACGAGCGCTCAGCCGCGGGTCACGACCTGAACGCCCCGGACCTGATTCTCGTCGGTGGTGATGTGCTGTTGCACAACGGCGATTGGGAAGTCGTCCGGGCGGACGTCTCCGTCAGGGATGGACGGATCGCCACGATCGAGAAGGCGACCGGACGACGGAACGACCGAACCGGTGCGCGACGGCAGGCGCAGGTGCGCGACTGCAGTGGCTGCCTGATCATCCCGGGACTCATTCAAGCCCACGTCCACCTTTGCCAGACCCTCTTTCGCGGGCTCGCCGACGATCTGCGGCTCGAGGACTGGCTGGTCCGCCGCATCTGGCCGCTTG
Source organism: Gemmatimonadota bacterium (assembly GCA_003221045.1). Taxonomy (GTDB): domain Bacteria; phylum Gemmatimonadota; class Gemmatimonadetes; order Gemmatimonadales; family GWC2-71-9; genus AG41. The sequence goes on along the minus strand of QHUC01000100.1, from coordinate 4,143 downwards.
AGGCGGCCCACACCGAGGAAACCGTATACTGGTCCGCCTTGCTCGGCGCTGCGGAGCTGCTGCTCGGCGGCACCACGGCGATCCTCGACATGGAGACGGTGCACTACACCGGGCGCGCGTTCGAAGCACTCGAGCGGATCGGGATCCGCGCGACCGCCGGCAAATGCCTGATGGACGCGCATCCCGAGGGCGCCCCGCTCGAGCTCGCGGAGTCCACCGACGTCGCGCTATCGGACGCCGAGGCGCTCGCGACGCGGTGGCACGGCGCCGCCGAAGGCCGCCTGCGGGTCTGCTTCGCGCCGCGTTTCGTGCCCAGCTGCTCGGGTCCGCTGCTTCGCGCCGCGAGCGATCTGGCGGAGCGGTTCGACGCGCAGCTGCATACACACGCGGCCGAGACGATCGTGGAACGCGAGACCGTGCTCCGCACCACGGGGCTCGAGGAGATCGCCTACCTCGATTCGGTCGGGATCGCCGGCCCCCGCGCGGCGCTCGCCCATTGCGTCTGGGTGGACGGCCACGAGACGGCGCGCCTCGCGCGGCAGGGTACGACGGTGGTCCATTGTCCTTCGTCCAACCTGAAGCTCGCGAGCGGCGTGGCGAAGATCCCGGAGCTGATCGCCGCCGGGTGTCGCGTGGCGATCGGCGCGGACGGCGCGCCCTGCAACAACCGGCTCGATGTGTTCGCCGAAATGCGCCTGGCCGCCCTAGTCCAAAAGCCCCGACTCGGAGCCGATGCGCTCCCCGCCGGGCAGGTGCTCGAGCTCGCAACCCTCGGCGGCGCCCGCGCGCTCGGGCTCGAGCACGACATCGGCTCCATCGCCCCCGGCAAGCGTGCCGACCTGGTGGTGCTCGACCTGCACGAGCCCCACCTCCATCCGGCGGTCGGCGATCCGGTGTCGCTAGTGGTGTACGCGGCGGGCCCGAGCGACGTGCGCGACGTGTTCGTCGAGGGGCGGCCAGTGGTGCTCGGCCACGAGCTGGTCACCGTGCCGATCGAAGAGATCGTACGCGAAGCCGATCGCTGCGCCGCGGAGCTGCAGCGGGCGGCGCATCTGGCGTGACCGCCGCGGCGCTGCAACTCCTGCTCGGACTCGCCAAGCAGGGTCCCGTCGACTCGGGCGCCGTGCTCTTCCAGGCATGGTGCAGGTCGTGCCACGGCGCGGAGGGGCGCGGCACGCCCGCCGCGACCACCCGTCTCGAGGTCCCGCCGGCCGATCTGAGAGACTGCAAGGGGAGCACGGCGGAAACCGAAGACCGCTGGGTCGGCATCGTGACGCGCGGGGGCGCCGCGTTCGGGCTGTCCCTCGACATGCCGGCGTTCGGGGACGCGGCGACGCCCGAGCAGATCCGCGCCGTCGTCCGCTACGCCCGCTCGCTGTGCGGCCAGCTCGGCTGGCCGCCCGGTGAGCTGAACTTCCCGCGCGCGTTCCTCGTCGAAAAGGCGTATCCGGAGGACGAGGTCGTGATCACCGATGAAGCCCGGGGCCAGGAGTTCATCTACGAGCACCGGCTGGGGAAGCGGTTCCAGATGGAGGCGAGCGCCCGCACCGCGTTTGACGGCCTCCCCGACGTGTTCGACGGCGTGACCGGAGCCCTGAAGTTCAACGTGTGGCACAGCCTCGAGCGCCGCGCGCTCGCGAGTGTGGGACTCGAGGCGACGCCCCCCATCGGACGGCGATCCGTTTGGGAGGTGGAGCCCTTCCTCGCCTTCGGCGCGGCGCCCGCGTCGGCTGTCGTGCTGCAGGGCCAGATCGTGACGACCTGGGAAGAGAGCGCGGGCGTCACGGCCTGGTCGTACCGCCTCGGCGTGGGCCGGGAGATCGGCCGCGTCGTGCCGATGGTCGAAGCCGGTTGGACCGTTCCCACCCACGGGGAGAGCACCCTGTCGCTGTACCCGCAGATGTGGGTCCAGTTGTCGCGCCTGGGCCACGTGGCGGCGTCGGTCGGCGCCGAGCTGCCCGCCACGGGACCGGAGCCGCGACATCCGCGTCTCGTCGCCTTCGTCTTTTGGGACTACGGAGACGCACCGCTACTGCGGGGCTGGTGACGATCCCCCGTTCACGTTGAAGCGCTGAATCGTCTGGGCGAGCTTCGCGGCCGCGACCGACAGTTGCTGCGAGGTCGTGGTCAGCTGGGCGAGTGAAGCGATCTGCTGCTCCGTGGCGGCCGAGGCCTGCTCCGCTCCGAGCGCGGCCGTTTCGGCGATCCCCGCGACTTCCTCCATCCGCTGCACCACGTCGCGGATGCGGCGCGCCTGCCCCTCGGTCTCTCCCGCGAACGCACCGGCGAAGCGCACGGTGGTGTTCAGGTCGCCGAAAATGGCGTCCAGCGCCTGCCGCACCGCGGTGGACGCGACGCCCACGCCCTCGGCCGTCCGCCGACCTTCGCCCATCGCGGCGATCACCTCGCCGATCTGGTCTTGGGTCTGGCGCACGCGCGCACGTACCTCATCCGCCGTGCGCGCGCTCTGCTCGGCAAGCTTCCGCACTTCGTCCGCTACCACACGGAAGCCGAAGCCGTGTTGCCCCGCGCGGGCCGCTTCGATGGCGGCGTTCAACGCCAATAGGTCCGTCTGGCTGGCGATCCGCGTGATGGCGTCCACGAGCTTCCCGATCTCGCGCGAGCCTTCCTCCAGCCGGCCGGCCGCCCCCGACACCTGGTCCAGGTGATGGACCAGCGTCACGAGCAGCTCGCTGGCCCGGGCGATCTCCACGCCATGTCGTTGCGCCTGTTGCGCCACGCCGGAGACCTGGCGCTCCGCTTCCTGCGCCCGGGTGTGCAGCTGCGCCGCGACGCCGGCGGCGGCTTCGGAATCCTCACGCCCGTGACCGATGAGCTGGCGCTGGCGTGCGGTGCCGTCGGACAGCTGTTGCGCGGTGGCGGAGATCTCCTGGGACGCGGCCTGCAGCTCTTGAGCCGACGCCGCGAGCTGCTCCGCCATGGCGGCGAGGTCTTGAGACTCCTGCTGCACCTGCCTGACGATGCCGGCGATCGCGTCGGTGGTCCGGTTCACGCTCACGCCCAGAAACCCCAGCTCGTCCACCTCGTCGTCCTGCACCTTCACCCGCAGGTCGCCTGCCTCGACCTGAGCCAGCGTCTCCCGCGCTGCCCGCAGGCGGTCCACGAGCCGCGTGAGCATCGGAACGAGCGCGACGCACACGAACCCGAGCACGAGCGTCTCCTGCGCGAATACGCTCCATGCCCAGCCGGGCGATGCTTGACTGAGCCGGACGGCGGTGACGAGCGCGAAGCCGGTAAGGTTCAGGAGCAGCGCCTGCCAGGCCTCACTCTGGCCGAGGTAGAGCGCCGCCTGGAGCGGCGCGATCAGATACGCGACGTACAGCAGGTGTCCGGTCGGGCCGAGCGCGTAGACCACGGTGGAGATCATCGCGGCGCCGATGGCGATGTTGAGGTAGGGGAACCAGACCTGGAAGGGGCGGTCCCGCGCCACGCGACGCATGCCGTGGTTGACGGCCCCGAAGACGATGGTGAAGGCCGCAATGAAGAGCCACGAGACGGGCACGATTCCCACGAGGCGGACGGTCGCGAGCAGCAGCACACCGATGCCGACGAACCCCCAGCGGGTGCCGGTGTTCGCCAGCACGTACTGGCGCTGCTTGGCGCGCTCCTCGTCGGCGAGCTGCTGGGTGAGATCGGCCGCGTCGGGCATGGCAGGGAAAATGGCCCGGCGCGATGGGCGGGGGTAGAGGCCCCTACATCCGGAGCAGGTAGCTCAGCTTGAAGAAAAAGCCGTCGTCGGTGCGGGAGAGGTTCCGGAACTGGAACGCGTCGGCCTCGGTCAGTGACGCGCCGTACCCGACGAAGAGGACGGTGCCGGGGACGGGCTTGTACGAGAACAACACGTCGTTACGGAAATCGTTCGTGACCGAGGCGCGCGCGACGTTGCCGTTCACGAACAGCGGCTGCCCGGTATGCGGGTCGCGCAGCGCGACCTGATCCTGCGCGAGATACTGCCCCACGTACCGCACGAAGATCGCCCGCGTGAGCTGATACTCGAGTTTGAGTCGCGGGATGTTGGCGGTCGAGAAGCGGCTCCCGTCCTGCGCCCGAGTGAGCCGCTGGTGCACCCATCGGGCTTCGATCCGGAGCGCGGGCGTGGGGCGGAATTGTGTGACGGTCACG
>QHUC01000099.1 GCA_003221045.1 Gemmatimonadota bacterium | reverse complement strand
AGGGCGTGTACGACCTCGTCTTGAAAAACGGCTGGATCGTCGACGGCAGCGGCAACCCGCGTTACCGGGGCGACGTCGCCGTCCGGGGCGATCGCATCGTCGCTGTGGGGTTTCTGGGGGACGCGGCCGCGCGCGAAACCGTGGACGTCCGCGGGCTGATCGTGGCTCCGGGGTTCATCGACATGATGGGCCAGTCCGAGATCAATGCCCTCATCGACAACCGGGTGTTGAGCAAGATCACCCAGGGCGTCACGACGGAGGTCACCGGCGAGGGCGGCTCCGTGGCGCCGCTCACCGACCGCCTGGTGCTGGATGACTCCGACGTCATGAAGAAGTGGCACTATCGCGAAGACTGGCGCGATCTGGACGGCTACGTCGCCCAGCTGGAAAAGCAGGGGTCCACCCTCAACATCGCGACGTTCGTGGGCGCGACGCAGGTGCGGCTCGCGGTGGTGGGAAAGGACGACCGCGCACCGACTCCGCCCGAGCTCGCACACATGACGGCGATCGTCGATACCCTGATGCAGCAGGGCGCCCTCGGCCTGTGGACCGCCCTCGAGTACGCACCCGCGAGCTACTCCAAGACCGACGAGCTGATCGCCCTCGCCAAGGCGGCGCGCCGCCACGGCGGCGTGTACGCGTCGCACATGCGGAACGAGGGCATCCGCATCGACGAGGCGTTGAACGAGGTGTTTCGCATCGCCCGCGAGGCGAACATCCCCGCGGAAGTGTCGCACCTGAAGGTCGCCGGGCGACGCAGTTGGGGCCGGATGCCCAGCGTGCTCGCGAAGATCGATTCGGCGCGGGCGGCTGGGCTCGACATCACGGCGGATCAGTATCCGTATACGCGGGCCGCGACGTCTCTGGACGCCTCGATCCCCACCTGGGCCGAGAGCGGTGGCTGGGATTCGCTGCTCGCCCGGCTGCGGGATCCCAAGACCCGCGCCCGCCTCCATGCGGAGATGCTGCAGCCGACCGACGGCACGGAGGGGTTCTACAACGAGGCTGGCGGGGGAGCGGGCATCCTGATCACCGGCGTCTTCCAGGATTCGCTCCGTCCCATCCAGGGGAAGACGATCGCGGAGATCGCCGCCGCCCGCCACCACGATCCGATCGAGACGATTTTCAACGTCGTGCTCGGAGAGGGCGGTCACCGTACCGACGCGGTTTATGCGGTGATGGACGAGCCGGATGTCCAGGCGGCGATGAAGACGTGGTGGGTGGCCGTGAACACCGACTTCGGCGGAGTGGCGCCCGACGGGCCGTTCGGCACCCAGTCCGCGCATCCCCGCGCCTACGGCTCGTTCGCTCGGATCCTCGGCCACTATTCGCGCGACCTCAACCTCTTCCCGCTCGAGTTCGCGGTGCGCAAAATGACGTCGCTCGCCGCTCAGCGGGTCGGCCTGTACGACCGCGGGATGCTCAAGCCGGGCATGGCGGCCGACATCACGGTCTTCGACGCAGCGACGGTGGCCGACAAAGCGACCTTCGAGCAGCCGCACCAACCATCGGTCGGGTTCGCGTATGTATTCGTGAACGGGAAGAAGGTGCTCGACCACGGGAGGCTCACGGCCGCGCGCCCGGGACGGGGGCTACGCGGGCCGGGATACGTGCCTCCGGAGGCGCGCGGCGGGCGGTGACGCTCGGGCGCCTGGCGCTGGCGTGGTTATCGGTGGCGGTCTGGTTCCTGGTTGCACCGCCAATCGGATATCGAGTTGACCATGTGGTCGGACGCCGGTACTTCGTCTGGGCGTACAACCGCTGGGCCGTCACCGGGCGTCTGCTCGAGGCGCTCCTGGCCACGTTGCTCGGATCGCTCTGGTTTGACTCGCTCGGCACCGGCGGGTGGTGGCTCGTCTTCGCCTTGGTGGGATTGCTGGTCGCGTATCCGCTGCGGTGGCAACCGCTGACCACCGCCATGAACGACCGCCGGCGAGAGCTCGTCGTAGGTCTCATGGATACCGCACGCTATCTCGTCGCCGGGGCCATTCTCGCCTGGATTCTGCGATAGAGTATCTTCGGTAGACCCCATGTCTGCCGAACCCATGGCCGCCATCCGGCTGACGCGCTACTCGCACGGCGCGGGCTGAGCCTGCAAACTCGGCTCAGCCGAGTTGGCGCAGGTCTTGCGCCACGTGCCGGTCGCGACGGATCCCCGGATCCTCGTCGACGCTGCGAGCCGCGACGACGCCGCCGTGTTCCAGGTGGCGCCGGACCGCGCGATCGTGGCGACGGTGGACTTTTTCACGCCGATCGTGGACGATCCATACGACTTCGGGCGCATCGCCGCGACCAACGCGTTCTCGGATTTGTACGCCATGGGCGCCGCGCCGCTCTTCGCGCTCAATCTGGTCGGCTGGCCGCGCGAGGGTCTGCCGTTCGAGCTGTTGGGCGAAGTGATCCGTGGCGGCGCGGACGTCGCGCGCGCGGCCGGCGCCTTCGTGCTGGGCGGTCATTCCGTGGACGACCCCGAGCCCAAGTACGGCATGGCCGCCGTGGGTGAAGCGCGTCCGGACAAGATCGTCACCAACGCCGGTGCCGGGCCCGGCGACGTCCTTGTCCTCACGAAGCCGCTCGGAACCGGGGTCTTGACCACGGCGCTCAAACGCGATCTCGTGAGCGAAGCGGACCTTGCCGAAGCGGTGTCGACCATGACCACACTCAACGCCGGGGCCGCGCGCGCCATGCTCACGCTCGGTGGCGTCGTCCACGCGGCGACCGACGTCACCGGGTTTGGCCTGCTCGGCCATCTGCGGACGCTGCTCGAGGCGAGCAAGGCCGCAGCCGAGATCGAAGCGGCCGCGGTGCCCCTCCTCACCGGGGCTCGCGAGCTCGCGCAGCGGGGGGCGGTCCCGGGGGGCACCACGCGCAATATCGAGAGCGCCGCCGAAACGGTCACGTTTGCGAGCGGCGTCGACGCAACGGTGCGCTTGCTATTGTCCGACGCGCAAACGTCGGGCGGCTTGCTCATCGCCGTCGCGCCCCAACAGGCCGACGCGCTCGTGGAGGCGCTCAAGCGCGAGGCCACTCCAGTGGCAGCGGCCATCGGTCGCGTGGTCGCGGGACCGGCCGGATACATTCGCGTGGCCTGAGGAGCCGATGGGCACGATTGTGGAGTTCACGAGTCTCACACCGGATGCCCTCGATGCGCTCGAGCGCGCTGTGCGGGAACGGCGCCGGGTGGCGCTGCGGCGCCGCGGCACCGAGTACGTGGTCGTCGCCGAGCGGCTCGAAACGCTCGAACGGGAGGAAGCCCTCCAGGGGAGACTGCCGATGACCGGGGAGCTGCTGGCATTCCCGCTGCGCGAGCTCGAATCCTTCGCCGTGCTGCCCTAAGGATGTTCACGCGCCTGCTCGTGGGACTCGACGGCAGCCCGAGGGCCGACTCCGCGTTCGAGCAGGCGGTCTTCCTCGGCAAGCGCTTCGGCAGTACCGTCATGGTGGCCTACGTGAAAGAGCCGGATGGCCGAGAGACGGACGGCCCGGCCATGCTGGACCGGGCGCGCGAGCGGGTGCTCGCGGCCGGCCTCCAGGTCGAGGTCAGCGCGCTCAAGGGTCATGCCGACGTGGAGCTCGCGGAGCTCGCCAAGACCGCGGACGCCGTGCTCGTGGGCCGCCGCGGCGTCACCACCAAGGGGGATGCCCTCGGGCCCACCGTCACCTCGCTCATCCGGATCGCGGAGCGGTGCGTGATCGTGTGCGGCGGCCTGCCCTCGGCGATGCGTTCGATTGCGGTCGCCTTCGACGGACGCGACACCAGTCGCCGCGCGTTGGAGCTCGCGATGCAGTTCGCCAGCGTGGCCGAGAGCACCGTCCACATCGTTCACGCCAACGATGACCGCGAAGCGGGCCTCAAAGTGGTGGGAGTGGCGGAGGCGACCCTGTCCATGCAACGCGTGCCGTTCGTGACGCACGTCGAGGCCGGGAAGCCGGGTGAAGTGGTCGCCCGCGTCGTCAAGCGAACCAAGTGCGACGCGCTTTTCGCCGGCGCCCACATGAGCCACGAGGAGGGCCGGCCCAGCGCCGTGGTCGTGTCTCACGCCGAGGAGATCCTGCGCCACACCGACATTCCGGTGGTCATCCAACCCTGACATGGCCGGTGCGCCCACCACCCGTGTCCTGGTCCACGCCGACGAGAGCTGCCTCGGGAACGACAGCTCCAAGCCGAGCCCGGGCGGGAACGCCGCGTTGATCGAAGCCCCCGCCGGTGACAGCGTGGCGCGCTGGGACTTCTACGAGTACTCTCCCCAAACGACCAACAACAAGATGGCGCTCGCGGGTGCGATCGCGGCGCTCGAGTGGATCCGCCGACAATGGCAGCACGCGTTGGTCGTGTACGTCTCCGACTCACAGTACCTGATCAAGGGCATGACCGAATGGGTGAACGGCTGGGAGGCGCGGGGGTGGAAGCGGAAGGGCGGTGTCCTGGAGAACCAGGAGCTGTGGCAGAAGCTCCTACAGGCTGCCGCCGCGCACCGGGTCACGTGGCGCTGGGTCGAAGGGCACGCCGGCCACGCCAAAAACGAGTACGCGAACGACCTCGCGATCCGGGCCGCCGAGCGCCAGGAGCGCTCCAACGGCCTGGTCCCCTCCGGCTTCGACACGTGGCTCGAGCAACAGCGGGCCCGCGGTCACTATGCCGATTACGACCCCGAAGCGGAGCTGCATGAGCGGCGCTAAAGACGGCGTGCCGGCCAATACGCATTTCCTGAACGTCCTCGCCGACGGCGCCCCTCCGCCCCCGGTCGAACGGATCCCGCTGTACGAGGTGTATATGCGGATGGCCGAGGAGTTGGCGAAGCGCTCGACGTGCGCGCGCCTCCAGGTAGGCACGGTCATCACGGACCAGGTGCTCGAGAACGTGCTCGCGATCGGGTACAACGGCAACGCGCGCGGCCTGCCGAACAAGTGCGACTCGGCGGTGCCGGGGAGCTGCGGGTGCATTCACTCCGAGATGAACGCGCTCGTCAAGGCACCGGGGAACGCGCGCGACAAGGTCGTGTTCATCAGTGCCTCGCCCTGCGTGATGTGCGCCAAGCTGATCATCAACTCGGGCGTAACGCACGTGTTCTATCGGAAGGCATACCGCGATCCGTCGGGGATCGAGGTGCTGCAGCAAGGCGGCGTGGTCCCGGTTCTGTACGACCGGTGGGTCAGGGAATGGCGGTAAAGCGAGTGCGGAATGAAGAGTGCGGAATGCGGAATCGAAGGCCAGCGTCGATTGGAATGTCCCGATCCGAGAGGGGTCCAGCATGAGGCGTCTATCGTTGGCTTGGCTCATCCTCGCAGCCATATCTCCAGCCTCGCCACTCGGCGCGCAGTCGCTCCTGTACCGGCCACCGAATCTGGGGGGCACGTGGGTGCCTGACGGCGGCGTGGTGCAGTTCAACTTCCTGCATCGCTTTTACGTAACCACCGGCCCGTCGCACTCCGTGGTGAACTATCCGACCTTTACGCTCGCGGCGGGACTCGGACATCAAGTTGAGCTCGGTGGCCTGTTCGCGACCAGGTCGATTGTCGGCGTGGGTAACGGCTCACAGTCGACCAATGAGACCGAGCTGTTCGGCCGCTGGCGCTTGCACGGCGTCGAAGGCCAGCCCGGGTTCGCCATCGCGGTCACGCCGGCGTACAACTTTCTCGCGAAGAGTGTGGACGGAGAGGTCGGAGTCGATTGGACGCAAGGCCCGCTTACGTTGCACGGCGCAGCGCGCGCTGTTTCGCGTCGCCTCGGAGAGTCGGGAAATGGGGCTGCGGCGTTCGCAGGCGGGTTCAACGCGCGCCTGAATCAGTACATCGGTGTGAGCGCGGACGTCGGCTCGTTCGTTAGCCCCACCGTGACCGCGGCTTGGAGCGCTGCGATCAACGTCTTGATCCCGGGATCCCCACACACGTTTTCGCTCCAGGCCAGCAACGCCCACAGCGCGACGATCCAGGGCGCTTCTGAAGGCATCTCGTCCCCCAAGAATGTTCTCTACGGCTTCGAGTTCACCATCCCGCTCCACCTCAAGCGCTTCAGCCCCTGGTTCCACAAATCACCGAAGCCGGTTGCCTTGGGCAGCGCGGGTGGAGCGACGGTCGGAGCAGAGGTGCGGATATCGAGCGTGAAATTCCAAGGTGACTCCGTCACAATCGCCGCGGGCCAGGCAGTGCGATGGACCAACGCGGACCCGATCGAGCACACCGTCACCTTTGACGGCGGTACTGAAGGCGGCTCCCCGGTGATCCCGCCGAACGGCAGCTATGTGCACCGCTTTGACAAGCCGGGGACCTACACCTACC
>QHUC01000098.1 GCA_003221045.1 Gemmatimonadota bacterium | reverse complement strand
CGGTCAGGTCGAGCCCGCAGGAGCGGCAGAACTTACTGGCGTCTTCGTTCTGGGTGCCGCAGCGGGAGCAATACATCAATTCTCCGAGGGGTCGCCAAAAGTTAGGGATGTGCCGGAGGCAGTGTCAACACGCGGGCCCTCGCGACGTGTCAGAAGTCTAGAAGTCTGAAGCGAGTGCCGCGTATACCTGGAGTCGTCGCGCGACGCCGGACGGCGGGTTGGCGAGTGGCTCGGCGACGCCGAGTCGCACGGACAACGGGAAGTCGTAGCTCACCGTAACGTCGCCCGCGACCTCCAGTCCCGTGGACCGGAGCCGCGTGAGCCGGGGCGACTCTCCCGGCGCCCACGCGTCCCCCGCGTCGGCGAACATGTTGAGCCACAGCTTGTCGACGCCAACCGGTAGATGGCCGAGGGCGCGGCCCACGAGCGCCAGCGGGAAGCGATACTCGATGCTGCCTGCCGCGGCGCGCTCGCCCGCCAGCTCACCGTCGGCGTATCCGCGCAGGGGAAACGCCCGCGTCGCGGTGAGTGACGGGGCAAAGAAGATGTTCACGCCCTGGCGAGGCGCGAGCGCAGCTCGTTCGACCAGCGCGTCGTCCCCCGCTCCTCCCGCCGCCGATACGTCCCCGACCAGGCGAACCCATCCTCCGGCGAGACGGACAGGGCACCCGTCACCAGACGCGACAGCGTGAGCGTCGCCGAGCCGCCGTAGAGGTCCTGCCGGCCGCACCCGGCGCAGACGGTCGCGAGCGACGTGTCGGGAATCGCGGCGAAATCGGTGCGCTCGACTTCCGCGGCGACGCGCAGGCTGGTGACCCCGCGCCAACGGCGCGTGACGAACGACGCGCCGAGCGCCGCGGTCTGGTCGAGCTCCGAGAGCGTGACGTTGGGCATCGCGAGCGGCCCGAGATCAGCCCACGAGCTCGATGCCGAGAGGTCGAACACAGGGTTGCCGAACACGGACGCGACGAGCAAGAAGTCGGCTTCGAGGCGGGACGGTTCTGGCGAGAAGAGCAGATCGCCGGCATACGCGTACCGCCCCACGACGTCTGTCCCGGCCGTGAGCACGCCACCAAATCGCCCGGTCGGCCCCTCGTTCTGCCACAGGGGCAGCCAGAAATGCGGGCGCAGCGATGGCCACATGGCATAGCCTGTCTCGCGCAGAGGCACGGCCGAGGCGGGAGCCGAATCGAACGGCAACGGCGCGGCGAACGTCACAGGTCCACTTCGTGACGACGCGGCCGCCCCCGTGCGGCGCAGCTCCCATCCCCGGGCGGTCAGCCCCGCGTAGAGCAATCCGCCGTCCGCCAGCGGCGCGGGGGCGCGGGCGCCGAACCGCTCCGCCGTGAGCGGTTGGACCGCCGCGGAATCGGTCCAGCGGTACACCTGGGGAAGCCCCGTGGGATCCGCCACGAACCAGAGCTCCCCGTCGGACGTCCAGACCACGTCGGCGAGGCTCCCCCGCGTTTCGAGCAACGCCACCGCGGCCGCGGGCGATTGGGCGGGCCACAGGATGAGCGACCACCGCGCGTCTGAACAGCGTATGCCGGCCACCCACCGTCCGTCCGGCGAGAGGGCCAGGTCGGTCCATACGGCGTCATTCGAGTCGTCGGGCGTGGGCACGGTGGGTCGCCCGGACGCGGGCCCCAGCGTGATCGCCGCGAGCCGCCCGCCCCCGCCTGCGGGCGCCACGAGCCGGGCGCCGTGCGTGGCGCGCCGCCACGCTCCCGTCGCCGGTACCCAGCGGTACAAGTCGCTCCGGACGCGCCAGCGGGACGTGAAATCGAGTTGCGCCACCACCAGCGTGTCCCCGACCCAGTCGTAGTCCACGCCGCCGTTCACCTGATGTGTCGCGAGCGTCCGAAACGTCGCGGCGTCGAGCACCCGTAGCTCGCTCGCGCCCTTGCCATCCTCCCGCACGTACGCCATGCGGCGGCCGTCCGGAGAGACGCGCGGGACTGGCTCGGTACGAAGCAGCGAATCGATCACGCGCGCCGGAGGTGAAGCGGGGCCGGCCCCGGTGTCCGGCACGGGCTCGGTGCCGCGCCGCCATTCGCCCGCAAGCGACCGCCCGGGCACGACCCGGGACACCTGCCTGCCGACGCGAAACGGGATGAGTTGCGCCGAGGTGGCTTCCACGAGCCGCGGGACAACCGAATCGCCCGCGGTCTCCGCCAAATAATGAAGGAAGCGGCTGCCGTACGCGTAGGGGACGAGCCCGTCGGCCCAGCGCGTGAACAGCGTTGCATCCCACGGTGACCGCGACGCCCCGCCCCCGGCGGCCTGGTCAGCCTCGAGCAGTTGCGTGTGGAAGCTTCCGCGCACTCGCCCGGCGTTCGTAAACCTCGATTCGTAGTAGGTCGCCAGACCCTCGATCGCCCAGCTCGGCTGGTACTCGTTCGGGAACAGGCCGGGGGCGCGCCCGAACACGTATTGGAGCGGGCGCCAGATGCCCTTGGTGCGGTCGAGGTGAAAGACGTGCGCGAGCTCGTGCGTAGTCACGAGCCGGAGCCAGCTGTCGAAGAATAGCAAGCCGTGATCGCCAGCCGGCGGCGCGGCGAAGATCGTGATCCGGTTCGAGGGAACGACGCTCGTGAACCCGTTCGCCGGAAGTGGATGCGGAAGTGGGGGGTGTGGAGGGTGCGCCAGTTGCTCGACGGATCGACTTGAGCTTCGGCTCGGCCGGCGAGCAGCAAGAGAAAAAGAATACGGAATGCGGAGTGCGGAGTGCGGAGTGTACATGGAAGGTTGAGTCGGTGGGCCGACCCTCCACTGCGATTCCGCATTCCGCACTCCGCACTCCGCACTCTCATGGCTCCCTCGCCCGCTCTCGGAGAAAGTTCTCGATCCCCCGCGCCAGGCCCCGCGCGTAACGCCGCTGTCCGTCCTCGCTTCCGAGCATGGCTTCCTGGTCTGGCAGCATGATGAACAGTCCTTCAGTGAGCGCCGCGGGCATCCACGTCGGGCGCACTAGCGCATAGTCTCCTCGGCCCATTCCCAGATCGCGCACACCAAGCTCCGCCACCAGCGCCCGATCGAGCGCCCGCGCGAGCGGCGCGCTCCGCGGGTGGAAGTAGTACACGCTGGTCCCGTTGTTGGTGAACGGATTCACGCCGTCGGGCAGGGCATTGGCATGAATGGAGACCAGTACGTCGGCATCGTGCATCTCGGCGAAGTGCGTCCGCGGATACAACTCGAGCGGCGTCGAGTCGGTGCGGGTGAGGAAGACGGTCGCCCCCGCGCCTTCGAGCAGGCGCTTCGCCTTGAGCGCCACCGCAAGTGTGGCGACCGGCTCCCAGAGCCCCGTCGGCCCCGTGGCGCCGAGCGGCGGATGTCCCGGGTCGAGCACGATGGTGCGACCCCGCAGCGGGTGGTCCGGTGCGATCTCGGGCGGACGGCGGATCTCGAGCAACAGGTCGCGGCCGTCATAGCGGGCGCGGTATCCCCAGACGCGACGCGTGAGGTCGACCGTGATGGTCACTTCGTCCGAGGCCGGCTGGGCGTAGCTCATACGCCGGACCAGCGGGTCAGTGCCGCCGTATTGCATCCAATTGATGTCTGATGCGCCGCCGTAAATGCGCAGCGTGAGAGCGCGATCATGCTCGGTCACCTGAAAGGGAAGTCGCGCAGGAAGGGGGACGCGGAGAATCACGGACTTGGGCCCCGGGGACAGTCGCACCGAGCCTACCACACCCCCCGGTGGGGGCGTCCCTGCGCTGAGCGGCACCACTTCGTCGGCGTTCACCCACGCCACGGCGTCCCGCGACAGTTGCAGGCGCGCCTGATCGTTCCAACGCCCGGAGAGCGTGGCTTCCGTTCCGGTGGGAAAGAACCAGTTGTACGTCCCGTGTGGAACGGCGCGCCCGGGCGTGAGACTGTCCGTCGTGCCGGTATGCGCGGTATCGTCGTTCAAGACCACGACGGTTGGGAACGTCAGATCGAGCGTATTGACCGTGAGCGGCCAGCGCGCCGATGCGCCATCGCCACCCACCGCGACGGTCAAGGTGGCGCAGGCGGTGCGTCCGTCCGCGCACATGGCCGCGGCCGGCAGCCAGCCCATGTACCGTCCGGCAGCATGCGGGAGCCGGAACGCCGCCGTGTCGGTCGAAAAGGCGCGCACACCCCGGGGCGGCTCGACCGGCAGCGAATCCGGGACCAGCGGCACGCTCGAGCCCCACGGTAATTGAAGACGAACCGAGGCGCCCGGGGCTGCGTGGACGGTCAACAGAATGCCCTCGCCCGGCGGCAACGCCAGGCTCCCCGCCGGGGTGAAGCTGGTGGTGTCGATCCAGGCAGCACGATCAGCCGGCGGCCGGTACTGCGGCGCGACCCGCGCCGCAAAGAGCGTCACGTTCGAGTCGGGACCGGAATGCGCGACGAGCCGGAATCGCGCCAGGGTATCGTCGGGGAGCGGCAACCAGGCGATCCACGCGCCGTTCGCCCGCAGGGGAACTGGGCGGCCGTCGATGGTGAGGCTCGCGGGGCCCGCCCCTGCGCTCGCGCCTCGAACGGAGCCGAATAGGAACGCGGAGTCGTGCGATTGAATGACGTCGGTGACTGCGGGGTAGACGACGTCGGCGTGCAGGGACTCGCGAGCCGCCGCCGAAGGGGCCGGCTGCGCACGTGCCGGTACAGGCGCGGTGCCGGTGCGCGGGGCCGCGCATCCGGTCACCACGCTCGCGAGCAGGACGCCGACCGATCGCACAGGACGCGCAAGGTAGCATTCGGCCTTCCCGCCCGTCAATTTGCCGAATCGATTGGCAGATCGTAACTTGTGCCCCCTGTGGAGTGTTTCCGCCAGTGACCGCCTGTCGCTCTTGCGGGCACGACAACGACGCCGGCGCGCAGTACTGCATGGACTGCGGCAAGCCCATGGCCAAGTCCAGCGGACTCAAGGCGATGGCGGCTGAAGCGGTGCCGGCTCAGGGCACGCGCGTGGTGCCGCGGGCTCCGGTCGCTCCAACCCCGGCCGAATCGGTGCGTTGCCCTTTCTGTGGCAGCTCCGCCACCACCGCGCGGCCGTTCTGCCCGCATTGCGGGCGCCGTCTCACCGCTCCCGGCTCGGGGCCGACGTGCGCCCGGTGCGGATCACCGGTGGGCCCCGCGACCACGTTCTGCGCCACGTGCGGGGCCGCGGTGGCCGAGCTGGGCGGGTCGGGCCGCGCGGCGGCCGGCCAGTCGCGCGCCGGCACCGCAATTGCGCTCGTGCTGCTCGACGACCTCGGCGCCCCGGTGCAGCGTTTCGAGCGAAAATCCCCGGACACAACCATCGGCCGGCAGGACGGAGACATCCGGTTTCCGGAGGACGTCTTCCTGTCGCCGTTGCACGCGAAAATCTCGTGGGAGCAGGAGACGCTGGTGGTGCGCGACCTCGGCAGCCGCAATGGCACCTGGGTATTTCTCGAGGCGCCGCACCGGCTCGTGGACGGAGACCTGCTGCTCATCGGCTCCCAGGTGATCCGATTCCGGCGCCTGGGCTACCCGGGGCCGCACCCTCCCGACGCCGACGCCACGAAGCGCATGGGCAGCCTCAGCCCGAGTACCGACATTGCGAGCCTCACCCAGCTGCGCTCGGATGGGAGCGCGCGCGACATGATTCAGCTTTCGCCGGGCCGGGACGTGACGATCGGGCGCGAGCAGGGCGACTGGACATTCCCGTACGATCCCTCGATGAGCGCACGGCACGCGCTGGTTCGGTCAGAGGACGCCGATTTCGTTGTCGTGGATGCCAATAGCCGCAACGGCGTGGCGATCGCCGCGCGCGGTGACGTACCGCTGGGACATAACTCCCGCGTCCTCGTGGGAGACAAACTGCTCCGCGTCGAGATTCCGACGTGAAGATCTGTCCCGTTTGCGCGACTCAATACGCCGACGATGTCCGCTTCTGTCCCAACGACGGACAGACGTTGCGTTCCTCCGGGCCGACGGAAGATCTGGTCGGTCAGGTCATTGCCGACCGTTACCACGTGGTCAAGAAGCTCGGTGAGGGAGGCATGGGTCAGGTCTACCTGGCCGAGCATGTGAAAATGGGCCGCCGGAGCGCGATCAAGGTGATGAACCCGTCGATGGTCCACGATCCCGACGCGGTGGCGCGTTTCAACCGCGAGGCGGCCAACGCGAGTCGCATCACGCATCCGAACGTGTGCGCCATCTACGACTTCGGGGAGACCCCTGAAGGCCTGATCTATCTCGCAATGGAGTTCATCGAGGGCGAGCCGCTCACCAACGTGCTCACGCGCGACCGGGCCCTGCCACTGGAACGTGCCGCCGGCATTTTCCTGCAGGTGGCGGAGGCGCTCCAGGCGGCACACGATCTCAGCATCGTGCACCGCGACCTGAAACCCGACAACATCATGCTCACGCGGGCGCGGGACGGCTCGGACGTCGTGAAAGTGGTCGATTTCGGCATCGCCAAGGTCGTGGGCAAAGACGACAGCCAGAAGGTGACCAAAACCGGTCTGGTGATGGGAACGCCCGAATTCATGAGCCCCGAGCAGCTCTCCGGCGACCGGCTCGACGGTCGGAGTGACGTCTATTCGCTCGCGCTCGTGCTCTTCAAAATGCTGACGGGTACGCTCCCCTTCGAGGGCGCCACGGTGCAGGATACGATGATCAAGCGACTCACCGACAAGCCTGCGTCGCTCGCCGACGCGCGGCCCGACCTGCGCTTTCCGCCCGGCCTCCAGGCGACCATCGATGCGGCGCTCGCCCGCCGTCCCGCCGACCGCTATCAGTCGGCGGCGAAATTCGCGGACGACGTCGCGGCCGTCCTGGGCGCCCCGCGCGGAGGTCGGGCCTCCCCCATGCCTCTGCCCCCGACCCGCCCCAACGCCGAAGCCCCGGCGGATCGGCTCCGCCGGCCGACACCACGTGCCTCCCCGGCGACGCGCACGAAGCGCCGATCACGCCTTCCGATCGTGGCCGGTGGGGTCGCCGTCCTCGGCGCCGCCGGGGCGGTGCTGGCGCTCCGCAGCGGGAAGAAGGTGGAGACCGGCTCTCTCGCGGATACGACTCCACCAGTCGCGATCAGCCCCGCTCCGGACACGACAGTCAGGCGCGCGGTCGTGCCCGCGCCCCCACGGGAACGGATACCGACGCCATTACGGGAGCGCGTCAAGCCACGCATCGATGTGTTCAGCGCCCGCGTCTTGCTCGATAAGCTCGTCGACACGCTCGAACCGCGGACCGCTCGAATGGTCCTCGATTCGGCCCACGACATCTTCAACGCGCCCGGCCTGGTGCCGCAGGACAAGGCGTACGCGGCGTTTGTTGTCGCCAACGCATTCTTCCAGGCGAACGACCGCCGACGGGGGTGCGAGTGGGTGCGGACGGCCACTGAGCTCGATTCCCTGCGGGAATCGTATCGTAAGCTCCTCGACCAATGCCAGCGCTGACGATGTTCGGTCGTCCCTCCCCTCCCAAGCCAATCCGGATCGAGGTCTTTGGCAAGACCGACCTCGGCAAGACCCGGGACCACAACGAGGACCGCTTCCTGGTAGCGGATCTCACACGGCACGAGGCGTCGCTCCGACCGACCGTCCGCACGCACGACGTCGGTGAGCGCGGGTCGCTCTTCGTCGTCGCGGACGGCATGGGCGGGGCCGCGGCCGGGGAGGTCGCCAGCCAGATGGCGGCCGACACGATCTACGATCAGATGGTGAAGACCTGGGGCGCCGAGCGCGAGCCGACCGCGCAGCGGTTCGCGTTTCGGTTGAAAGAGGCGGTGGAAATCGCGAACAGGCAGATCCATTCTTACGCCGCGGCGCACCCGGACGTCCGCGGGATGGGCACGACCACGACGGCAGCGGGCCTCCTCGGCGATCGGATTTTCCTCACGCAGGTCGGGGACAGCCGTGCATATCTGATTCGCAGCGGGCAGGCGGTGCAGCTCACCAAAGACCAGTCCCTCATGCAGCGCCTGGTGGAGGCCGGTGAGCTAACCGAGGAGGAGGCAGAAAAGAGCGAGCGACGCAACATCATCCTCCAGGCGCTGGGCCCGGATGCCCGCGTCAAGGTGGACCTGACGTACCAGGAAGTCCGCAGGGGCGACATCCTCGTGCTGTGCTCCGACGGCCTATCCAGCCAGGTCAAGAGGGAGGAAATCGCCGAGGTCGTCACCGGCCAGCGCGACCTTTCCGCGGCATGCGACCGGCTCATCGCACTCGCCAACGAGCGGGGCGGGCCGGACAACATCACGGTGGTGATCGTGCGCTTCGACGGCGAAGGGCTGCGCCCGGTCGAGGCGAGCGCGGAGGTCGGGCACCACGTGTACCCATTGATCGACACCGAGACCAGCACGGAGCCGGTCCCCGTCTATCGGGGCAGCCGCCCACCCGAGCCCGCGGCGCGCAGCCGCTGGCGCGTGATCGCCCTGCTCGTGGCTGCCGCCGCGGCGGCGCTGGCGCTCTACCTGTCCAACCGGACCTCGTGACCGCGCAATTCAAGTTCCTCTCGGGAGCGCGCGCCGGCCAGGTCGAGTGGTTTCGCAAGGCCTACATCGGGCTGGGCCGGCATCCGCTGTCGGACGTCCGCTTCGATGCCGAGCGTGACCTCGACGTCTCGGCGCGCCACGCCGGCATCGTCCGCCAGGGCGAAACCTTCGTCGTGCGCGACCTCGGTAGCACGAACGGTACGTTCGTGAATGGCACGCGGATCACCGGGGAAGTTGTCTTGGCGGACGGCAACGTGATCAGCTTCGGGCAGAACGGCCCGGCGGTGGAGTTCCACATTCTCGCGGGGGAGCCCTACCCCGAGGCGGACGGGGGGCCCGCCCCCGCCCGGCGCTCGAGCACCACCGTGCGGATCGCCGCCGAGGTGGCGCGACAGACGCGTCAGCTGCGCCGCACGACCACACTGTTGATCGGCGTCCTGGTGTTGGCGCTCACCGCGTTCGCATGGACCCAGTGGCGGAGCACGAACGACGGGGCTCGAATGGCGACGTGCGGGCCATCGCGCGACTCCGCGCCGAGCTCGAGGCCGCCGAGTCGCGCCAGCGCGGCTTGGCCGGCGTGGCGGCGATGGACTACCGCGCCATCTCCCTCCGTAACCAGGGCGCCGTGGCCATGGTGGTGGTCCAGTTCTCGGACACCGAGATCTTCAGCGGGACGGCGTTCGCCGCCGACTCTCAAGGCACGCTGATCACCAATCGACATGTGCTCGTGGGCGAGGGTGGGAACCGCCGCCCGCTCCGTATCGCCGTGAAATTCTCGGGAAGCCGCGAGTGGTTTCAGGCCCGCATGCTGAGCGTGGCCGATTCGGCGGATGTCGGCGCCGTGAAGGTGGACATCCATGGCGGGACGCCCCGGGTCGCCGGATTCGTGACGGAACCCGCCGCCCTCGCGCGTGGTGACCCGGTGGCGATCGTCGGGTACCCGCTCGGGGAAGATCTCCCGATGGAGCGCCTCGGCCAGTCTGGCATCGTGGCCGACCCCACGCTCACCGTCGGGACGGTGAGCAAGGCCCTCTCCAACGTCGTGCAGGTCGATGGGTACGGGGCCCCGGGATCGTCCGGGAGCCCGATCTTCGATCGTTCAGGCCGCGTGGCGGCGGTGCTCTACGGCAGCAACCGGGAGTCGCAGGGGAAGATCATCTACGCGGTGCCCGCGAGTCAGGTCGTCGCATACCTGGCAAGGATCAAGTAGAGGCGCGTAAGACCCACCTCGCCGCCGCCCGCTGCATCAGGGGCTGCCCGTGCCAGCACAAAAGGATCGGAGCCGTGCCGGGGATCTGCGCCGCCAGGCGCGGATGTCCGAGCAGCACCACGAGCTGTGCGCCCGGGACGAGGCGCCGCAGCGCCGCCCGCGACCGGGGACCGAGATCGGCCCGCCCCTTCCACGATCGAGGCTCGGAGTACACCAGGATGATGCGTTCCCGGTTGCCCGTCGCCCGTTGCCCGACCGCGACTCCGGCCTCGCGCAACGCTTGATGGAACACGTCGCGTGGGGGAATGGTGTACGGGCCTCCGACGTCGTCATCGACGATCGAGACCACGAGCGGTGTGCGGATCTCGGGCGCCTCTCCCCGCACGAGGTGAGCCACCCGATCCGCGAGGCCATCGGCTACCCCGGCGTGTCCCGCGAGATCGGGCTCCCCCTGATCGGGCAGGTCGCCCCAGTCTTGAAGCGCGCGGTCGTAACGGGCAAGCGCGTCGTCGGCCCGGGCGGTGGAAATATCCGCGCCCACCGCGCGATCGAGCGCGGCGACGACGCGCTGAAAATCGTTCGGGTACAGCAGGGCATCGCAACCCGCCGCGACCGCCGCGACCGTCGCCGCCGGCACGGGCTGCGCGGCGCTCGCCCCCGCCATGATCAGGGCGTCGGTCACCACGAGTCCACCGAAGTTGAGTGTGTTGCGCAGGTAACCCAGGATCTCGGCCGAGAAACTCGCCGCGCGGCCGGAGCGCTCCCACTCAGGGTAGGCCACGAAGGCGCTCATCACGCTGCCCACGCCGGCGCGAATGGCGTACTCGAACGGCGTGCCGTCCACTTCCTGCAGCTCGGCGGCCGTGGCGGGCACGCGGGGTAACGTCGCGTGTGAGTCCTGCGTGGTGCGGCCGTGGCCGGGATAGTGCTTCGCGCATCCCTGCACGCCGTGCTCCTGGAGCGCGCGAATCCACACGGCCGCCTGCTCGCCCACGCGCACCGGGTCGACACCGAACGAGCGCGTCTGGACGATCGGATTCTTGGGCTCGAGATCGAGATCGCACACGGGCGCAAAGGCCCAGTTGACCCCGACCGATCGCGCTTCGGCGCCCGTGATCATGCCGCACGTCGCGGTCGCGTCGAGATCATCGAGCCAACCCAGCGCGGCGGGCGGGGGCAGCTCGGTGAGGCCCTGCACCTGTTGCCCCGGTCCCCGCTCCAAGTCGGCGCCGACGAGCAGCGGGCGCCCGGCCTGCTGGCGCAGTGCGGCGGTCAGGGCGGCCACCGCCTCGCGCGTGCCGCCGAAGATGATGAACCCACCCACACCCGCGGCGAGTGCGGCGTCGATCTTGGCGCGCTCGTGCTCAAAGCCTCCATGACTTGGCCGCCAACGCAACGCGGGGAATACCAGTCGGGCGAGCGAGGCGGTCACGCGGGGGTCACGTGCCCGAGCACGCGGGGCCCGCGCGCGCCAGTAGCGGCGGGAAGGTTCCCGGCCCTGCCGAGAATAGTCAGGAACCCGAGGAAGGCGAACGCGAGCGCTTCCTTCGCGTCGCCGTCGAAGAACAGGCGATCGAAGGCGAGCACGGGGCGCGGATGCACCCGAGCGGTGAGCTGAGCGACCAGTACGGGATTCCGAGCGCCGCCACCGGAAATCACGAGCTCGTCCGTGGGCGCGGCGGGGATCCAGCGCTCGATCCCGCGCGCGATCGCTTCCACGGTGAGCGCCACGGCGGTCGCGACCGCGTCGTTGTCGGAGCCGCCGGCCTGGCGCACCCCGCCGAGCAGCCGCTCCGCGTAATCCGAGCCGAACCGCTCGCGGCCGGTGCTCTTCGGCGGGCGCGCCCCGAAGAAGGGATCCGCGAGCAGTCCATCCAAGACCCGGGTCGACCGCTGACCCCGTCGCGCATGCTCGCCACCCACGTCGAACGGCGCCGTGGGGTCGATCTGGCGCGCCACCGCGTCGATCACAGCGACACCAGGCCCGGTGTCGAAGGCCAGGGAGCCATCCGTCACTCCCCGGCGCGGCACCCACGTGACGTTCGCGATTCCACCGATATTGAGGAGCAGGCGCCCCCGCTCGGGGTGGCCAAAGAGCAACACGTCCGCGAGCGGGACGAGCGGCGCGCCCTGCCCGCCCGCCGCGACGTCACGGGCGCGAAAGTCGCTCACCACCCGCACGCCGACCCGCTCGGCGATTACCGCCGGATCGCCGAGCTGCAGCGTCGCCTGCCCCGGCTCGTGCCAGATCGTCTGTCCGTGAGACCCGACGAACCCGATCTCTCGCGGCGCGACCTTGGCCTCGGCGAGGAGCTGGAGGACCGCCGCCGCGAACCGCTCGCCCAGGGCGACGTGAAGCAAAGCCAGATCTCTCGAGCCGCCCCGCGCGATCGCTTCGATGATCTGGCCGCGCTCGGTCGCCGAATAGGCATCCTGACGGAACGCGACGAGCCGAGCCTCGAGCGGCTGTTTCGTCAGACGGACCAGGGCGGTCGAGACGCCGTCGAGCGACGTGCCCGACATCACGCCGACGCCGAGCGTGGCCTCTGTCACACGACCGGGGGCGGGTCGCCCACCGCCCGCCGCACGAACCCGCCCGCCTCCGCGAGCAGCCGCTCCGCCTCGGCCTTCTTCGCGCCTTTCGCCACCATCACAATCGCGAGCTTCACGCTGCCCCCGGCTGCTTCGATGGCGGTGCGCGCCCTGACGCGGTCCACGCCACAGCATTCCATCACAATGCGCTCGCCGCGGTCCCGCAGCTTGTCGGAGAGCGCCATAAGGTCCACCATGAGGTTGCCGTAGGCGCGACCCAGGCGGATCATCGCGCCGGTGGAGATCGTGTTGAGGACGAGCTTCGTGGCGGTGCCGGCTTTCATGCGCGTCGACCCCGTCAGGGCTTCGGGCCCGACCTTCGGGAGCACGAGGACGTCGCACGTCTCGACCAGCACCCGCGGGGGATCGGAGCACGAGACGAGCCCCGTCGCCGCGCCGATGGTCTGCGCGCGGGACAGGGCCGCGCGGACGAACGGCGTCGTGCCGCTCGCCGCGATGCCGAGGACGAAGTCCGTGGGCGTCACGCGTGCCTGGTCCATCGCGGCCATCCCGGCGTTCACGTCGTCCTCGGCGCCCTCGCTACTCTTCACGAGCGCCGGGTAGCCGCCGGCGATCACCCCAACGACCATCTCCGGCGGCGTGCCGAACGTGGGCGGGCATTCACTCGCGTCGAGCACGCCTAGCCGCCCGGAGGTCCCGGCGCCCACGTAGATGAGCCTCCCCCCCCGGCCCAACGCGTCTACCACGAGATCGATGGCGCGGGCCAGCTCGACGCGCACCGCCCGCACCGCTCCCGCCACGGTCGCATCTTCCGCGTTCAGGAGGTCGACGATTTCGAGCGTCGACGCGACGTCGATGCGCTCAGTGCGGGGATTGCGCTGCTCGGTGAGCCGCGGGTCGCGGTAGTCGGGAACGGTCATGAAGGGTGTCGGATGGCCCCCAAGTTAGACGTTGACCCGAACGCGGGTCAACGTGCACAATTCGGCATGCGCAGATCCGTGGGTCTCGGCCTGTTGTTGTTGACGGCGTGCGGCGGTGGGATCAAGGCGCCCGAGACGATCCCCGTCCCTCCGGTCGGCTTTGTCCCACTTACCCCGGTCGACACGGCGCCCGCCGAGGGCACGCCCGCGAGTCCGGCAGCGGCGGGGACTCGGGACGCGCGCATCGCGCCCGCCTGGCCGCTCGGCCTGCGCGTCAAGCCCGTCACCGGCGAGCATGCCATGGTGGTCACCTCGCATCCGCTCGCGAGCGACGTCGGCGTGGACATTCTGCGGCGTGGCGGCAATGCGGTCGACGCCGCCGTGGCGATCGGCTTCGCGCTCGCGGTGGTGCACCCCGTCGCTGGCAACATCGGCGGGGGCGGGTTCATGGTCGTCCGAACGCATGACGGCGTGGTGCGCACCCTCGACTTTCGGGAGGCTGCGCCGTCCGGTGCCACGCGCTCCATGTACGTCGATTCGGCGGGGAACGTGCGGCAATCGTCCCTGACCGGCCACCTCTCGGTCGGTGTGCCGGGGACGGTCGCGGGGCTGTTCGAAGCGCACCGCCAGCTCGGGCACCTGCCGTGGAAAGAATTGGTCGCGCCCGCCGTGCATCTGGCGCGCGACGGACACACGCTCGACGGTGTGCGCAGCCGCCAGATCGGCCGGGAGGCCGAGCGGCTCGCCCGGTTCGCCGCCTCGCGCGCTCAGTTTCTCTCGAGCGGGGAAACGCCGCAGCCGGGCACGCGGTTCGTTCAAGCGGACCTGGCCCGCGCGCTGCAGCTGATCGCAGACAGCGGACCCCAGGTCTTCTATCAGGGCAGCATCGCCGAGCTGATCGTGCAGGAGATGGCGCGGGGCGGCGGTCTGATCACGCGGGACGACCTCGCCCGCTACCAGGCCAAGTGGCGCGATCCGATCGGGATCACCTATCGTGGCCACACGATCTACACGATGCCGCCGCCCTCGGGAGGCGGCGTCACGCTGGC
>QHUC01000097.1 GCA_003221045.1 Gemmatimonadota bacterium | reverse complement strand
CGTGACGCCCGGCCAGGCGAGCGTCCAGGCGACCGCGACCGCCGATACGGTCGTGGCATGCCGCCGGGCGATCGGCTTGAGCGCGTCGCGCAGCGCGAGGTTCCTGCTCAGGTTCGGCTCCTGGAACTGAGCGCTGCGACGAC
Organism: Gemmatimonadota bacterium; assembly: GCA_003221045.1. Classification (GTDB taxonomy): domain Bacteria; phylum Gemmatimonadota; class Gemmatimonadetes; order Gemmatimonadales; family GWC2-71-9; genus AG41. Next base: position 6,348 of record QHUC01000097.1, on the reverse strand, counting down.
GCCAATCATCGGTGGGGAATGCGGCGACTCGGGCGGCCGTGAAGCTCTCGGTGAGGAGGCCCGACTGCATCGGACTGTACACGATGACCCCCGTGCCGTGCTCCGTACACCAGGGGATCTCGCGTTGGGCGGCGTCGCGACGGATCAGCGAGAACGGCGGCTGCAGCGAATCCACGTGCCGGATCGACTCGCAGCGTGCCAGCAGCACGACATCGAAGTTCGACACGCCCACCGCGCGCACTTTGCCCTGTTCGACGAGCCGGACCATCGCTTCCCAGGACGCTTCGACCGGCGTGCCGGTCTCGTCAGGCCAGTGGAACTGATACAGATCGATCCGCTCCACCCCGAGCCGCCGGAGTGACGCCTCGGCCTCGCGCCGGATCGATTCGGGCTCGAGCGTGCGCCGCGGATCCGCCATGCGGTCGCGCTCGTCCCACACGAGACCGCACTTGGTGAACACCAACGGGCGATCGTTCGGCGGCAGGCTGCGGAGGAGCCGTCCGACGACTTCTTCGGAGTGACCCAAGCCGTACACGGCCGCCGTGTCGATCCAGTTCACGCCCAGCTCGAGCGCGTGCCGCATCGTTGCGAGCGACTCGGCGTCGTCCTGCGGTCCCCAGCCGAACGCCCAGCCGCCACCTCCGATGGCCCAGGCGCCGAAGCCGACCGTCGTGATCTCGAGCCCGCTCGTGCCGAGCGAACGGGTAGGCAACGTCATGGGATGCTTCTCCTTTTAGTTCAACGTGATGGAATCAGCAGCACCTTACCGGTCGTCTTCCGGCCCTCGAGCTGGCGGTGCGCTTCCGCCGCCTCGGCGAGCGGGAACGTGTGCGCGATGCGCAGCTTGAGCTTGCCGTGGTGGACCCAAGCCAGCACGTCGGCGGCGCGCGCGAGGAGCTCGGCGCGCGTCGCGATGTAGTTCGCGACCGTCGGACGGGTCAGGTAGAGCGATCCCTTCTGGTTCAAGACCTGGGGGTCGAACGGCCCCACGGCACCGCTCGACTGGCCGAACAGCACCATCATGCCGCGGGGCTGCAGGCAGTTCAGGCCCTTTTCGAACGTGGTCTTGCCGACCGAGTCGTAGACGACCTGGAGGCCCGCGCCCGCCAGCCGCTTCACCTCCACCTCGAAGTCCTGCTCGGTGTAGAGGATCACGTCGTCGGCTCCGGCGGCGCGTGCGAGCGCGGCTTTCTCGCGCGTGGAGGCGGTGCCGATTACGCGAGCTCCGCGGGCCTTCGCGATCTGGCAGAGCAGCAATCCCACGCCGCCGGCCGCCGCGTGCACCAAACACGCATCGCCGGGCTTGAGGGGGTACGTGCTGGTCGCGAGGTAGTGCGCGGTCATCCCCTGGAGCATGGCGGCCGCGCCCTGCTCGGCGCTCACCGCGTCGGGCAGCGCGACCACCCGGTCGGCCGGCACCACGGCATACTCCGCGTAAGCGCCGAGCACGCCCGTATAGGCCACGCGATCCCCCACCCGCGGCGCGGTCACCCCCGGGCCGACGGCGGTCACGGTCCCGGCCGCCTCCTGGCCAGGCGTGAACGGCAGTGGCGTCTCATAGTGTCCGGTCCGTTGGTATACGTCGATGAAGTTGATCCCGGCGGCTTCCACGCGGACGACCACCTGGCCGGGACCGGGCGTGGGCGCCGGCACCTCCTCGAGCTGGAGTACCTCCGGCCCGCCCCAGCGGTGCACCCGTATCGCTTTCATCGCGCTCCCTTCCCGAGCCGAACGTTCCGCGGAACACCTGTGTTCCGCCGAGGGTTAGCTCGGGTATGAAAATCTCATTCATCGGACTCGGCAACATGGGTCTGCCGATGGCGCGCAACCTGCTCCAGGCGGGCCACAAGCTCACGGTTTACAACCGCACGTCCGCCCGCGCCGATGCCCTCGCGTCGCTCGGGCCCACCGTGGCCGACAGCCCGGTCGCGGCCGCACGGGGCGCCGACGTGCTGTTCACCATGCTGGCGGACGACGCCGCGCTCGAGAACGTGATGCTGGGCGATCAGGGCGCGCTCGGAGCCCTGCCCCGAGGCGCGATCCACGTTTCGCTCAGCACCATCAGTCCGGCCCTCGCGCGGTGGCTCGATGAGCGGCACCGGGTCGCCGGACAGACGTATGTCGCGGCGCCGGTGTTCGGCCGTCCCGAGGCCGCGGCGGCGAAGCAGCTGTGGATCGTGGCCGCCGGCCCCGCGGCTGCGATCGAGCGGTGTCGCCCCCTGTTTCTGGCGCTGGGACAAGGGGTCATCCTCGCGGGCGAAGCTCCACCCCGCGCCAACGTCATCAAGCTCGCGGGGAACTTCCTGCTCGCCGCCGCCATCGAAGCGATGGGGGAAGCCTTTGCCTTCGCGCGCAAGAACGACGTCCCACCGACCTATCTCCTCGACGTCGTCAACGGTCACCTGTTTCGCTCGCCGATCTACGAGAACTACGGGAAGCTCATCGCCGAAGAGCGATACGAGCCCGCGGGCTTCAAGCTCACGTACGGGCTGAAGGATATCCGGCTCGTGCTCGGGGCGGCAGACGCCGTCGCGGCGCCGATGCCGCTCGCGAGCCTGATGCACGATCGCTACATCTCGGCGGTCGCGCGCGGTTGGTCGGAGATCGATTGGGCGGGGCTGGGGCGCGTGGCGGCCGCGGACGCGGGATTGTGAATCGCGTCGAATGGGTGGCTGCCCACCCACCCGATCGTGTGTAGACGTTCGGGACGCTCTCGCAGTACACTGCGCCCAATGAGATCATCCATGTGCACGTGCAACCCCTGTCTCAATAAGCACCGGTCACCCGACCGACTGCGTGGGTTGCTCGTGTAGCTAGACCCGTTTTCGACGGATCGCAAACGCCCCCACGCCACTGACGACTGGGGGCGTTCGATTCTGAGGCATGATCACCGACTGAATGGAGACGCATGATGCTTCGTTCCATAATGATTCGGCTTCCGTTGTTCGTCGCCATCTGTGGTATTCTGGCGGCCGCGCCGCGCCCGTCGGTCGTCCCGCCCCCGCCCCCGGCCCCGCCCCCGCCCCCCCCGTCGCGGCTGTCGTTCCGCACCGCGTTTGACGGCGTGGCAGCCGACGGCGTGCACTGTCTGTGGCAAGGGTGGGTCGACGGCGCCGCACGCGGCACCCTCACGCTCGCCCTGCGCCAGGTCGAGGACCCGGTTGCCGCAGCCAACCCCGTGTGGCACGTCGAGTCTCACTGGAGCGTGCGCGATACCGCCGACGGGGGACAGCGTTCGTTCACTGCCGATCTCGAGGGCATGATCGATTGGAAGGCGGGCGGCGTCCGCCTTGCCGGTGTGATCACGGACGGTTGGGCGAAGGGAGCGTGGGTAGAAGTTACGGGGCGACTCGTTGCCGGAGACCTGGCGGGAACGGTGACGATCTCGCCCGCGCTCGTCCGCCGATGAACCGATCGTTTCGGGCGCGTGCGGGGCTCTTGGCGCTCATGTGCGTAACCGGGCTCGCCGTCGCCGGACGGGTGGATGCTCAGGGGACGGCTGCATCGATGGGCGCGAAACCGGACGACGCTCCCCGTGCGCTCGTGCTCTCAGACCAGGCGCGGCGGTTTCTGCTGCTTCAGTACCGGGGGTACCCGACGGAGTTCATGGGCTGCATGATCGGCTCCGTGAGGGGGCGAGCGGTGGTCGTGGATCGCATCGCGCCTGCCGACGTCGACCCCGCGCAATCGACGGCCACCTGGGTAGTGCCCCGTCAGACCTGCGAGAGCGCCGGGTGGACGGGGACCGTGGGAACGATCCACAGCCACCCGTCCGCGGAGCGATGCTGGTATTTCTTCCCGGGCACCGGGGTCCCGAGCTCCGATGGAGTGTCGTTCCTCTCGACCGCCTATCCGGTGGACGCGATCATGTGCGGCGACCGGATCGTGTGGATCAATCGAGCGCTCGCCGAGCAGGAGCTCACGCTCACCCGCCCGCGATCGCCGGAATGACGGTCACTTCGTCCCCGTCTTGGACGGGCGCCGCGAAGCCTCCGCGGAAGCGGACGTCCTCGTCGTTCAGGTAGAAATTCACGAACGGATAGGGCTTCCCCTGGTCGTCTCGGAGCCGCGGGGCGAGCGTGGGATAGCGCGCGGCCAGGTCGGCCACCGCCTCGCCGAGCGTGCGGCCGTTTGCCTGGATGGTGCGAGCCCCGCCGGTGTGGGCGGCGAGCACTGAGGGCAGGTTTACGGTGACGGACATGTCAGCTCCTTTCCTCGACCAACGGGATCAGGTCGCGCAGCCGGGGCGCGATCACCGGAGCCTCGGGGACGGCGTCGAGCACCGCCTCGAGCGTTTTCAGCCCGTGGCCGGTGATGCACAGCACGACCTCGTCGTCGGCGCGGAGGCGGCCCGCGCGGGCGAGGGCGAGAGCCCCGGCGGCCGTGACCCCGGCGGCCGTCTCCCCGAACACCCCGACATCCTCCGCCAGGAGGCGGACGCCTTGCACCAGCTCGGCATCGCTCACCGCCGCGCCCCATCCCCCCGTCTCGTGCATCGCGCGCGCGGCGAACAGGCCGTCCGCCGGGTTGCCGATCGCGAGCGAGCGGCAGATGGTCCGTGGCACCTCGGGTTCGAGCGCGCTCCCGCCGCGCTCCAGCAGTCGCACGATCGGCGCACAGCCGGCCGCCTGGGCGCCGTACAATCGCGGCGGCTGGCCGTGAATCAGGCCGGCATCGAGAAACTCCCCGAAGCCCTTGCGCAGCTTGGTCAATAAGGAGCCCCCCGCCATCGGCGCGACCACCGCCGTCGGGAGGCGCCAGCCGAGCTGCTCCGCGATCTCGTACGCGACCGTCTTCGAGCCCTCGCCGTAGTAGCCCCGCAGGTTCACATTCACGATGCCCCAGCCGAAGTGGTCCGCCACCTGGGCACAGAGCCGGTTGACGTCGTCGTAGGTTCCGCGCACCCGCACCAGCCGGGCGCCATAGACGCTCGTACCGATGATCTTGCCCTGCTCGAGCTCCTCGGGGATGAAAATCCACGCCTTGAGGCCTGCTCGGGCGGCGTGGGCCGCCACCGCATTCGCGAGATTCCCGGTGGACGCGCAGCCGATGGTCTCGAGCCCAAAGGCCGCGGCCGCGTTGATCGCCGCCGCCACCACGCGATCCTTGAACGACAACGAGGGATGCGACACGGTGTCGTTCTTCACCCAGACACGCGCCACACCCAGACGTCGCGCCAGCGCCGGTGCTTCGACGAGCGGCGTGAACCCCGTATCGAGCGACCACACGGGATCGCCGTCGAACGGCAGCCACTCCTTGTACCGCCACAGCGACGGCGCCCTGCGGCGGATCGTCTCGGCGTCGGGCAGCGCGCGCCCGGCGTCGTACACGGGGTCGAGTGGACCGAGGCACAGCTCGCAGATGGCTACGGGAGCGGGACCGCGCTCTGCGCCGCAGTTGCGGCAGCGTAAGGGCCGGGCGGTGAGCGGCAGAAGAGCGATGCTGGACGACGTGGCCGACATAGGATCCTCAAACAAAAAACCCGGGCAAAAGCCGCGGGCGGTCGCTTTTTAGCACCTTGTTTAACGTGGCGGCAATACGCGGCAAATCACCACGCGTGTCTCGATTGTGACTCTGAAGATATCTCTGGTACCTGCCGGGTCAAGCGGGTACGGGCGCGAGCGTTCCCACGAACCTCCGGATCGCTGCGAGGGCGCGCTCGAGCTCGGCAGGCGCGGTGGCGTAACACAACCGCAGGTGACCCACCCCGCCCGGTCCGAAGGCCGTGCCCGCCAACACGGCCGTATGCTGCTCGGCCAGCAGGCGCTCCGCGAACGACTCGCAGGTGAGCCCGGTCCGCTCGAGCACCCCGCCGATGTCCGGGAAGCAGTAGAACGCCCCCGCCGGTGACGCGCAGCGGATGCCGTCGATCGCGTTGAGTCCCTGCACCAGGAGGTCGCGCTTGGCCTTGAGTCCCGTGACCATACCGGTGACCGCATCTTGCGGCCCCGTGAGCGCGGCGATCCCTGCGTATTGTACGAACGTCGCGGTGCACGAGACGTTGTTGATCACGAGTGTTGTCATCGGCTCGGTGAGCCACGCCGGCATCACCCCGTACCCCAGCCGCCACCCCGTCATCGAGTACGCCTTCGAGAAGCCGTCGACGATCACGGTGCGCTCCACCATTCCCGGGAGCGCCGCGATGCTGTCGCAATGGCCGTCATAGCGGATCCGGCCGTAGACCTCATCCGCGATCACCCAGAGATCGTGGCGTTGCGCGAGCTCTGCCAGTGCCTCGAGATCGCGGGGCGTGGCCACGCCCCCGGTGGGGTTGTGGGGCAGATTGAGGATCAACGCGCGTGTGCGCGGGGTGATGCGCTCCGCCAGGCCCTCGAGGTGCGGGGCGAA
>QHUC01000096.1 GCA_003221045.1 Gemmatimonadota bacterium | reverse complement strand
GTCCCCGTCGAGGGGCTTGCCCTGCACCCCAGCGGCACCGCCGGCCTGTCCCGTCTCACGTTCGTGCTCAAGGCCGATGCGGTCACGGCCGATCGCGTGGCCCAGCAGTTTCAGAAGATGACCGGCGTGCGATCGGTCATGGTGCTCGGTGGCGAAGACATCACTTCGGAGGCAAAGCAATGAGCTCTACGCAAACGCGGATCTTCTACGACACCGACGCCGATCCGGCGCGTCTGAAGGATCGCGTCGTCGCGGTGATCGGATACGGCAGCCAGGGCCACGCGCATGCGCTCAACTTGCGGGACTCGGGAGTGGGCGCGCGGGTACTGGTGGGCCTGCGACCCGGCGGGGCGTCGTGGGAGCGCGCCCGCGCCGACGATCTGGACATCCGGCCCGTCGCCGAGGCGGCACGCCTCGCGCAGGTGATCATGGTGCTCGTGCCCGACCAGGGAGCGCGCGCGGTATACGAAAGCGAAATCGCCCCGGCGCTTGGAGGGGGGCGGGGGAAGACGCTCCTCTTCGCGCACGGCTTCAACGTCCATTTCGGCGAGATCGTGCCGCCGGCGACGGTCGATGTCGCGATGATCGCGCCCAAGTCTCCCGGCCACCTCGTGCGCAGCGAGTTTCAGGCGGGGCGGGGTGTGCCGGCCCTGGTCGCGGTCCACCAAGACGCGAGCGGCAACGCGCTGGCGGACGCGCTCGCCTACGCGGCGGGCATCGGCTGTACCCGCGCCGGTGTGTTTGCGACGACGTTCCGCGAGGAGACGGAGACCGACCTGTTCGGCGAGCAGACCGTGCTGTGCGGTGGTGTCACCGCCCTGATCCAGGCCGGCTTCGAAACGTTGACCGCCGCGGGCTACGCGCCCGAGATCGCGTACTTCGAGTGCATGCACGAGCTCAAGCTGATCGTGGACCTGATGTACCGCGGCGGCATGAAGTTCATGCGCCACTCGATCAGCGACACCGCCGAGTACGGCGATTACACGCGCGGTCCGAAGATCGTGACGCCCGAGGTTCGGGCCGCGATGCAGCGCATTCTCGCCGACATCCAGTCCGGAAGCTTCGCGCGGGAGTGGATCGCCGAGTGCCACGGCAGCGGGGCAGGCCGCCGGTTCCAGGCGCTGCGGCGAGCGGCGGCGGAGCATCCCATCGAGCAAGTGGGCGCCAGGCTGCGTGCCATGATGCCGTGGACGGAGGAGGGCCGCGCCACCTCCGCAGAGGTCCAAGGAGCGGGAGTCGCGTAATGTCGCGGACGCTGTTCGCGAAGGTTTGGGACGCGCACATCGTGGAGCAATTGCCCGAAGGTCCGGCGCTCCTGTACGTGGACCTGCACCTAGTGCACGAGGTGACCTCGCCGCAAGCGTTCGAGGGCCTGCGCCGTGCCGGCCGGCAGGTGCGCCGGCCGGCGCTCACGGTGGCCACCGTGGACCACAACGTTCCCACCGGCGAACGCCGCGCGCCGATCACGGACCCGATCGCCGCGCGACAGCTGGACGCGCTCGCCGCCAATGCCGCCGAATTCGGCCTCGAGCTGTTCGATCTCGAGTCGCCCCAGCAGGGAATCGTCCATGTGATCGGCCCCGAACTGGGGCTCACGCAGCCCGGCATGGTGATCGTGTGCGGCGATTCCCATACGGCCACGCACGGCGCCTTTGGGGCGCTCGCCCTGGGCATCGGCACGAGCGAGGTCGAGCACGTGCTCGCGACACAGTGTCTCGTGTGTGCCAGGCCCGCGACCATGGAAGCGCACGTGACCGGGTCCCTCGCGGATGGGGTCACCGCCAAGGACCTGATCCTCGCGTTGATCGGGCGGATCGGGACGGCCGGCGCCACGGGGCACGTCATCGAGTACACCGGCACCGCGATTCGCGCGCTCTCGATGGAGGAGCGGATGACGGTGTGCAACATGTCGATCGAAGGCGGCGCGCGGGCCGGCCTCGATGCGTCCGGCGTGGAGCCCCAGGTGACCTGGGGGACGAGTCCCGGCATGGTCACGCCCGTCACGGGTCGGGTGCCCAGCCCCGGTGACTTTCCGACCGAGGCGGAGCGACGCGCGGTCGCGCGCGCGCTCGAATACATGGGACTCGCCCCCGGGACTTCGCTCGAAGGCCTCCCCGTCGATCGGGTATTCCTCGGCTCCTGCACCAATGCCCGCATCGAAGACCTGCGAGCCGCGGCCCGGGTGGTGCGCGGCGACGGGCGGCGACACGTCGCTCCGGGCGTGCGGGCGATGGTCGTGCCGGGATCGCAACAGGTGAAGGCGCAGGCGGAGCGCGAGGGGCTGGACCGCGTCTTCCTCGAAGCGGGATTCGAATGGCGCAACTCCGGATGCTCGATGTGCCTCGGGATGAACGCGGACATGTTGCAGAGCGGCGAACGCTGCGCCTCGACCTCGAATCGCAATTTCGAGGGGCGCCAGGGACGGGGCGGGCGCACGCACCTGATGAGCCCGCCGATGGCGGCGGCCGCCGCGCTGGCGGGTCGGATTGTGGATATCCGCAGTTGGGCGCCGGCCGCGTCATGATGGAACCCTACGTGCGCCACACGGGCCGGCTCGCCGCCCTGCCCCGGGCCAATGTCGACACCGACCAGATCGTTCCAAAGCAATTCCTGAAACGCGTCGAGCGCACCGGGTTCGGCCCGGCACTGTTCCACGACTGGCGCTTCCGCGCGGACGGTAGCCTCGACCCGGAGTTCGAGCTCAACGTCCCCGCCGCTCGTGGTGCGAGCATCCTGCTCACCCTGGAGAATTTCGGCTGCGGCTCGTCGCGCGAACACGCCGTGTGGGCGCTCCGAGAGTATGGGTTCCGCGCGATCCTTGCGCCTTCGTTCGCGGACATCTTCTTCGCCAACTGCTGTCAGAACGGGCTGGTGCCCGTGCGGCTCTTGGCGCAGGAAATCGCCGAGCTGTTTCGGCGTCATCGGGCGGCGGGGGGCGAGTACCGGCTCACGGTGGACCTCGAGGAGCAGCGGGTAGATGATGGGCTCGGTTTCCGAACGGCGTTCGCGATGGAGCCGTATCGTCGCGAGATGCTGCTCTCCGGTTTGGACGAAATCGGACGGACGTTGCTCGCCGAGGACCGGATCCGAGCGTACGAGCGGACCCGGGGAGGGGGACGGGGACGAAGGAAGGGAGACCGGTGGTGAGGCCATATACAATCGCGGTGCTTCCGGGCGACGGGATCGGGCCGGAGGTCGTCGCGGAAGCAGAGCAGGTCCTCGAAGTGGTCGGGGAGCGGTTCGGGATCAGGTTTATCCTCCAGCGGTTCGCTGTGGGTGCGGCTGGTGTGGCGGCCGCTGGGGACCCGCTCCCCGATGCGACCCGCGCGGGCCTGACCCGCGCCGACGCCGTGCTGCTCGGCGCGGTGGGCGACCCCGCGCTCGACCAGGCGCCCTGGCATCTCCGGCCCGAGACCGGGCTGCTCGCGCTGCGAGCCCTGCTCGGCGTGTTCGCGAACCTGCGCCCCGTGTCGGTCCTCCCGGCCCTGGTCGGCCGCTCGCCCCTCAAGCCGGATCGTCTCCGTGGTGTGGACCTGCTGATCGTGCGCGAGCTCACGGGCGGGTTGTACTATGGCGAGCCACGCGGGCGACGCGAGTCCCGCGCAGTCAACACGCTCACCTATTCGGTGGTCGAGGTCGAGCGGGTGGCACGGATCGCCTTCGCCGCGGCGCGGCGTCGGCGCAACCGGGTCACGTCCGTGGATAAGGCGAATGTGCTCGAAGTCTCGCAGCTGTCGCGCGACACGGTGACCCGAGTGCGGCGCGAATATCCGGACGTTCACCTGGATCACCTCTACGTCGATACCGCGGCGATGCGACTCGTGTCCGAGCCGACGGCGTTCGATGTGATCCTCACCGAGAACATGTTCGGGGACATCCTGAGCGATGAAGCGGCGGTGCTGGCCGGGTCCCTGGGCATGCTTCCGTCGGCCTCGCTCGGCGGGGGCCCGGGTCTGTTCGAGCCGATCCATGGCTCAGCGCCGGACATCGCGGGGCGCGGGGTCGCCAATCCCATCGGCGCGATCGCGTCGGTCGCGCTGCTCTTGCGTCACGGCCTTGGCCTGCCGGATGCGGCCGATGCGGTGGACCGGGGCATCGAGCAGGCCATCGAGACGGGAGCCCGCACCCGAGACATCGCGGAGCCCGGCGGGCCGGAGCTCGGCACCCGGGCGATGGGTGAGCGCATTGCGGAAGCAGTGCGGATTGCGGAATGTGGAGTGCGGAGCGGTGACTCCCTCGGGGACTCCGCACTCCGCATTCCACATTCCGCACTGGAGTGAGCCCAGATGCCAGACCGCCGCAGCCAGACCATCACCCGAGGTGTCCAACGCGCCCCGAACCGGGCGATGCTCCGCGCGGTGGGCTTCGGGGATGCGGACTTCGAGAAGCCGATCGTCGGCGTCGCGAATGCCTACAGCACGATCACCCCCTGCAACGTCGGTCTCGACACGCTGGCGAGGCGCGCGGAGGCGGCCCTACGTGCTGCCGGTATGATGCCGCAGACGTTCGGCACGATCACCGTGAGCGATGGAATCGCGATGGGGACGGAAGGGATGAAGTACTCGCTCGTCTCCCGCGAGGTGATCGCCGACTCGATCGAGACGGCCTGCAGCGCGCAGTGCATGGATGGCGTGCTGGTCGTCGGAGGGTGCGACAAGAACATGCCCGGGGCGATGATCGCCATCGCGCGCATGAACATCCCGGCCCTGTTCGTCTACGGCGGCACGATCAAGCCCGGCCGGTACGGGGGGCGCGACCTGACCGTGGTGAGCGTGTTCGAGGCGGTGGGCGAGTACAGCGCCGGCAAGATCGACGCCGCCGAGCTCCTGGAAGTGGAGCGGCGGGCCTGCCCCGGGGCCGGCTCGTGCGGCGGCATGTTCACGGCCAACACGATGTCAGCGATCTTCGAGGCGATGGGGATGAGCCTGCCGTACTCGTCCACGATGGCGGCGGAGGACGCGGAAAAGGCCGAGAGCGCCGGACGTTCCGGTACGGTGCTCGCGGATGCGGTGCGCCGCCGGTTGTTGCCTCGGCAGATCCTCACGCGTCAGGCGCTCGAGAACGCGATCGCGGTGACGATGGCGATCGGGGGCTCGACGAACGCGGTGCTGCATCTCCTCGCCATCGCGAGGGCGGCGGGCGTTCCGCTCGTGCTCGACGATTTCGAGACCATCCGCGAGCGCGTCCCCGTGCTGTGCGACTTGAAGCCGTTCGGTCGCTTCGTCACCACCGATCTCCACCACGCGGGCGGGATCCCCCAGGTCATGAAAATCCTTCTCGTGCACGGTGTGCTGCACGGGAGCGCCCTGTCGATCACCGGGGAGACGATCGCCGAGGTGCTGCGACACGTGCCCGACACGCCCCGCGCCGGGCAGGAAGTGATACGTCCCTGGGACCGTCCGCTCTATCCTCAGGGGCACCTCGCCATCCTGCGTGGGAACCTGGCGAGCGAGGGCAGCGTGGCCAAGATCGCGGGCGTGCAACGCACGCGCCTGACCGGCCCGGCACGCGTCTTCGATTCGGAGGAAGCGTGTCTCGACGCCGTGCTCGGCGGCCGGATCACGGCGGGTGAGGTCGTGGTGATCCGGTATGAGGGCCCCAGGGGCGGCCCGGGCATGCGGGAGATGTTGTCGCCGACCGCGGCGATCATCGGAGCGGGATTGGGCGACGCGGTCGGACTCGTCACGGACGGGCGATTCTCCGGTGGCAGCCACGGGCTGGTGGTCGGCCACGTGGCCCCGGAGGCCGCCGTGGGCGGCGCCATCGCGCTGGTCCAGGATGGAGATTCGATCACGATCGACGCCGACCGCCGAGTCTTGCAGCTCGAGGTGGCGGACGGCGAGCTGGCCCGTCGGCGGAAGGCGTGGACGCCGCCCCCGGCCAAGTACACGACCGGGGTGCTCGCCAAGTACACGAAGCTCGTCTCGTCTTCGAGCCTCGGCGCCGTCACCGATTTATAGCGTCAGTACGCTCCCAAGACGCGAAGCTCGCGCGCGAATCCTCGGATCTCCGTCAACGCCGCCGCCACCTCGCCTCGCGGGTCACCCAATACGTCCAGATAAAAGGCGTACTCCCATGGGCGGCCGGCGATCGGGCGGGACTCGATCTTCGTGAGATCCAGCCCGCGGCTCGCGAACGCTCCCAGCGCTCGATAGAGCGAGCCGGGGACGTTGGGGAGCGTGAAGACGAGTGAGGTTTTCCGAGCGCGCTCCGGCGGCGCGGGCTCGCGTCCCACGATGAGGAACCGCGTGTAATTCTCGGGATGGTCCTCCAGGTTCTCCTGCAAGACCGCGGCGCCGTACAGCTCGGCCGCCAGTGAGGAGGCGATGGCCGCGTCTGCCGGCAGCCGGCCCGCCATCAGCTCGGCGACGCTGCCGGCGGTGTCGTACGCCGGGACCGGCACGACGTCCGGGTGTGCGGCGAAGAACCGGCGGCACTGCGCCAGCGCCACCGGGTGTGAGGCCACCCGGCGGACCACCGCGAACGTCGCCCCCGGGCGGGCGATGAGGCAGTGGCGCACCCGGACCTGTGTTTCGCCGACGACGTGCAGGGCGTGGGCGCCGAGGAGATCGTAGTTCTGGTGCACCGAGCCGGCCAGTGAATTCTCGATGGGGACCACCCCGCGCGTTGCCGTTCCCGTCTCGACCACGCGAAACAGCTCTTCGAAGGTCGAGCACGGCACGAGCTGGAGATCCGCGCCGAGGGCGTCGAGCGCCGCGGCGTGGCTGAACGAGCCGGCTTCTCCCTGAATGGCGACAGCGACCATGGCGACCTCGGATCCGGACGATCGGTGCGGCGCCGCACGGGCGTCAAGAGCGCCGTTCGTCGTTCGAATTTCGCCATTCGGCGCGCGCCGGGCGATTCCGGCAAACGGCGGCGGTGGATCCCGCCCGCGCTGAGGACGATTACAAGATGTGATGCGCACTCGATCGCCGCACCGTAGGTTGAAGGTCCACGCGGAGCGGAGAGTGTCGAGCGATGAAAGCCGTCCGCCTGCACCGGCGCGGTGGTCCGGAGCAGCTGATCTATGAAGACGCACCCAAACCGACGCCCGGGCCGGGCGATGCACTGGTGCGCGTCCACGCCTGTGGCATCACCCCGACCGAGCTCTCCTGGGGGACCACCTACACCACCCGCGAGGGTGTCGAACGCTTGCCAACGATCCCCGGACACGAGTTGTCGGGCGTCGTGGAGGCCGTGGCCCCCGATGCGAGCGCCCCGAAGGTGGGCGAAGCCGTGTATGCGCTCACCGATTTCTGGCGGGACGGTGCGGCGGCCGACTACGTCGTGGTCCGTGCCGGCGATCTCGCTCCCAAACCCCAGAACCTGAGCCACACGCAAGCCGCAGCGGTCCCACTTTCGGCACTCACGGCGTGGCAGGCGTTCTTCGACCACGCGTGTCTCACGCAGGGGCAGCGTGTCCTGGTTCACGGCGCGGCCGGCGGCGTCGGTACATACGCCGTTCAGCTTGCCCACGGGCGCGGCGCACACGTGATCGGTACGTCACGGGCCGTGAATACGAGCTTCTTGCGCGACCTCGGCTGCGACGAGGTGATCGACTATACGACTGTCCGCTTCGAGGATCGGGTGCGCGATGCGGATATCGTCCTCGATACGGTTGGTGGAGACACGCTGGAGCGATCCTGGCGCGTGCTGCGCAAAGGCGGCGTGCTCGTCACCGTCGCCGAGAGCGCACCGGCGGAGAAAGCCGCCCGGTACGGCGTGCGCGGTGTGGAGTTCATCGTGGAGCCGAGCCGGGCACAATTGATCGAGATCGCGCGGCTCATCGAGACGGGCGCGCTCCGCGTGATCGTGGAGGCGACGTTCCCCCTTCCGGAGGCGCGGGCGGCGTTTGTTCGCGGCCTGGGCGGGCACAACCGGGGGAAGCTCGTCCTGCAGGTCGCCGAGTAGCGTCGCTCTATCCGGCCCTCTTCATGTTCATTTTGTCCAATGCGGCGCGCAACCCGCGCGCCAGCTTGAGGGCGTCGTCGTTCCCCCGGTAGTGCATGAAGAACAGATGGGGTCTGTCGGCGAGCATGTGGCTATGAAGGGCGGTGACGGCGATCCCGCCGTCGTGCAGCGCGCGGATGACAGGGTTCACCTCGGGTCCGATCAGCACGAAGTCGCCAGTTGTCACGGCCTTCCCGTGCCCGATCGACTGGAAGTTGATTGCGGTCGCGAGACCCATGGACGGGGGAATCTCGACGCCGTCCGCGGTAATCGGCTCCGCGCGCGACACACCGACCTGGTACACGCCGCCGTTCACCTTCCCGTGATAGCCGAGGATCCGTGCGATCTGCGTCGTGTCGAGGCCGAGCGCTGCGGGCGCTGGCGCCGCTACGGGAGCACCGGATGGCGTCTTGGTCAGGGCGAGGGCGGCGTGGACGGCGGCCGCGAGCCGCGCCGGC
>QHUC01000095.1 GCA_003221045.1 Gemmatimonadota bacterium | reverse complement strand
CCGTTCCGATCCACGACCGACGCCCACATGTCCAGATTGAAGCCGCCGTTGGCTTCACTCCGGGCGGCGACCAGCGCGGCCTTCAGCTGGTCGAAGCCGGCGACCCGCGCCAGGGTCAGATCGACAGTAGGCCCACTGATGTTGTTGTCGCTGCATGCTGCGACGGCCATGAGCGCACACGCGGCGACCCCGAGGTGCAGGACCTTCGGGCGGGGGAAATGGAGACTGAGCATGGCGGCATCCTCCGGTGGTGGGTTGAGGTTTTCAGTGACGTCCACGTGGAGGCGGCAGGGCGTAAGGAACGACCGCCGAGCCACCCCGTTCGGTAGCTCGGCGGTCGTGGGGTCCTTCGTGGCGTATTACGACCCGTCGCGGAGGAGAGCGAGGACCCGTGGCTTTGCGCCCCCGGCTTTGGCCGGGTTGACCTTTGTCGCTGGTGTTGTTCCCAAGGGCTTATACCACGCCGTTAGTCAGGCGTCAAATCGAGGGGGTCACGGCAGCCGCCAGATGTTGAGGACGCCGGTCGTGGAGTGATCGTTCGAGTTGCCCTCCGGCAGCGCGATCCTCCCGTCCGCCACGATCGGGCTGTTCCAGTGGCCATCACCGCACTCGAGCTTCGCGAGCTCGTGCCCGGTGGCCGGATCGTATACCCGGAGACCGCCTCCCGGGTCGTAAACGAACAGCAGGCCGCCGGCCACGACGGGGCTCGTACCGGCGTTCCCATTTCGCCACATTGGCTGCAGCTCGCCGTCGTGGAGTGTCCATGCCGCCGTACCGCCGTTGTCGGCGGCGAAGAGCCAGGTCGCGGCCCCGCTGCGCAGCACCGCGGGCGCCGTGAACCGAGCCGCCCCGGATGAGACCACCTGGCGCTCGCCGCCCTGATGCGGTGTGGTCCCGCGCATCAGGCCCCAGTCCAGCAGGCGGATCGATCCGTCCTTCCCGCCCTGCGCGATCAGGTTGCCGCCGAGCAGGACAGGGGACGTCGAGCCCAGGTCCGCGTCACGCGCCTCCAGGTCGGCGGTGTTGACCGGCGTGTAGTTGCCCAGCAGCCGGGTGGCGTTCGAGTCGAGCTCGAGCACGGCGTCACCCCAGTCGCTGCGTCCGTCCCAGGGTCCATTGCCCGTCGCGACGAAGATGCTCCCGGTGGTCGAGTCGATCACCGCCCCGGCGCGGCCCCAAATGGCGGAGCCGCTCGCGGAGCAGGTGTCCGGATCCAGTAACGCCGGCCGGTCGCTGCACAGCGAATTCCACACGTGCAGCAGCCTGCCACTCGCGCCGTCCAGTACCGCCACATGCCCCTGATAGGGCGGCGCGTCGCCGATATAGCCGCCGGTCGTGGCGATCACGCGGCCGCGGAAATAATTGAGCGGCGACGCGATCTTCTCGCGCCGCGGGAGAGTGGTGATCGCGGTGCTCCAGACGACGTGGCCGTCCGCGACAGCCAGTTTCTGGATCCTGCCGTCGGGGGAGGCTGCGTACACGTGCGCCCGGTCGGGATCCGCGACGGGTGTCGCAGTCGTCATCCGATACGATCCGGCCCAGGAGCCGTACTCGGGCGGCGTGTGCTCCCACAGGATCGCGCCCGAGCGGGCGTCGATCGCCAGCGTCTTGCCGTACGTCGTGGTGACGAAGAAGACGTCGACGGTGCGCCCCTGCACGACCGCGCCGTGGAGGTAGATGGCCGCCGCGTCGACCGTCCCGTCGATGACGACCTGCTGCCGCTCGAGCGAGCGGAGGTTGGCCGCGGTAATCCCTACCGGCGTGCTCGGCGCACTGGACCGGCCGGCATCCCAGCCGAAGCGGGTCCAGTCCTGGGCGGTGGCGGTGCGGCTGAGCGCGCAACCGGCCACGAGAATGGCGAGCGCAAGCCTCTTCATCTCAGCGAGCGTTGAGCTGTTCCACCCACCGGTCGACGGTGAGCACCTCCGCCTGACGGGGGAACACCTTCTCCGTGAGCACCCGGTGCACCTCGGCGTCGCCGTCGAGAAACGCGTCGGCCAGTACCACCAGCCGGTAGTCGAGGTCGGCGGCCTGGCGCAGCGTCGAGAGCACGACACCGCTGGTGGCGATGCCGGTGAGAACGAGCGTGTCGATGTTGGCCGCGCGGAGCACGACGTCGAAGTCGCTGCCGGCGAACGCGCTGACCCGGCGTTTGGTGACGAGAATGTCGCCGGGAGCCGGCGCGACATCCGGGTGGATTGCCGTGGCGGGATCGCCCTCGCTGAACGCGGTGGTCTGTGACAACGTGGCAAAGCTCTTGTTGCGCGGGCTGACCTCAGGATAGCCGGGACGGAACCGCACGGTCACGTAGATGATCCGGATATCCGCCGTGCGCGCGGCGTCCACGGCGCGGCGGAGCCGGGCCAGGTAACCGGCATCCTGGGCGTACCGGTCCACGATGCCCCGCTGCACGTCCATGACCAGCAAGGCGGTGGTGTTCATGGTCACTCTCCGATCAGCGCGGTCGCGTCGTCCCGGGCTCCCGTCGCGCGCAGCATTAGAAGATCCACGGCCACGCGTAGCGGTCGGTGAGCCAGCCGCCCAAGGTGGGACCGAAGGCGGGAGCGAGCACCATGCCCATGCCGTACACCCCCATCGCGATGCCCTGCTCGTGCAAGGGGAATGCTTCTCTCAGGATCGCCTGCGAGACGGTCATCAGCACGCCACCCCCCGCCCCCTGCAGCACGCGGAACAGCACCATCATCGGCAGCGTGCGGGCCAGGCCGCAGCACATCGAGGCGGCGGTGAACAACAGGGCGCTCGCCGCGTACATCCGCTTGCGCCCGAACCGGACCGACAGCCACGCGATGAGCGGCATGATGATCACGTTGGAGAGCATGTAGCCGGTCACGACCCACGTGATCTCTTCGATCGTGGCGCCGACCGTGCCGCTCATGTCGGGGAGTGCGACGTTGACGATGCTCGCGTCGAGCGCGGCCATGATCGTGCCGGTCATGACCGTGCCGGCGATCACCCACTTGTTCGGGGTGCTAGCGACCATGGGAGCGGTGGGAGCGGGCGGCATGACCCGTCGGCGCCGCCGCCGCGCTGATCCGCGCCATCGCGCGGGTGATGAGCGCACGGTCGCGCGGCGCCAGATCCTTGAGGCGGTCGGCGACCGCCGCTCGGGCTGCGACGAGCACCGTGCGAAGGCCTGCATTTCCCGCCGCCGTCAGCCGCAGCCGTAGCCGGCGGCGGTCGCCGGGCGCCGCGCGCCGGGCAACGAGCCCTCGGCCCGCCAAGCCGTCGATGAGCACGGAGGTGCTCGGCAGGGTCAGCCCCACGTAGTCGGCGACGGCAGACAGGGAGGCGTCGGGATCGGCGCTCAAGTAATCGAGCGCCCGGAGCTGCGTGAGGGAGAGGTTCCCCGGGTGTTGGCGCCGCACCTCGGCGCGGGCCAGCCGGACCACGAGTTGCGCGGCATTCAGGACCAGGGCGGCGACCTCGGCGGCCGTGGGCGCCCGGGTACTTGGTTGGTCTAATAGTTTCATTATCTAAGTATAATGGTACACGCCGGGGGCTGGGGGGTTGCCACCCCGTGCCAACACTTACATCCCGATCACTATCTCCTTTGTCTCACGGAAGGCGGGCGGTGGTAGAGCCACGCATGATCAATGGCGCCGATGCCCGGCCGTGACCCGTAGCCGCCCGCGCAGATAAGCGCCATCCTGGGCGTACCGGTCCACGATGCCCCGCTGCACGTCCATGACGAGCTTCTGCCATCGCGGACCAATCTAGTGCCCGCTCGTCAGTTGGTGATCTACGTCCTCGCGGTTCGCCAGGTCCCACCGTTATGTCCCGTGGCAAAGCCCCAAGGAGCGACCGTGTTGCGCGCCGCCTTTGTCGCGATCGTCTTCCTCCCCCTCCCCTCGGCCGCGTGGCGGCCGGCCGTCGCGCAGCAGCAATGGGTTCACCTCGGCTCACGGCAGGTGAGCTCCAGCGGACAGCGCGATATCATCCGGGCCGCGGGCGATGGCCGGTTCAAGCGCATCCGCCTCGTGGTGGAGAGCCGCGACCTGGAGCTGTTCGACGTGAGGATCACCTTCGCGGACGGCACGACCTTTTCACCAAGCGGGCGATTCACCTTCACAGGAAATTCCCGCAGCCGCGTGATCGCCCTGCCGGGAGCTGCGCGCGTCGTCCGGTGGATCAACTTCTTCTACCGCAGCCTCCCGAGTGGCGGGCAGGGCAAGGCGATCGTTCATGCTTATGGTCGCCGGTGACAGCCTCAGTCGTCGATCCCACGCCGCCCGTGCGCCGGAGCCTCGGCCACGCGACTAACCGGAGCCGCAAACCCGTATCCCTCACCGCGTACCCTTCACTCGAAACTCGAACACGTCCGGCCTCGCCCAGGAGTCGAGCCGGTCGAGCGTCGCCGCGAGATCGAGGAACGCCGGCGCCGTCTGCACCGCGGCGACGCGGACCGTACGGGCCGCGGAGGCCGTCATGGCTGGACCCTTTGCGTCATAAGAAGCCACAGAGAATTAGACTCGAATAGTCCGCGCGCATATCGTACTCGTCAAGCGCAAAGAAAGGCATTCTTGAGTCGCTCTACCGTCGCGCTCGCGTTGGCGTGCCTCGTCACCATGTGCCGGGAACGCCCGTCGGGGAGCCTCAGCGGCTTCCCCGCGGTGGACGCGGGGCCAGACCTGTATGCCCCTGCGCGCCAGCCGGTCACCCTCACGGCCCGGCTCGCAATAGGCGGAAGGCCAGGCGCGTGGACCGTCAGCTGGGGTGACAGCGCGGTCGACACGGCGCCCCTCGATTCCGGCTCGGCACTCGTCACCGCCACGCATCGGTACACGAAGCCCGGTGCCTTCGCCGTGTGGGTGGGCGTCATCGGCGCCAACGGTCGCACCGCTTCCGACACCCTCACCGCGATCGTCGCGGCACCAGGGACGCCGCAGGTCTTCGTGGGCGCCGGGGATATCGCGCAGTGCAGTGCGCCCGACGCGGCGGCGACGGCGCGCATCCTCGACACGGTCCCAGGCACGGTGTTCGCACTGGGGGATAACGCCTATCCCGACGGCAGCGCGCGTGATTACGCTACCTGCTATGCGCCCACGTGGGGCCGGCACAAGAAGCGCACTCGCCCCGTCCCCGGGAATCACGACTGGGGCTGGCGTGGCGCGCCGGGGTATTTCGGCTACTTCGGCGTGGCAGCGGGCGACCCGGCGCGGGGTTACTACAGCTACGACCTCGGCGCGTGGCACATCGCGGCCCTGAACGACAACATCGACATGCGTGCGGGCTCGCCCCAGGAGCAGTGGCTGCGCGCCGACCTCGCGGCGCACCCGGCGCGCTGCACGCTCGCCTACTGGCATGCCCCGCGGTTCAGCTCGGGCACGACGCACGGCAGCGACCCGACGACCCAGCCGCTGTGGCAAGCGCTGTACGACGCCGGGGCCGATGTGGTGCTCGCCGGGCACGAGCACAACTACGAGCGGTTCGCGCCGCAGGCGCCCGACGGCACACTCGACTCCGCGCGCGGGATCCGCGAGTTCGTCGCCGGCACGGGCGGGGGGACGGCGTACCGGTTCGGCCGACCGATCGCCCACAGCGACGTGCGGAGCATGGACCATGGCGTCTTGAAGCTCACGCTGGGGAATGGCGACTATCACTGGGTGTTCATCCCGGTCGTGGGCTCCAGCGCCTTTGGCGACAGCGGCACGGCGCGATGTCACGGGGCTTGAAGGGTCGAGCGGCCTTGACGACTTCCGGACATTTGCGGCGGATGCGACCCTGTAGGTAAGCCCGCACATTCCCTTTCCACCTTTTTCCCCTCCGAGGTTGCCCATGTCCACCCGCCGGTTCTTGCGGCCGCTCACGCTCTGCTGCGCGGCGTTGCTCGTGGCGTGCGCCGATGAGCACAGCGCGGTTCCATCCCTCGCCCCCGAGTTTTCGAGCCAAGGCGTGTCTGCAGCCTCGTCCGCGTCCCGCTTCTACCAGCAGCGCAACCTTGTGTCCGACGGCGCGGCGCCGGCGGATCTCCTCGATACCAACCTGGTCAACGCCTGGGGGCTGGTTTCGGGCCCGACGACGCCATGGTGGATCTCCGACAATGGGAAGGGCCGCTCGACGCTCTACAGCGTTGGCAGCGGCACCATTCCCCTGGTCGTCAGGGTTCCGGGAGCGATGGGCCAGCCGGCCGCGCCGACGGGTGTCGTGTTCAACGGCGGCACCGGCTTCGTCGTGAACAACGGTGCAGGCACGGGCCCAGCCCGCTTCATCTTCGCGAGCGAGGACGGCACGATCTCGGGATTTCGGGGGGTCCCCGTCGTGATAGCCGTGGATAACTCGGCGAGTGGGGCGGTGTACAAGGGGATCGCCATCGACAATGCCACCGCCGGCACTTTGCTGTACGCGAGCAACTTCCACGCCGGCACCGTCGACGTCTTCGACGACCACTTCATTCCGGTCCACCTCACCGGCTCGTTCACCGATCCCGCGCTCCCCGCGGGCTACGCGCCCTTCGGGATCCAGAACGACTCGCCGTGGGGACTGGCGCTGGCACCCGCCGATTTCGGGAGCTTCAGCAACGACCTGCTGGTCGGCAACTTCGGCAACGGGCGCGTTCACGCCTTCGACCCAGGAGGCTTGGAAGGCAACGGCGAATTCCAGCACCGCGGCTCGCTACAGTCGGCCGAAGGGCGGCCGATCGCCATCGACGGCCTCTGGGCGCTCGGCTTCGGTAAGGGCGCCGGTAACAACGGGCCGACCAATACCCTGTTCTTCACGGCGGGGCCGGATGGCGAGCAACACGGCCTCTTCGGAACGCTTGTGGCGGCGCCGCCTCCGCGGCAGCAGCCGTAAGGGCAAGACGCCGCCCTCCGGCTTGCGCTGATAACATGCAATCCGGCGCACGGGCTCGATCCCCGTGCGCCGCTGTCCCGGCTGACCCTCAGCGGCTGCCGGGGGTATCAACCCTGAACAGAGCCGCTCGGCAGGCCGGTTACGCTATGGGCGGGATCTGTGGCAGGACCCGGTAAGTGGTCCGGGTGGGTGTGTGCTTCGCAGGAAGCGACCGCGCTAGGCGATCGCGAGCGGCCGCAGCCCCGGACAGGGACGCTGCGGCCGTCGTCGTTTACGGGGCTCGAATGGCCCAAGAGGAGGGACGTATGGAAGCCGGCATCACATTGCAGTCACAGTCCTTTCGCCTCAGAGAGCGGATGCAAGAGGCGAACATATCCCACGGCCAGGAGGTCAGGGCCGACCTGCCCAATATCAGGGTGGTCGCGCTCGCGGGGGCCGCGGAGGGTCAGGCCCTCTTCTGTACCATGGGCGCGATTCGCGTCAGGGAAATTCTGAATCGGGGAGATGGTGGTCCCTTGCCGACCGACGTCACCCTGGAGGGCTTTCGCGTCGCCAGTTCGGGAACGTATGACTGATGACCGAACCCGCGGGAGGCAGTCGCCCCGCGGGTTCCATTTCTTCTCTCCGCCGGAACCCCACCGCGTCCTGACGCGTTCCCCACGATCCGACCTCCAGCGTAACTTCCTCACCCGATCGGGTGGGCAACACGGCACCTGGGTAGCCTGACCAGTCGCTAGGAGCGCTTTCTATGTGGATCGTTCGTCTCGCCCTCCGCCGGCCGTTCACGATCGCCGTGATGGCGCTGCTCATCCTCGTGCTGGGCACTCTGTCCCTCACCCGGATGGTCGTCGACATCTTCCCCGCGATCGACATCCCCGTCGTCGCGGTGGTCTGCAGCTATCCCGGGCTCTCGGCTGAAGACATGGAGCGTCGGGTGGTGCTGATCAGCGAGCGGGCCTACTCGACGACGGTCAATGGGATCGAGCGGGTCGAGTCGCAATCGATTCCCGGCGTCGGTGTCATGAAGGTGTACTTCCAGCCCGGCACGGAGATCGGCGCCGCGATCGCCCAAATCGGCGCCGTCTCGAGCACCTTGCTGCGGCTCGCGCCACCCGGCATGCAGCCGCCCGCGATCATCCAGTTCAACGCCTCCAACGTCCCGGTGGCGCAGCTCACCGCGTCGAGCCGGACCCTGCCCGAGCAGCAGATCTTCGACTACGGGCTGAACTTCATCCGCGTGCGGCTGTTCACCATCCCGGGACTGTCGACGCCCGCCCCGTTCGGCGGGAAGGCGCGGCAGGTGAGCATCGATATCGACCCCCAAGCGCTCGCGGCGAAAGGACTGTCGCCCGCCGACGTGGTCGCGGCGCTCCAGGCATCGAACGTGATCGTCCCCGCGGGCCAGGCCCGGGTGGGCGGCACGGAGTACAACGTGCTGCTCAACTCGAGCCCGACCTCGGTCGCGGAGTTCGCGCGCATCCCGCTCCGCGTAGTGGCGGGGGCGCCGGTACTCTTGGGCGACGTGGCGCGGGTGGCGGATGGCTACGCCGTGCAGACGAACATCGTGCGGGTCAACGGGAAGCGCGCGACCTACCTCGCGATCTTGAAGCACGCCGACGCCTCGACGCTTGCCGTTGTGGACGCCACCCGCGAGGCGCTCCCTTCCATCGAGGCGGTGGCGCCACAGGGACTCGAGCTCAAGATTGACTTCGATCAGTCGCTCTTCGTCCGCGCCGCCATATCAGGCGTGGTGCGCGAGGCGATCCTCGCGTCCATACTCGTTTCGCTCATGATCTTCGTGTTCCTCGGCAGCTGGCGCAGCATGGTGATCGTTTCGACCTCGATCCCGCTCGCCATCTTCACCGCGTTCCTCGGCCTCAAGTTCACCGACCAGACCATCAACATCATGACACTGGGCGGACTGGCGCTTGCGATCGGCATGCTCGTGGACGACGCCACCGTGGCGATCGAGAACATCCACCGGAACCGCGCCCTCGGTAAGCCGCTCACCGTGGCGATTCTCGACGGCGCGCGGCAGGTCGCGATCCCCGCGATCGTGGCCACGCTCTCCATCTGTATCGTGTTTTTCCCGGTGGTCCTGTTGTACGGACCCGCCAAGTACCTGTTCACGCCGCTCGCGCTGGCGGTGGTGTTCGCGATGCTCGCCTCGTACGTCCTGTCGCGTACCCTGGTGCCGCTGCTCGCGCGGATGCTGCTGCCGGGAGAGCCGGTCGAGGGGTCCGCTGCGACGCCGGAGCACGAGGCGGTCCGCAGCGCGCTGGCGCGGCTCGGGGCCGCGTTCAACCGCAAGCGCGACGAAGTATGGGGACGCTTCCAGGCGGTGTACGGCCGCGCGCTCGAGACGGTGCTCGCTCATCGGCGGTTCACGCTCGTCACGGCGCTCGTGCTCGTGCTCTCAGGTGCGGGGCTGTTCGGAGTCGTGGGCACCGATTTCTTTCCCACGGTCGACGCCGGCCTGATGAAGCTGCACGTCCGTGCGCCGCCGGGCACCCGCATCGAGCAGACCGAGCAGCTGGTGGAGGCGGTGGAGCAGCAGATCCGCCAGGTGATTCCCCCGGAGGAACTCGAGACGATCAATGACATGATCGGCGTCCCGACGTTCTATAACCTGGCGTTCGTGCCCACGGACAACATCGGCGAGATGGACGCCGAGATCTTGATCGCTCTGAAGCGGCACCACCGGCCCACGGCCCGCTACATGCGGAAGCTGCGGGCAACGCTGCCGGCCGGGTTTCTTGGATCGAGCTTCTACTTCCAGCCGGCGGACATCGTGACGCAGGTGCTCAACTTCGGCGTGTCGGCGCCGGTCGACGTACAGATCGAGGGCGCCGATCTGCGGCGCTCGTACGAGACGGCGCGCCGGCTGCGGGACGCGATGCGCACGGTGCCGGGCGCGGTGGATGTCCACATCGCGCAGGTGCTCGACTATCCGGCGCTCCGCATCCAGGTAGACCGGGTGCGCGCGGCGCAGCTCGGTCTCTCGCAGCGCGACGTGGCGAACAGCATGCTGATCTCCCTCTCCTCGAGCGGGCTCGTGGCGCCATCGTTCTTCCTGAATCCGCTGAACAATGTGAACTACAGCGTGGCGGTGCAGACACCCATCGTGCGCGTCGCCTCGGTGCCGAGTCTGCTCGCGACGCCGCTCTCGACGGCGACCGGCGGCCAGCTGCTCGACCCGGGAAGCGCACCCACGCCGGCCGCGCAGCCGGAGGCGCCGGCCCTGACGCTCGGGAACGTCGCGTCCGTGTCGCCCGGTGCCTCGCCCGGCATCGTCAGTCACTACACGGTGCAGCGCATCCTCGACGTCGCCGCCGGCGTCGAGGGCCGGGATCTGGGGTCCGTGGTCGGGGACATTCGGGGCCGCATTCGAGCGCTCGGTCCCTTGCCGGCGGGGATGCGCATTACCGTGCGGGGGCAGGGTGAGGTGATGACCCAGTCCTTCCGGAGCCTCGCGCTCGGCCTGATCCTGGCCATCGTCCTGGTCTACTGCCTCATGGTGGTGCTGTTTCAGTCCTGGCTCGACCCTTTCATTATCATGGCGGCGGTACCGGGCGCCCTCGTCGGCATCCTCTGGATGCTCGCGCTCACGGGCACCACGCTGAACGTCGAGTCGCTGATGGGCTCGATCATGGCGGTGGGGATCGCCGTATCGAACTCGATCCTGCTCGTGAGCTTCGCGAACGATCGGCGGGTGGAGACGGGCGTGGAGGCCCGCGCGGCGGCGCGCGAAGCGGGTTTGACGCGACTGCGCCCCGTGCTGATGACGGCGCTGGCGATGGTGCTCGGCATGATCCCGATGGCGCTGGGGTTCGGCGAAGGGGGCGAGCAGAATGCGCCGCTGGGCCGGGCCGTAATCGGCGGCCTGGCGGGAGCGACGCTGGCGACGTTGCTTGTGGTGCCGGTCGTCTATTCGTTGATCCGCACCAAGGAGCCGACGAGTCACCTGCTCGATGAGCGGTTTCTTGCGGAAGAGAGAGGAGAAGGATGATGAAGCAATCCCGGCTGTTCGTGGGCGGCGTGGCCTCAATGGCTGTGTCGGTGCTGGTGGTCGGCGCGCTGCTCGTCCGCAAGGCGAGTCTCGTGCGCGCCGAAGCCCGGGCGCGCGAGGCGGAGCTTGCGGCGGGACCGCGCGTCCGCGTGGCGCGCGTACTGTCGCCTGATGGCTCGCAGACCCTGACGCTCTTGGGTGAGGCCCGGGCATACGCCTCGGTCACCCTGTACGCCAAGGTGAGCGGCTACCTGCGACAAGTGCTCGTGGACAAGGGCGACGTGGTGCGCGCGAACCAGGTGCTCGCCGTGATCGAATCGCCGGAGCTCGACCAGCAGTACGAGGCGGCGCTCGCCGATGCGCGCAACAAGCGCGTCAACGCGGGTCGGTTCCGCGCCCTGGCCGTCGAGAACGCGAGCTCCGCGCAGGAGGCCGAGCGTTACGAGACCGACGCCGCGGTGGCGGAAGCGAACGTCAAGGCGCTCGAGACCCTCAAGTCCTACGAGCTGATCCGTGCGCCTTTCGCCGGCCGCGTCACCGCCCGCTTTGCGGATCCGGGAGCGCTTCTCCAGAGCGCCACCAACGCCCAGACGGGAGCCCTGCCGGTGCTCACGGTCGCGCAGACTGGGCGGCTGCGGGTGTACGCGTACGTGGACCAGGCGGACGCACCCCTCGTCGGCGTCGGTGCACCCGCCGAGATCACCATCCCCGACCAGCCCGGCGTGAAGCTCGTGGCCCGGGTGACGCGCGTGACGGGGCAGCTTGATCCACGCACCCGCACACTGCTTGCCGAGGTCGATCTCGCGAACCAGACGGAAGCCATCTTGCCGGGGAGCTTCGTGAACGTCGCGCTGCAGGTACGTGGACATGGGTACCCCGAGGTTCCGGTCGGCTCGTTGATCTTGCGCGGTGACACCACCCTCGTCGCGGTCCTCGACTCCGCCGACCGGGTGAGCTTCCGGCGCGTGCTCGTGGCGCGCGACGACGGGGAGCGTGCCGCGATCGCCACCGGCCTCACTCCCGGCGAGCGCGTGGCCGTGAACCTGGGGGACGTGGTGAGCGAGGGCGCCAAGGTGCAGCCGGTCGAGGATCCGGGCGCGGAAGGTAAGGGGAGGGGAGGCCGCTAGTGCTCCATTTGCTGCTCGTCGTCGCGCAGCTCGCCGACTCACTGCCCACGGTCTCGCTCGACCAGGCGATCGAGCGGGCGGCCCGGCTCGACCCGGCGTACGTGAGCGCCCTCGGCCAGGTCGACAACGCCGCCTGGGCGCGCCGGGCGGCCCGGCTCGCCTTCATCCTGCCGTCCGTCGAGCTCAGCGCCGACGCGACCGCGTATTCCTCGCCGTACTTCAACCCGGGCACGGGCCTCGAGGCGACGCATGCGTACACCGCCCGCGTGACCGCGAGCTACGAGGTCTTCAGCGTCTCCAAGCTCACCGCGCTCGCCGCGACGGACGCGACGCACGAAGCCGCGGCCGCGGGCGAGCTCGAGCAGCGCTTCCAGACCGCGATGGCCACGGAGGCGGACTATTACAGCGTGCTCGCGAACCAAGAGCTGCTGCGCGTGGCGGCGGAGCGGCTCCGCCGGGCGCGCGAGCAGCTGGCGGTCACTCGGGCGCGCGTCCTCCACGGGGTGGCGGTCCAGAGCGACTCGCTCCAGGCCGCGCTCGAGGAGACCCGCGCGGAGATCGACTCCGCGCGCCAGGGGGTCTCCCTCGTAGTGGCGCGGCTGCAGCTGGGGCGCCGCGTGGGTGTGGCAGGCCCGGTCGCCGCGCAACCGCTCGACACCCTGCCGGCGCCGCGGCTGCCCCTGACGCTCGAAGACGCGGTGAGCATGGCGCTGCACGAGGGCCCGCGCTACCGGCTGGTGCGGGCCGACGAGCGGGCCGCGTCCGCCACGCTCGCGGGCCTGCGCGGAACGTATCTCCCGACGCTCGATCTGACCGCCGCCAACCAGGAGTTCGACAGCCGCTTCTATCCCGGGGCGCGCAACCTGTCGTCGCTCACCCTCACGGTGCGGCTCCCGATCTGGACCGGTGGCGACCGCGAGGTGGCGGTCAGCGAAGCCCGGGTGAATCGCGATGTCGCGCGGGCGGTCCGCGAAGACGCCGAGCGCGCGGCGCGGCGCGACGTCACCGAGGCGTACGAGACCTACAGCACCGCTCGCGACAATTACGTCCAGTCGATCCGGGCCCTCGCGACGGCGGCGGAGAATTTCCGCGTCCAGGACGAGCGCTACCGCGCCGGCGCGTCCACGATCATCGAGCTGGTGGACGCGCAGGTCCAGCTGACCCAAGCGGGCTCGGCTCGGTGAGGGTCACGCCCACGTCACCTTCAAGGACGCGATCGCCGATTGGCCGGCCGAGCAGAGGGGCGCCAAGCCGCCGGGCCAGCCGTTCACCCCGTGGCGCGTCCTCGAGCACATCCGGATCTCGCAGTGGGATATCGTCGAGTTCACGAAGAGCGCGAAACACGTCTCCCCCGACTGGCCGGCGGGCTACTGGCCCGTAGGCGACGCGCCGCCCGACAAGGCAGCCTGGGACAAGAGCGCCGCCCAGGTGGAGCGCGACCTCCGAGAGATGCAGCGACTGGTACGCGACCCGAAGATCGATCTGTTCGCGAAGATCCCGCACGGCACTGGACAAACCGTGCTGCGCGAAGCGCTCGTCCTCGCCGATCACAACGCCTATCACGTGGGACAGCTTGTGCTGCTCCGACGCCTGCTCGGGGCCTGGAAGGCTTGATCCTGCGACGCTGGGCCTACTCGATAAACTGCACCATCTCCCCGACCGACTCGTCCACCAGCGGAATGCTCCGCAGCACCTCCTTGATCGCCTCCTCCGGAAAGCCGGACTCGAGCGTGAAGGTGTATGCGGCGAACACATGTGAAGCGTCGTCCACGCCCCAGTGGAGGAAGTTGCGGGCCGAGAACCGCAGGAGCTCTAGCGCGAGGCCGTTCGGATCGCGGACCTTGTCGATGTTGATTCTGTGACCATACCACTGCGGGTAGACGCGAACTCCGATCGTGTTCTGCGGCGTGACATTGAACTCGAGCTCGAACCGGGACGAATAGCGCAGGTCTTTATCGTAAAACCCGTCGAACTCGTAAGGATCGTCCGCGTTGCGGTAGATCCGCATCTTGAGGGTGGGTCCGTAGGCGTGGAGCAGCGAATCCAACCGGTTGCGGGCGCTGGCGCGGACATCACCTGTACGTGTCTGGGCGTGGGCCGCTCCGACGGCGCTCACCGTGAGGATTGCCCATAGGCCGGGCGGCAGGATCGCGCGCACGCTGGTAGCCTCCGTTTTAGTGCCGCGCCTCCGGCTGGGGTGGAGCGCCGGTCATGTCGATGACGGTGACGTGGGCCAATGCGAAGGACACGTGTTGGGCTCGGCCCACCAGAGGAGCGGCAAGCAGGGCACAAATGGAAAGAATGGCCCCCCCTGTCGCGTCGCCGCACCACCCGGTTGCGCATCCCCGCAACAACAACTTGGGTGGTGCGCTTCGGGGCAGGCTTTGCATACGACCATCTCTAGACGAAACAACGAACTAGGCCGGTCGGTCCGGTGGGGTCGGGTGGCCCTAGGTATGCAGCGGCAGCGGTTGAGCCCATGGACTTGATGCCGACAGAGATTGCGACATGGTAACCGAAAGGACCCTCCAGGAGCAACCGCGGCGACGGGGCGTGGACCGGCGACGGGATCTGGGGCGTCGTATCGTCCGGGACCGGCGGCGGGAAACGCTCGACGTCGAGTCCGAGCGCCGTAGCGGTACGGATCGCCGTTCCGGCACCCAGCGTCGAGCCCGAGGGGAGCGTCGCACGCCGCCGCAGGGCTTCCGCTCTATCCCTTAGCTCCGTTCGCCGTCGACTCGCGTCCCCACCAGGCTACCGTCTGCTTCATTCAGTCGGGCGGCAAGGTGCTGCTGCAGTGCCGGGGAGGCTCGCACCACCTCCCTCGATCGTCTACGCGGCGTCGAGTGCGCCTTGGATCGAATCCGCGACGACCGCGAGATCCGCCAACAGGTGCGCGCGATCGGTGGTCGTCAGGCCGCGCATTTCACGCACGCGCTCGACGCACGCCTCGAGCAGGGCGAGAGACCCGCAGAGATACACGGTAGCCTGGTCGGCCGCCGCCCAGAGCCGCTCGAGCGCGCCGAGCGAGAGACCGCCCAGCTCGAGCGTCAGGCGCTCCGGGCTGCGCCGTTCGATGCCGGCCGGTGGCGGCTGAGGCAGGTCGCTGCGGACCCGGGCCACGTGCCAGCGGCTCGGCTCGGGGCGGCACACCACCCAGAGACTCCTGTCGTCCGCCGTCAGGCCCCACGTCCGCAGGGCCGCGGCCACGTCGGATTCCGTCATATCCCGCACTGGAGTCGGGCGGCTGGTCACTTCGGCCACCGCAATACCCTTCGCCATGCGCCACAAGGTCACCGGTCGCCCCCGTAGGGCGGCGCTGGTCTGTCGCAGGATGGCTTGGCGTCGCTCGGTCAGTCTGTGAGGTGCGGAGTCGCGCATATCGGTAGGCGCCTCCGTTAGGGTGTGCTGTGAAGACGCCCCCCCCCGCTGAGTAGGTAACGCCGCGAGTGGCAAATCAAAGACTTAGCCTCGAGTTGACGGTTCCTGTTCGGGGCGGCCCGTGACCCTCTTACCGAGTCGCCGTATACGTACCAGCTTGGAACCGTCGAGGAGGGCTATGGTGCACACGTCGGGGCGGCCCGCGTGGCGCCGATTGCTGGCGCGCGCAGTGCTGCTTGGGGTAGCGGCATGCAACGAGACCGAGCCCAGTCTCACCGGGCCCGGCCAGGCTACGAAGCTCGTCTTCACGGTCCAACCCGGCACGGCGACAGCGGGCACAGCGATCTCGCCCGCTGTCCTGGTGGCGATCCAGGACGCGTCGGGGCGCGTGGTCACTGCAGCGACCAACGTCGTCACGATGGCGATCGGGACGAATCCAGGCGGCGGGACGCTCTCCGGCCCGGCGACGGCGAGCCCGGTGAACGGTCTGGCGACCTTCTATAACTTGAGCATCGACCGCGTCGCGAGCGGCTACACACTGAGCGCATCCGCCGCCGGGCTGACAGGAGCGACGAGCACGCCCTTCGTGGTTGTTGCCGGGCCGGCGGCGCAGCTCGCCTTCGCCGTCGAGCCGTCCAGTGCACGGACGGGAAACTCGATCACGCCGGCCGTCCAGGTCGTAATCCAGGACGCGTTCGGCAACACTGCGCCGACGGCTACGAACATCGTGACGGCGGCGCTCGCGAACAAC